>DASXYW010000042.1:0-24358 GCA_036502265.1 Steroidobacteraceae bacterium | reverse complement strand
GGACGCGCTTGGGAAGGGAGAGAACAACATGCAGGATCATAGAGAAACAATCGTGCGCGCGGGCCTGCTGTGGCTGGCACTGGCCGCCAGCGCGGCCTACGCGGGCCTCACCCAGGTTCCGCCGCCGTATGTGCAAGCCGCCATCGCAGAGCCTACCCGGCCGGAGCGCGACCGAGACCGCGATGCCGACCGCCTCCCGGGGCCGGTCATCGAGTTCGCCGGCATCAAGTCAGGCGACAAGGTGGCGGAGCTGATGCCTGGCCGCGGCTATTTCACCCGTATCTTCTGTCGCGTGGTGGGC
Source organism: Steroidobacteraceae bacterium (assembly GCA_036502265.1). Classification (GTDB taxonomy): domain Bacteria; phylum Pseudomonadota; class Gammaproteobacteria; order Steroidobacterales; family Steroidobacteraceae; genus FEN-1191. The sequence goes on along the minus strand of DASXYW010000042.1, from coordinate 24,057 downwards.
GACAAGGGCCACGTCTACGCCGTCAGCATCAATCGCGCGATCAAGCCCGAACATCCGCCAGCTCCGGACGAGGCGACACCCAATCCCTGCACCAACGTGACAGCCGACAGCAAGGACGCTTCGGATTTCAGCCTGCCCGCAGCGCTGGACGTGGTGTGGACGTCAGAGAATTACCACGACCTGCACAACAAGATGTTCGGGTCGCCCGACATGCACGCGTTCGACAGCGCGATATTCAAGGCGCTCAAGCCAGGTGGCGTGTTCGTGGTCGAGGATCATGCCGCCGAGTCCGGCTCAGGAGCGCGCGACACCGACACTCTGCACCGGATCGACCAGAAGCTGGTGGTACAGGAACTCACCAGCGTAGGCTTTGTGCTGGATTCCTCCAGCAATCTGCTGCATCACGCCGACGATGCGCACACCGCCAAGGTGTTCGACCTGCACGACAAGACCGATCGGTTTTTACTGAAATTCCGCAAGCCCAAGGGGCATCGGGGCTAGCCGGCCGGTGTCTGAAGCGCCTGTCGGTGCTTCAGGGTTTGCGAAAGTTACGGAATCGCGGTGGCGAACCGCCGCTGCTTCCCGGGCCGGGTGGTGTACCAGGCGGCCGCGGTTGCAGGCGCGAATTGATCACGGACGCTGGCTGTGGCACCACCCGGGCGACCACTGCGGCCGGCTGGCTCGCCGGCGCCGAGGCGGTCGCGGCGCTGGGCTGCGCCTTGACCGCCGACTGGGCACGTACCGGGCGCATGCCCACGGACATATGCAGGTTGCGCTTTTCGCCGGCCTGCAGCACGCCAACTCCAACCACCTGACGCGTGACCTTGTCGCCGCGGTCGTCGGTGATATCCAGTACCACGAAATATTCACACGGCTCGGTCGCGAGCTTATGTGCGATGCTGCCATCAACGCTAAGTGCGCAGTAGTCGTCGTCCGCCACCGCCTGACTCGCATCGGCGTTGAAGCGCAGGTGATGGCGGCAGCCCGGACAGACCGCAGCGGTCTCGAGCACGGTCGCCTTGCAGTGCGGGCAAACGCGGGTGGCACCCGGCGTGCCCGAGCGCAGCACACTCATATCGATCGTGTGCTGCCCTTGAATTCCACCGCCTTGTCCTCCCAACCGAATTCCACGTGTCCGCGCATGCGTGCGCCGGCGGCCACGGTGATCGATGCGGCCTTGACATCGCCGACGACGATGCCGGAACTGAGTACGTCCACCTGCTTGGCGGCATCGACATTGCCCTGCAACTCCCCGCCCACGACCACCACCGACGCACGCACCTGGCCTTCGAGGCGTGCACCGGCATCGATACGGAAATTGCCGTCAACCTGGACGTCGCCCTTGAAGCGGCCGGCGATGCGCACATCACCCGAGCCGGAAATCTTGCCCTCGATGGTCAGCTCGGCGGCGATGACGGATTCGACGCTGCTCTTGGCCGCGCTGGCGCGGCGGGGGGTGTCGGCGTGATCGCCACTCTTATGCAATTCGGTGACGGTGGTCGGAGTGCTTGAAGCGGGGCTGCCGCTCGGGGTCGGGCTCGTGGTCGAGCCGGGTTCCTTCCAAAGCGCCATGGGTAGTTCCTCCAGGGAAAGTGCATTATAGATATCGGGCTGCCGACGGTACCGCCAAACCGGGCTCAAGTACCAGTGTCTTGTGCCGGAGACATGACCTGCGCCACGCTTCCATGCAGCTCCCGTTCCAGGACCCGTATTTATGCCTGATATGACAGATCGACCGCGAGCTCGCTCGCTACGGCCGCTGCGCGCGCTGCTGCCATTTCTAGCGCCGCACCGGATGCTGTTGAGCGCCGCTCTGGCGGCGCTGTTGTTGGCGGCGGCGGCCATGTTGACGTTACCCGCCGCGCAGCGCCCATTGATCGATCACGGTCTGTCATCAGCCGACCCGCAACTGCTGAATCGCTATCTGGTCGGCTTTCTTCTGGCGGCCGGGGCGTTCGGGGTCTTTGCGGCGCTGCGATTTTATCTGGTGACCTGGCTTGGGGAACGCGTCGTGGCCGATCTGCGCCAGGCCGTCTATCGACGTGTGGTGCGCATGGATCCGACCTTCTTCGAGGTGACTCGCATCGGCGAGGTGTTGTCGCGGCTGACGGCCGATACCACCCTGGTTCAGGCGATCGCCGGGGTCAATCTGTCAATCACCTTGCGCTCGGTGCTGAACCTGGGCGGCGCGCTGATGATGCTCGCACTCACCAGCACGCGGCTGACGATCTGGGTGGTGGTGCTGATGCCGATCGTGGTAATCCCGATGATCATCGTCGGGCGGCGCGTGCGACGGCTGTCGCGCAGTACCCAGGATCGGATTGCCGATACCAGCAGCGTGGTCGATGAAACGCTCAACGCGGTGCAGACCATCCAGGCATTCACACTGGAGGAATTGCAGACCCAGCGCTACGGCCGAGCGGTCGAGGGCAGTTTCGTCGCCGCTATCCGCCGCTCGCGCGTACGCGCCGTGCTCACCGGACTGGGGACGATGTTGATCTTCGGCGGCATCACCTGCGTGCTGTGGGCCGGCGCGCATGCCGTATTGAGCCGCGACATGACCTGGGGGCAATTGAGCCAGTTCTTCGTTTACGCAATCATCGTCGGCACCTCGGCGGCGGCCCTGACGGAGATGTGGGGCGAGGTGCAGCGTGCGGCCGGTGCCATGGAGCGGCTGACCGAACTGCTGTCGGCCTCACCGACGATTTGCGCACCGCAGGAGCCGCTAGCATTGCCGGCGCGCGTGCGGGGAGACATTGCGTTCGAGCACGTGGTATTTCGTTACCCGTCGCGTCTGGAGACGCGCGCGCTCGATGATTACACGCTCGCGGTGCACAGCGGCGAGACGGTCGCGGTGGTCGGTCCGTCGGGCGCCGGCAAGAGCACTACCTTTCAGTTGCTGCTGCGATTCTATGATCCGGAGAGCGGACACATCTGCATCGATGGGCAGGATATTCGGCAGTTCGACCCTCAGGCATTGCGACGACAGATCGGACTGGTGCCGCAGGACACGGTGTTGTTTGGCGCCAGCGCCCGCGACAATATCGGCTACGGACGGCCGGGCGCTTCGGATGCCGATATCCGCGCGGCGGCGCGCGCGGCCGCGGCCGACGAATTTCTGCGCGAACTGCCTTCCGGCTACGACACCTTTCTCGGCGAGCGCGGCATGCGACTGTCCGGCGGCCAGCGCCAGCGCATCGCCATTGCGCGCGCTATTCTGAAGGATCCCCCGATCCTGCTACTGGACGAAGCCACCAGTGCGCTGGACGCGGAGTCCGAGCGGTTGGTGCAGTTGGCGCTCGGCCAACTGATGCGCGGGCGCACCACGCTGGTAATTGCCCACCGACTGGCCACCGTGCTTCGGGCGGACCGCATCGTCGTGGTCGAGGCCGGCCACGTGGTGGCGGTCGGCAGTCACGCGCAGCTGATGCGTTCGAGTCCGCTGTACGCCCGGGTCGCGGCACTGCAGTTTGGAGCCGCCGAAGCGGTGCTGGCGGAGGAGGGCAGCCCGGCATGAATCCTTGCGTGACCGAGAACGTCGAACGTCAGCGCTTCGAACTCCAATGTGACGGCGCGATCGCTTTCATCGACTACGAGCGCGTCGGCAAGCTGTGGTTGCTCACTCACGCCGAGGTTCCCGCGCCGCTGCGCGGGCGCGGTCTGGCGGCGCAGCTGACCGCTGGGGCGCTCGAGCTGGTGCGCGCGCGCGGCGAGCGCGTGCAGGCACGATGCTCCTACGTGTCGGACTTCATTGCGCGCAATGCGCAATACCAGGATCTGCTCGCGACGCGTTAGCACCGAGGGCCCTCAGCCCGCCCACAGCACGGCGGTCGGCAGCTCGCCCAAGAGTTCGCCCGGCCGCAGCTGTTCGGAGTCGGGCTGTAGCGTGCGCCCGGTAAGCAGTTCATGCCATTCCGCACGGCGCAGCGACTCGGGCAGGATCAGCAGGGTATCGGCGTCAAATGGTTGCTGCTCACGTCGGCGCGGGAACCGGGCGATCACCACCAGCAGCAGCTCTGCGGCCCGCGTGCGAGCAAAGGCGCACACCTCATCGGCCTGAGTACCCACCACCGGCAGCGCTTGGTAGTCGCCCGCATCATAGAGCTGAGCGTGGTCGCAGCGGTGACGCAGCAGCGTGATGATGGTAGCCAGCTTGATGCGGCCATCGCGCCATTGCTGCCACAGCGTGCGCACGCAGGCGGCTCGCTCGCTGGCCAGCTCGCGCTCGAGCTGCTCGATCATTTCGCCTCGCCGCGCATAGTCGACCGGTTGGCGGTTGTCCGGATCGACCATCGACAGGTCCCACAGCTCGCTGCCGTTATAGATGTCGGGAACTCCGGGAGCCGTCAGCTTGAGCACGGTCTGGATCAAGCTGTTGCTCGCGCCGCTCGCCGCCAGCCGGCGCACGAATGGCAGGAACGCGGCGAGGAACGCGCCGGCGCGGCTGCCACCCAGCGCCGCATCGACCAGGCTCATCGTCGCATCCTCGTACACGCCGTTGGGAAACCCCCAACCGGTGTGCACGCGCGCCTCGCGAATCGACTTGAGCATGGTGGCGCGCACGCGCTGCGCGAATTCCCCCAGGCGCGCATCCTCCGGAGATTCCACATCGAGCAGCTCGCAGGGCCACGAACCGGCCAGTAGCTGGTACAGCAGGTATTCGTCGTTACGATCGGGCTGGAGCTCGGTGTCGGCCGGCCCCGGTGGCCCGCGCAGGATCCGCGTCCACACCGGCAGTTGGCGGGCCCAGTCCTCCGCATATTCCGACAGCGCCGCGAGCCGTGCCCGGGCATCCTCGCCGCGCTTGGTATCGTGCGTCGCGGTTGCCAGCATGGCATGCGGCCAGTGCTGGACGCGTTGCTGGTTGGCCTTATGAAAGGCGGCGATGGTGCCGCCGAATCGGTTCGGATCGCCGCCGACCTCGTTCAACGCGATCAACCGGTGATAGCGGTAGAAGGCGGTGTCCTCCAGTCCCTTGGCCACAACCGGTCCGCTGTATTGCTGCAGGCGCATCGCGCAGCGCAGTAGCGACTGGCGCGAAAAGCCGCTACGCGGCTGACGCAGCAGGTCGCCGGTCAGGACCCGCTCGAGAAAGTCGAACGCGCTCGGATCGATCTCGGTCTCGTTACGCCGCGCCTGCGACAGCGCCCGATCCAGATCGCGCCGATCGGCCTCGTCCAGGGCGGCGTGACTGTCGATATAGGTGCGGTATACCGGAAAGCAGGCGATCAGCTCCTTGATTGCACGCCGCAGCAGGTCGCGGGTAAAGTCGGCCGTGCGTGGATTCTGACGTGCAAGGCGCGCCATATCGCGCGCCAGCACGTTGAGCTCGCTCGACATCTCGTTATCCATGATGTGCAGCTTGGCCAGACGCGCGATCTGGTCGAATGGACGGGCCTCGCCGGTAAAGCCGACGTAGGCACCGCTAAACGCAGCCTCGGCGCCGGACTCGATCAGCAGCTCCAGCACCTGATTGAGAAAGTCGTAGCCGGTGGTGCCGTCGACCGGCCAGTCGGAGCGCAGGTGTTCGTGTGAGCTCAGGATTTTTTCAACTACCAGGTAAAAGTGGCGTCCGGAGCGTCGCGCACTCACGCGTCGCTGCAGACGACGCAGATACGCCGTCGGGTCGAACAAGCCGTCGATATGATCGATGCGCAGACCATCGATCACGCCGTCCTTGACCAGGCGCAGCAGCCGCTGGTGGATGTGCTCGAATACCTCGGCCGCTTCGGTACGCAGTCCCGCCAGGTCGTTGATGTTGAAGAAGCGCCGATAGTTGATGTCGTCGGCAGCGACGCGAAAGTATGCCACGCGCCAGTGCTGTTCCTGGATCAGCGCGTCAAGCTCGCGCCAGCTGCCCCCATCGCCGGCCTCGCCGTCGAATCGACCCAGCGCGATCGCGAGCGCATCGCGCACGTCGCTGCGTGTGTTCACCAGCGCGGCGAGCTGCGCCTTGAATTCCGCTGCGCGCTGTGGCATCTGCAGTCGCCAGTTGGGCAGCCAGGCAAACGCATCGGCGAGTTGCTCGAGCGCCGGCACCGCATTGCCGAGGATGCTGGCATAGTGCGGCGGGAAGATCGGCAGCTTGTGAGTGTCGTAGGCCCAGACCGCGAAACTGCCCTCGGCGGCGTCGAAACGCAACCGTAGCGCGCCGCGCTCGAGTTCGATGCCATATTGATCGCCCAGAAATGGCACCAGAATCTTGTTGTGCAGATAGCGGCGCTCGGGATCCCAGTCGATGTCGAACCAGCCGGCGTGCTGCGCATCCGCGCCCCATTCGAGTACGTCGAGCCAGAGCGGATTGTCGGCGCCGCCCACGCCCATGTGATTGGGAACGAAGTCCAGCAGCTGCTTCAGCGAGTGGCGTTCGAGTGCCTCGCACATGTGCCGGAACGCGGCCTCATCGCCGAGTTCGGGATTGAGCTGACGGTGATCGACGATGTCGTAGCCATGGGTGCTGCCGGCTCGCGCCTTCAAGTACGGCGACAGATAGGCGTGACTGATGCCCAGGGCCTGCAGATAGGGCGCCAGCTGCGCCACCTGATCGAAGCCGAAGCCACGATGCAGCTGTAGACGGTAGGTGGCGCGCGGAATGATGACGGGCGACCAGCTTGGCGGCTCAGGCGCGCAGACTCCAGCGCAGGCTCCAAGCCGATAACACTCCGTCGGGCGCAGCGCGGCCCTCCTGCCACAGCAGACGGCCGTGCATTTCGGGAAAGCCGCGCACCGGCTGCGACGACAGATTGGCCATCAGCGTGAGTTCGCCGCCGCTGCGAGTGGGCCAGCGAACCACGACCGCTCCCTGGTCGATCACGTCGAACTCACCGCCCTGCGTCAGCTCCGACATCAGCGGCACGATATGGCGTCGACGCACCGCGAGCAGATCGCGATACCAGCGCACGCTGGGGCTGTGCGCCGGGTCCGCCATCGCGCCCCAGTCCAGCTTGCTGCTCTCGAAGGTCTGCTTATCCTGCGGGTCGGGAATGCGCTCGCGCTGCACCGGATCACGAAAGGCTTCAAAGCGCGCGAACTCCTGGCGCCGGCCCTCGCGCACCGCATCGCCCAGTTCGGGTCCAAAGTCGGAAAAGAACAGAAATGGCCGGGCGCTAGCCCACTCCTCGCCCATGAACAACATCGGGATCTGCGGCAACAGCAGATACAAGGCGGTGACCGCGCGCAGCGCGGCAGGATCCGTGATCTTGCTCAGGCGCTCGCCCAGCGCGCGATTGCCGATCTGATCGTGATTTTGCAGAAAGGCGACGAATGCCGATGGTGGCAGGTGCGCCGAGCGCGCGCCGCGTTCGCTGCCGCGATAGGGCATCAGCTCCCCCTGAAACGCAAATCCCTGCGCTAGTGCCCGTCCGAGTCGATCGGTACGCCCGAGGTAGTCGGCGTAGTAACCCTCCGTCTCGCCGCTGGCGGCCACGTGCAACACGTGGTGCACGTCGTCGTTCCACTGCGCGTCATACAGCAGCGCATCGCCGCGTGCCTGGCGTTCGAGCCACTGCGACTGGTTGTGCTCATTCTCCAGGATCAGATGCACGTTGCGTGGCAGCGCGGCGGTGCGTGCGCGGCGTGCGATTTCCTCCAGGATCGGTGGACTGCCGTCGTCGGCCATGGCGTGTACTGCGTCCAGCCTCAGTCCGTCGAGGTGAAACTCCTCGAGCCAGTAAAGAGCGTTGTGAATGAAGAACTCGCGTACCGTATGGCTGCCTTCGCCATCGAAATTGATCGCGGCTCCCCATGGCGTGCGGTGGCGATCATTGAAGAACTGCGGTGCGTACGACGACAGGTAATTGCCTTCCGGACCGAGATGGTTGTAGACCACGTCGAGCAACACCGACAGGCCGCGGGCATGAGCGGCATCGATCAGTGCTTTGAACTGCTCCGGCCGGCCGTAGCTGGAGTCGGGCGCGTACGGCAGCACCCCGTCGTAGCCCCAATTGCGGCGGCCGGGAAAGTCCGCGACCGGCATGATCTCCAGCACCGTCACGCCGAGCTCGACCAGATGATCGAGCCGCTCGATCGCACCGACAAAGGTGCCTGCGGCTGTGAACGTGCCGAGGTGAAGCTCGTAGATCACCGACGCATTCCACGGTCGCCCGTGCCAGTCCTGATCGCCCCATTGATAGTGCTGAGGATCGATGACCTCACTGGCGCCGTGTACGTCATCGGGCTGGAAGCGCGAGGCCGGGTCGGGCACCGCAATCCCATCCGGCAACACGAAACTGTAGCGCGAGCCCACACCGGCACGGTCGGTCGTCAGCTGATGCCAGCCGTGCGCATCGCATCGCATCGGTTCGGTCTCGCCGGCTTGCTGGATTCTGAGTCCGATGCGCTCGTGCCGAGGCGCCCACAGGCTGAAGCGAACTTGGCGGTCAGTCTGCAATTCGGCACCGAACGGCATGATGTGCCGGCTGGTCGTCAATACAGTATCTCCAGGCGATACCGCCGTGACCGTGCGGCGGAGAGCGCAACATCATAGCTGCTAGCGCCGGGAAATCGTGTGCGTCGAATCCGTCGGCAGCTTGCGCTGCTGCCAAAGTGTCTTCAGTCGTTGGTCGATCTCGTTCAGCTCACGCTCCATCGTGACCCGGACGCCGCCCGGTTGCCGCATAGCGCGGCGGATTTCGTTATGTCGACGCAGCAGTCGCTGTAATTCGTAGGGCTGGAGTTCCATGGTCGGGCCACCTCGACTACCTGGCGTTAGCGGGAGCATGAGGCAGAGTCGCAAGACCACCTATACGTCCATGCCTCGGCTCACCGTCAGATTGCGCCGACCGCTTGCCCCGGCGGCGGCGGATGCTAGAATCGCGCGCCGCGTGGGGCGGTAGCTCAGCTGGGAGAGCGTCGCGTTCGCAATGCGAAGGTCGAGGGTTCGATCCCCTTCCGCTCCACCACCACTGCCTCCGTGCCGGCCTTCACCTCGCTATGCTCAACCTCACGGAAATAAAACGCCGACTGGCTGAGCATCCACTGGCGCGGGTCGGACCGGGATTAATCACCGGTGCGGCCGACGACGATCCGAGCGGCATTGCCACCTATTCGCAGGCTGGGGCGCAGTTCGGCCTCAACATGCTCTGGACCATGCTGGTGTCCTATCCGCTCATGGCGGCGGTGCAGTCGCTGTGCGCGCGCATCGGCCGCGTGACTGGCCAGGGGCTGGCCATCAACATCAAGCGCGCCTTCCCGCCATGGGTGCTGTACCTGGCCGTAGGATTGCTGCTGGTGGCCAATACCATCAACATCGGCGCCGACGTTGCCACCATGGGAAACGTCCTGGCGCTGATGATCGGCGGCAATGCTCATCTGCTGACGGTGATCCTGGGGCTGGTATCGCTGGTCCTGCAGGTGTTTGTGCCGTATCACAGCTATGTCAAATTCCTGAAGTGGCTGACGCTGTCGCTGCTGTCGTACGCGGCAGTATTGTTCACAGTTCACGTGCCATGGCACCAGGTGGCCATCCGCTCGATCGCGCCGCATCTGGGGTTTGATGCGGCCACCGCGACGGTGGTGGTCGGAATCTTCGGTACCACGATCAGTCCGTATTTGTTCTTCTGGCAGTGCTCCGAAGAAGTCGAAGAACTGCGCGCGCATCATGGGGGACGCGCATTAATCCGCGATGCCGCGGCCGCGCCGCGCGAGCTGCGACGAATTCGCTGGGACACCTGGAGCGGCATGCTGTACTCGAACGTGACGGCATTCTTCATCATCCTGGCAACCGCCGTCACCCTGCACGCCGCCGGCGTGACCAACATCGAGACCGCCACGCAGGCCGCTTCGGCGCTGCGGCCGCTGGCCGGCAATTTCGCCTTCTATCTGTTTGCCGCGGGCATTCTCGGGGTCGGGGCGATCGGTGTGCCGGTGTTGGCCGGTTCGGCCGCGTATGCCATGGCCGAGGCCATGAACTGGCCCGGTGGTCTGGAATCTCGAGCGGTCGATGCTAAGCGATTTTATGCAGTGATCAGCGCGTCGATGATCATCGGACTCGGCCTGGGATTCAGTCCGATCAATCCGATCAAGGCACTTTTCTATAGCGCCGTGATCAATGGCGTGGTGGCGGTGCCGCTCATCGCGCTGGTGGTGCTGCTGGCCTCGCGCCGTTCGGTATTGGGAAAATACACAGCAGGTCGATCATCGCGTGTGCTGGGTTGGATCACCGCGGCATTGATGGCCTTGGCCGCCGTCGGAATGCTGATTCCGGGGTGAATTTCAGCTCGGCGGTGGCTGCGGCGGCGGTTGCTGCGGCCGCTGCTGCGCCTTGCTCTCGCGCTGGCTCTCGAGGATCTCGTACCAGATGGCATTGAGAATGCCGAAGCATACCGCCAGTCCCAACCCCAGAATCCAGCTGAAGTACCACATCGGCTTTTGCCTCGTGCCTCAGTAGTGCTCGCCCGAGCCACGCAGATGCTCGAGCGTCACTTTGCCGCGCAACACCCGGTACACCCAGGCCGTATAGATCAGAATGATCGGCAGAAACACCAGCGCCGCGACCAGCATGATGCCAAGCGTGCGCTCACTGCTGGATGCGTCCCAGATCGTCAACCCCTGATTCGGGTCGGTCGCCGACGGCATCAGGAATGGAAACAACGCGACCCCGGCGGTCAGGATGGTGGCCGCCACGGTCAGCGAGCTTGCCAGCAACGCGGTACCGGGGCGCGCCAGGCGCAGTGCCAGCCACGCGATCACCGCAGCTAGCACCGCTGTGATTGGTAGCCACCACAGCGCTTCGTGCTTGCGGTAGTGAAGCAGCCACGCGCCTGGGGCGATCGCGACCGCCTTGTGCAGCGGGTTGGAGGGGCCGAAGGGGTTGGGGCCGTCGGTCAGTAGCTGACCGGGTAGTCCTTGAGCCAGCCACGCACCAGCGGCGGCGAAGGCCATGACGTAGACGATGGCGGCGATCCGCCCCGCAGCAGCCGAGCGCGCGGCCATCGGTTCACCGACCTTAAACGCCGCATACGAGGCGCCATGTAGCACCAGCATCGAGATGCTTACCAGGCCGCAAAGCAGGGCAAATGGATGCAGCAGGTTCACAAAGCCGCCGGTATACATCGGGCGCATCAACTCGTCGAAGTGAAACGGCAGACCCAGAAACAGGTTGCCAAAGGCCACGCCGAACAGCACCGCCGGCACCGCCCCGGCGATCAGCAGCGCCCAGTCCCAGGTTGCGCGCCAGCGCGGGTCCGCTATCTTGTCGCGGAACGTGAAGCCGACGGGGCGCAGAATCAGAGCCAGCAGGATCAGGAACATCGCCAGGTACAGGCTGGAGAAGGAGGCTGCGTACAGCAGCGGAAATGCCGCAAACACCGAGCCACCACCGAGAATGAACCAGACCTGATTGCCTTCCCATACCGGCTCGATGCATTCCAGCAGCGCGCGACGCTCCTCATCGGTGCGCCCAACGAATCTGAATATGATTCCGACACCCAGATCAAATCCGTCGGTGACGGCAAAGCCGATCAGCAGCGCGCCGAGGATCAACCACCACAGCAGCCGCAATGTCTCGTAGTCAGGCATGCTCAGACGCTTGAGCTGGCAGGCCAATAGCCGAGCCGATCAGGCCCGAGCCGGATCATTCGCCGCATCAGATAGATCTCAACCACTGCCAGCGCCGAGTAGAAGACGATGAAGCCAGTCAGCGATGCAATCACATTGCTGGCCGGCCGGGTCGAGACCCCCAGAAATGTCGGCAGCACGCTGTCGATGGCCCACGGCTGACGGCCGTACTCGGCCACCACCCAGCCCAGTTCGGCCGCGATCCATGGTAGCGGCAGACTGAACAGGGCAATGCGAAGAAACCAATGACTTTGCTCGAACCGATGCCGCGTCGATAAATAGATCGCCCCGGCGAACAGCACAATGAAAAACAGACCCAGCCCGACCATGACGCGAAAGCACCAAAACAGCACTGGCACGTTAGGCACGGTGGACCATGCCGCCAGCTCGATCTGTTCGGGCGTGGCATCGGCAGGATTGTCGACGAATCTCAGCAACAACAGCCCATATCCAAGATCCCTCTGGTGGGCCTCGAATTGTGACTTGGCGTCTGCGTCGGCCGCGTTGGCGCGCAGTGCCTTGAGGGCGGTATGCGCCAGAATGCCGCTCGCGATACGTGCGCGTGCACGCTCCACCAGGTCGAAAATGCCGAGCACCGGTTGATCGATCGAGCGCGTGGCGATCAGCCCCAGCAACCAGGGGAGCTTGAGTTCGGCGTGCGTCATGCGCGCCTGCACGTCCGGAAAGCCGAATACTGTGAAGGCCGCGGGCGGCTTTTCGGTGTGCCATTCGGCCTCGATGGCCGCCACCTTCATTTTCTGGTTCTCACTCGCCAGGTAACCGGACTCATCGCCGAGCACCACCACCGACAACGAGCACGCCAGGCCGAAGCTCGCGGCCACCGCCATCGATCGCTTGGCGACCGGTACATTGCGACCGTGCAGCAGATACCAGGCGCTGACGGCCAGCACGAACACCGAGCCCACCACATAGCCGGCCGCAACGGTATGGACGAACTTTGCCTGGGCCACCGGGTTGAACAGCACATCGGTGAAGGAGGACAGCTCCATCCGCATGGTCTGGTAGTTGAACAGCGTGCCAGTGGGATTTTGCATCCAGCCGTTGGCGATCAGGATCCACAGCGCCGAGAAACTCGAGCCGATCGCCACCAGTATCGTGACGATCAGGTGACCGATTTTGGACAACCGGTCCCAGCCAAAGAAGAACAGCCCCACGAAAGTGGACTCGAGGAAAAACGCCATTAGCCCTTCGAGGGCCAGCGGCGCCCCGAAGATATCGCCGACGTAGTGCGAGTAGTACGCCCAGTTGGTGCCAAACTGAAACTCCATGGTGATACCGGTGGCCACCCCCATGGCGAAATTGATGCCGAACAGCAGGCCCCAGAACTTGGTCATGCGTTGCCAGATCTCGCGCCCGGTCATCACATAGACCGACTCCATGATGACCAGGATCATCGACAGGCCCAACGTCAGCGGCACGAACAGGAAGTGATAGAGCGCAGTCAGCGCAAACTGCAGACGCGACAACTGAACCACATCGAGGTCGATCACGGGGTAGCGCCCACGGCCAGCTGCCGACCGGTGCCGGACGCGTCCACGGCGGGACGATGCGGCGCGGAGAAAAACAACGCCCACAGCAGGGCCAGCGCCAGCAGCTTCACCAGCAGCAGCCAGCCCAGTTCGCGCCGCAGCGCGCGGCGCGCGTCCGCTCCGCCGGCCCCGGCTTCAGCCGCCGTCTGAATCAGTATGAATTTCAAGGCGTAACGCCGACACGTCTATTATTTCAGCGGGCAACTTTACCCCGGCGCCACAGACGGCGCTGAAAAAAATGCCGTCGGAGGCCCGCTCGCTGCAATGGCAACAACGCGGCCGCGGCGGGCGGCCGCGTCTTACAGACCGTTGCGGCGCTTGCCGTTTAGCGTCGCGCCATCGGAATAAGGAGAAGCGACATGGATCTGCTCGTTGTGCTGATCGTTCTGCTGCTGTTGTTTGGTGGCGGCGGCGGCCTGTACTGGGGCTTCGGCGCCGGGTGGGGCATGGGGCCCATCGGATTGATCGTCGTAGTGATCGTGCTGGCGTTTCTGCTGAACGGCTACCGGGGGCGCCGCGGCCCGCGGCTGTGAGCAATCTCCTACGGGGCTTGCGGGGCGCTGCCGACCCAGAACGCCCCGGCGCAGTGCCATCATGATCGCACCACCGACCGCCTTCGGCCTGACACACCGCCACGCCCCGGCCGGCATCATCCATCGAATGGAGCATCACTGTGACTTACCAAGTCCGATCGTTTGATCTTTCGAAAGTCCAGGGTTTGTCGAAGAAGGCGCTGGATCTGCACCTCGGCCTCTATAAAGGCTACGTCGAAAACCTTAACAAGCTGCTGGAGCAATCGCCGCAGCGCTCAGCCAACGCGACCCCGCTGGCGCTGGACGGCTACAGCCGGCGCTTCGCCTTCGAGTTCAACGGCGTTGCATTGCACGAGCTGTTCTTCGAACAGCTGGCGGGGCAGGCGCATCGCGCACCACAGTCGGATGGCGAATTCGTCGATGCGTTGCACGGCGACTATCGCGATTTCGAGGGCTGGAAGGCCTCGATCGAGGCGCTGGCCAAGACCCGCGGCGTCGGTTGGGTTCTGGCGGTGCGTGGCCGCGGACAGGACAAGGAAACGCTGCACAACTGCTGGATCGACCTGCACCAACTCAATTTCCCGGCCAATTGCGATGTCGTGTTCGCGCTGGATCTGTGGGAACACGCGTTCATGATCGACTTCACCTCGGCGCAGAAGGGCGATTACGTCAAGATCGTGCTGGACAACGTCGACTGGCGGGTGGTCGAGCAGCGCTGCGAGGCGACCCGAGTGCAGGAGAGCGCGCACGCCTAGAGCGGGCGTGTCGGCACGTCGGTAAAAGCCGGGGCGGCGGCGATGACCTTGTGCTGGCTGACATTGTCACCGTCGTCACGGCGCAGGCGCCGAAACACCAGCGTCGACACCATCGTGTACGCGCCCAAGGCAAGGAATGCCTCGTGGATGCCATGAATCATTCCGGCCGGATTTGATCGCAGGCGCTCGGGCACAAAGAAGGCGGTTGCCAGTCCGGCGGTCGCCACCCCGAAGCTGATCGACATCTGCTGCAAGGTGCTGGCAAGGGAGCTGGCATTGCTGGTCTCTGCGTCGCTGATGTCGGCATAGACCAGCGTGTTCATGCTGGTGTACTGCAGCGAGCTGAAGCCGCCGTAGCAGAACGCCTGCAGCAGAATCAGCCAGACCGGGGTGGCGAGACCGATGGTGGCAAACAGTAGCAACAGCATGCCCAGTACCAGCGTGTTGGTGCTCAAGACACCGCGATATCCGAAACGCGTCAGCACCCGACGGGTCACAACCTTGCTGCTCATGGCTGCCAGCGCCTGCGGCATGATCAGCAAGCCGGACTGCACCGCTGACATCCCCAAACCAATCTGATACAGCATCGGCAGCAGGAATGGCACCCCGGCGATACCGATGCGAGTGAAGAAACTGCCGCTGACCGCGGTGCTGAACGTGCGGATGCGCAGCAATCCCAGCCGCAGCAGCGGATGTCGTAGATGCGACGCGTGTACCGCATAGCCGCCGATCAGTGCCAGCGCAATTCCGAGCAGGCCGAGGACCGCGGCGACACTCAGGGTGTGCTCACCGAATATTTCCAGCACATACGAGAGCAGCGATACGCCGCAACCGAACAGGATCAATCCGACGATGTCCAGCGGCCGGTGCCGTCGCTGCCGGTAGTCGGGCAGATGCCGGCGCACCATCCACAGGCCCGCCAGTCCGATCGGGATGTTGACGAAGAAGATCGCGCGCCAGTGCAGATAGCCCACGATCAGACCACCGGCGACCGGCCCGAGCATCGGACCGATCAGCGCCGGCACGGCCACGAAGCTCATTGCCGAGATGAGTTCGGCCTTGGCAAAGGTGCGCACCAGGGTCAGCCGACCGACCGGTACCATCATGGCGCCACCACAGCCCTGCAATATGCGCGACGCCACCAGCAGGTCGATGTTGCTGGACAGACCGCACAGGCACGATCCGAGTGTGAACGTGCCGATCGCTGCGGCGAATACGCGTCGGGTGCCGAACCGATCGGCCATCCAGCCGCTGACCGGAATGAATACCGCCAGGCTCAGGGTATAGCTTGCCAGCACCGCCTTCATACTGAGCGCGGTGACCTTCAGTGCCGCCGCGACCGTCGGCACCGCGGTATTCAATATCGTGGTATCGAGCGCCTCCATGAAGAACGCGACCGCCACCAGCCACGGCAGCAGGCGCTTGCTCGATGGCGGCAGGGCGGTGGCGGGTGGCCCGGAGGCTATTTGGGACCCGGCCCCTGCGTCACGCGAACCAGATCGTCCGGTCGCAACCATTTCTGAAACGCTCGTTGCACATCGCCGGCCTGCAGCTCGACATAGCGGCGTGCCGCGACGATCGGTTCATCGAGCGGCAGATCGAGGTCGCGGCGACGCAGAAAACCCATGGCGATGTCCTCGGTGCTGGCCTCGCTCAATGGGATGTGCTGCAGCAACAGGGCCTTGACACGTCGGAGCTCCTCGTCGCTGACAGGCTGCGTCTGCATGGTCTTCAGATCGCGAATCACGATATCCTGTGCCTTGCTGACATTCTGCGGATCGCAGGCGTAGCGCACCAGATAGACCCCACGCGTGCGGCCCACCTCGAGTTGCGATCCAACCCCATACACCAGGCCGGCATCCTTGCGCAGATCGATGCTCAGGCGGGTGGAGTAGAAGCTTCCGCCCAGCACGGCGCTGCCGAGATTGAGCGCGTAGTAATCTGGATCGCTGCGCGTCAAATTCAGGTTCTGCGCCAGCGCCACCTCGTCCTGAACCCGGCTGTCATCCGGCACTGCCACGTTGCCGGTGCCATTCGGCGGCACCGTCGGCAAATCCAGTGCCGGCGCGGGTCCTGCGGCCGTCCAGGAGCCGAAGAAGCGCTCGATCGCGGCCTGTGCCAGCTGCGGTGTGATATTGCCGATCACGACGATGGTGCATAGATCGGGCCGAAAGATCGCGCGGTAGTAGGAGCGCACATCATCGATCGAAATCGCGTTGACCGATTCCGGCGTGGGTTCGCGCAGGGTCGGATCAGTCTTGGGAAACAGGCTCTGGCGCAGCGCAAAATCGGCCAGGTGTCCCGGACTGCGATTGCGCGCACCGATGTAGCGCGAGAACTGGGCGCGCTGCAGCCCCAACTCCGGCGCTGGCAGTGCCGGATGCAGCTCATTGTCGGCCAGAAGCTCGACCCCCCGGTCGAAATCGGCGGCCAGCACCTCGAGCGAGAACTCGCTGCCGGCCTGCTCGTGCGCACCAATGGCATCGAGAGCCTGTTCGAACGCCAGGCGGTCGAGATGCTCACTGCCATAGGACAGCAATAGATCGAGCAGGTGCGATACGCCCTCGCGTCCCGCAGGCATCTGCATCTCGGGTCGGTTGCGGATGTAGCCGTAGACACTGACCGTGTCGCTTACCGTTTCGGGCTGCACGATCAGTGTCACGCCGTTGGCGAGCTTCATCACCGACGGGTGCGTGGTCGAATCGGGAACCGTAAGATTCCCTTCTGCGGCCTGAGCCCAGTCGGGCACGCTGGTGGCTTTGCCTTCCCCGAGCGCGATGTTCTCCTGACCGCCGAAGCCGCCCCCGGAGGAGGTCGGCCGCCCGGATCCGTGCGGCACCATGACGGCAGTGACCGCGTGGTTGAGATCCAGATAGCGGCGTGCCACGCGATTCACGTCGGCCACAGTGACCTTTTCGATGCGCACCAGATCGTCTTCCGGGGAGTGCAGCCCGTAGAGCGTCACGGCGTCCGACCAGATCTCGGCTGAGCCGGCGATGGAGTTTTTTTGCAGTTCGGCTTCGCTGCGCTCGTGCCGCTTGGCGGCGTCGACCAGATCGGCTGGCACGCCGTTGCGAGCCACCTTCGTCAGGATCGCGCGGACCTGGCGCTCGAGCCCTTTCGGATCGGTGCCGGTGGCAAAAGTTGCCTCGGTATAAGCCATACCTGCCTGCGGCAAGGGATCGAGAGCAAACTCGACGTCCAGCGCCTTGCCCTGCGGCGCCAGGCCGTACAGATCAAATCGGTGGCTGCTGAGTACGTCTGCCAGCACCTCGAGCGCCGGAAAGTCCGGGCTGTCGAGCCCCGGGACACGCACGGCAATCATCTGCGTGCCCACCGGGCGATCGGTGTCGACGCTGAAGCTCTGCGCCTTGACCGGCTGCAGATGCAGCGAGGGTCGCTGCGGGAGCTGCTTCGATTTGATACCTCCGAACAGCGCGCGCACTTTGGCCAACGTACCCTGGGTATCGACATCGCCGACGATGATCAGCACCGCATTATTAGGAGCGTACCAGGCGTCATGGAAGCTCTTGAGCATCGTCGCGGTGGTCTTGTCGAAGGAGGGGCGTGTACCCAGCGCATCGTGCGCGTACGTGGTGCCGCGAAACATGATCGAGCGCAGCTTGGCGTACAGCACATAGGCCGGGTTCGACAGGTCCTGCGCCACCTCCTGTTCAATGGCGCCGCGTTCCTGATCCCAGCCCTGCTGGCTGTCGACCACGCCTTGCATGCGCTGTGCCTCGATGTGAAGCGCTACGTCCAGATCCTGCGACGGCACGGTGAAAAGATACTGAGTGATGCTCTCGCGCGTATTGGCGTTGAAGTTGCCCCCCATCACCGCGCTGATGTTGGCCAGCTGTTCGGTGGTCAGGCCCGGGGTACCTCGGAACATCATGTGCTCCTGCGCGTGTGCCATCCCGGGGAAGCCAGACGCTGCCTCATCGGAACCCACCAGATAGTTGACCGCGGTGGCCACCACCGGTGCCAGCCGGTTGCGCACGATGATCACCCGCAGGCCATTGGGCAGCGTGTCTCGCAAGACATCCTGCTCGGCGGATTGTCGGTCGGCCGCTTGGATGTCGCTCTGTGCCGCGCCGGCCGCGACGCTCGCCGTGGTCAGCAGCAGCAGTGCGCCGCTCAGCAGGGCACGGCGGGTGCGCCGGGCCGGTAAATTGTCACGAGGTCGCATCAGGCGATGATAGCGGAAGGTCGGTCACCCAATTTAGCTCTGATGCGTTCCTGGGGAAGGGGCGAGGAACCCGATCGGGCGCCTGCCTGTCTGACATCAAGTCCCGGGTATGGTTCAGGTTATTCCGGAGGTAGCTGTGAGCAAGAAAGTTGCGGCTCTCGGAGCAGGTGTCGCTTTGCTGGCATCCAGCGCGGTGATGGCTGGCGGTTATGGCTACGGTTACGGCAATGGCGCCGAGTATTACGGCGGCGGACTCTATATCGGCGCCAATCTCGGCGATGTCTATTATAAGGAGCAGGGATTCGACACCATTGTCCCGGCCGTCGCGTTCGTAAACATCGGCGAGGAAATCAATCCGTATCTGGCTGTTGAGGCCCGCGTCGGCGGGGGCGTCGCCGGCGATAACTTCCGTTTCTTTCATGTCGATGTGCCATTGATCTACGGCGGATATGTGAAAGGCACGCTGCCGGTGACGCCCTGGTTTGCAGGCTATGCCATCGCCGGTGTCGGCGGCATGGAGGTGCATCGGAACTATGCCAACTTCAACTCGAACGACGCGGGATTTTCCTATGGCATCGGCGGTCAATTCACGCTCTATGGCGGCGCCAGATTGCATGCCGAATGGGCGCGCATCGACACCGGGACCAACGATGGTTTCTCGTGGAGCGCCGATCAGCTGTCGGTCGGGGTGAGCTGGTTGCTGTAGGCTCCGGTCGTCGGGCGGCGGTCGTGCGCGCGGCCCGCATGTGGCTTAAACTGCGCGCCCGCATGAGTGGCCGAGTTCAGTCCCTATGAGATTGCTTTCGTTCCGGCATCAGAATCAGATCGCCGCCGGCCTGCTGTTGCCTTCGGGACTGTTGCACCTGGCGAGAGCCGCCAAGGCGGCCGGCGAGCAGTCCGATCTGTCATCGGTGCTGCAGATCATCCGCGGAGGCGAGGAGGCATTGGGCGCCAGTCGACGTCTGGCGGCGTCTGCTTCGCCGGGCGAGGCGCTGCTGCCGCTCGCGCAGGTCCAGAAGCTGGCACCGATCCCGGTGCCGATCCGCAATGTGTTCTGTGTGGGCCGCAACTACACCGACCACGTGAAGGAAGGGGCGGCTGCCATGCGGGCCGACGTCAAATTGCCCGTGGTGCCGCAGTTCTTTACCAAGGGCACGCTGACCGTCACCGGACCGGGCGCGGATGTGCGGCTCGATCGACGCATCACGCAGAAACTCGATTACGAAGTCGAGCTCGCAGTGATCATCGGGCGAGACGGGCGCGACATTGCCGCTGCGGATGCCTTTGATCACATCTTTGGCTACACGATTGTAAATGATGTCACCGCGCGCGATCTGCAGCGCCGGCATGAGCAGTGGTTCAAGGGCAAGTCGCTCGATACGTTGCTGCCGCTGGGTCCGTGGATCGTCACCGCCGATGAGATCGGTGATCCCAAGGGTCTGGAGCTGTCGATGAGCATCAATGGCCAGGAGCGTCAGCGCGCGCGCGTGGAACAGATGATCTTCGATATCCCCACGATCATCGCCTCGCTGTCGGCCGGCATGACGCTGCTGGCCGGCGATATCATTGCGACCGGCACGCCGTCGGGAGTCGGCTTTGCGATGACGCCGCCGCAGTATCTGCACGATGGCGATGAAATGCTGGCGAGCATCGATCGCATTGGCGAGTTGCGCAATCGCGTGGTCGAGGTCTAGGCAGCGCCCCCGTAGCTCAGTGGATAGAGCGAGCGCCTCCTAAGCGCTAGGTCGTCGGTTCAACTCCGGCCGGGGGCGCCAATCACCGGAGCGCCTCGTGAGCCACGCTAGTGGGAAAGCGGCCAACATGGCCGTTGAGCACCCGGTATTCGAATTGATCGTCCAACCTCAAAGCCGCGGATCAACTCGGCGTCATAGTGCCGAATTGGGCGCTGGCGCACGCCGTCAAGGTCATTCGATAAGCGGTGCCATCGTCCTACATCGCTCCAATGGCCCTGTAGGGCGTTGCTGTCCTGCGGCCTCTCGCGTCACGGCCCCGGCTTGCGTGCTGCGCTGACTTTGCCGACTGAGGCGGCGCACTAGCGTGGACACCCTGGTTTTGCAGTATTCAGGAGCCACGCAATGCCGAACGAGCCGCCATATCACTATTCGCCCAGCGAACTGCGCGCCGGAATGGGGCCGCGCCGCCTGGCCGAGCGCGAACTGCTCGATTGCCACCCACACGGTCGCGCTTGGCGCGCCGGCGGCCACCTGATTCGACAGCTGGTGCTGGCGGTACTGGTGTTTGTGCTCGTCACGGCCACCACCATTGTGCACGCGGATGAGTGGACGGGATTCTCGCCGCCGGCCGGACCGTACGTCGGCGCAGGCTGGGGGCGCTTTGATCTGCACTTGCGCAATCTGAACGACGTCGGCACGGCGGTCACGGACATCTTTCATTCCGGCGATGATGCCTGGAAGGCCTACGTTGGATTTCGCTTCGCACCATTCCTGGCCGTGGAAGCGGCCTATGTGGACTTCGGGCATCCCAACGATCACTTCACCACGTTCGGCTCGAGAGGTCTGTACCACGTATCAATGACGGGGTTCTCCCCGACCGTCATCGGCACGATTCCGCTGGGCCCGGTCGAGGTGTTCGGCAAGGTCGGGTACTACTTCTATGACGTCACGACACGGGTCGACTTCAATTCGGGGCCGTTTATCGAGTCCCGACACAGCCGTTCGGACTTCCTGTATGGCGGCGGACTGGGCGTCACGCTGATCCGGCACCTGTTTTTGCGCGCCGAATACGAGCGTGTCGACCTGCACAATGCCACCAACTCGGACGTGTTCTGGCTCAGTCCCTCGTGGCGGTTCTAGAAGAGCGTCGCAAAACCAGAAGCGCAGTCACCGGCTAGCCCCAATACTTGATGCGCGCTCGCGCGCATCTGCTATTCTCGAACCCGGCTACGACGGACGAGAGTCCCTGCACACGGCCATGTGATGTCGCCGCCGGATTTAATGTGCTCCCCGCGCAGTGAAGGGGCTTTTGCCATAGAAATTTCCTCGGCTTGGGGGTCAGTCCGCTGTTGTAAAAATTACAGCTGCCTGTCGATTCGTGCTTCTACGTTCTTCTGCCTGCCGTTCTAGCCGCATGTCCCCGCCCGTGTCGATCCCGGCTTTTGCATCACACTTCAACTGCCACCGATCCTGCCCTGGAGTTGCCTGATGGCCACGCAACCGACCGCCACCGCCCGCCGCGCCACCCCGACCCAACCGCCCAAGACCAATGGCGCTGAACACGATTCAGGGCTGGACTTGCGCGAGTTGCTGCGTGCTTTGCAGGCGGTGCGCGACGGTGACTTTTCGGTGCGTCTGCCGAGCGACAAGACCGGTCTGGCGGGCAAGATCGCCGATAGCTTCAATGAGATCGTACTCTCCAATCAGCAGATCGCCCGCGAGCTGGCGCGGGTCGGCCAAGCGGTAGGCAAGGAAGGCAAGACGCGGCAGCGTATGGCGGTGATGCGACGCGGCGACTCCTGGGAAACGATGGAGTCCTGCGTCAATACCCTAATCGATGACCTGCTGTGGCCGACGACCGAGGTCACACGCACCATTACCGCGGTCGCGAAGGGCGATCTGTCGCAGACCATGCCGCTGGAAGTCGACGGGCGCCCGCTCCAGGGTGAGTTCCTGCGATCGGCGACTGTGGTCAACGCCATGATTCAGCAGATGAGCGCCTTCACCTCGGAAGTCACGCGCGTGGCGCGTGAGGTGGGATCGGAAGGCAAGCTCGGCGGCCAGGCGGTGGTGCCGGGACTCGCCGGGACCTGGAAGGACCTGACCGATTCGGTCAACTCGATGGCCAGCAACCTGACCGGCCAGGTGCGCAACATTTCCGAGGTCACCATCGCGGTCGCCGACGGCGACCTGTCGCGCAAGATCACGGTGGACGTGCGCGGCGAAATCCTGCAACTCAAGGAAGCCATCAACACGATGGTCGATCAGCTGCGCTCGTTCGCCTCGGAGGTCACGCGCGTGGCGCGCGAGGTCGGCACCGAGGGCAAGCTCGGTGGCCAGGCGATCGTGCCCGGCGTGGCCGGCACCTGGAAGGACCTGACCGACTCGGTCAACGCGATGGCGACCAACCTCACCGGTCAGGTGCGCAACATCGCCGAGGTCACCACCGCGGTGGCGCGCGGTGACCTGTCGCGAAAGATCACGGTGGACGTCAAAGGCGAGATCCTGGAGCTCAAGGACACCATCAACACCATGGTGGACCAGCTCAACGGCTTCTCGGCCGAGGTCACGCGCGTGGCGCGCGAGGTCGGCACCGAAGGCAAGCTCGGCGGTCAGGCCGAGGTGAAGGATGTCAGCGGAGTCTGGAAGGATCTCACCGACAACGTCAACTCGATGGCCAGTAACCTGACCGGCCAGGTGCGCAACATTTCCGAAGTCACCATCGCAGTCGCCAACGGTGACTTGTCGCGCAAGATCACGGTGGACGTGCGCGGCGAAATCCTGCAGCTCAAGGAAGCCATCAACACGATGGTCGATCAGCTGCGCTCATTTGCCTCCGAAGTCACGCGCGTGGCGCGCGAGGTCGGCACGGAAGGCAAGCTTGGTGGCCAGGCAGTGGTGCCCGGCGTGGCCGGCACCTGGAAGGACCTGACCGACTCGGTCAACGCGATGGCGACCAACCTGACCGGTCAGGTGCGCAACATCGCCGAGGTCACTACCGCGGTGGCGCGCGGTGACCTGTCGCGAAAGATCACGGTGGACGTGCGCGGCGAGATTCTGCAGCTCAAGGAAACCATCAACACGATGGTGGACCAGCTCAATGGTTTCGCTGCTGAAGTCACGCGCGTGGCGCGCGAGGTCGGCACCGAGGGCAAACTCGGCGGCCAGGCGGTGGTCCCGGGCGTGGCCGGTACCTGGAAGGATCTGACCGACAACGTCAATTCGATGGCCGGCAACCTGACCGGCCAGGTCCGTAACATCGCCGAGGTCACCACCGCGGTGGCGCGCGGCGACCTGTCGCGCAAGATCACGGTGGACGTGCGCGGCGAAATTTCACAGCTCAAGGAAACCATCAACACGATGGTCGATCAGCTGCGCTCGTTCGCCTCCGAAGTTACGCGGGTGGCGCGCGAGGTCGGCACCGACGGCAAGCTCGGCGGTCAGGCGTACGTGCCTGGTGTCGGCGGTACCTGGAAGGACCTGACCGACAACGTCAACTCGATGGCCGGCAACTTGACTGGCCAGGTGCGCAACATCGCCGAGGTCGCGACCGCGATCGCACGCGGTGACCTGTCGCGCAAGATTACGGTGGACGTCAAGGGCGAGATCCTGCAGCTCAAGGAAGCCATCAATACGATGGTGGACCAGCTTAATGCGTTCGCCGCCGAAGTCACGCGCGTGGCGCGCGAGGTCGGCACCGACGGTCGCCTCGGCGGCCAGGCCATCGTGCCGGGTGTCGGCGGTACCTGGAAAGACCTGACCGACTCGGTCAACGCCATG
>DASXYW010000041.1:0-45623 GCA_036502265.1 Steroidobacteraceae bacterium | reverse complement strand
TAATCGGCAGCATCGCCGCTGCGGTGAGCCAGCCGGAGGCGCCGGCACCCAGGACGGCTAGCCACCAAATGAGGGCAAGGGGTACTAATGTCATCAGAACTTGCGTCGACCCTCTAATATTGTCGGCCTTGCTATACCGACCAACCATGGTCCGCGTCTGTTGATTGATCAGGTCGACCGACAACATGTATAGAGTGCCGCGCTGTGGCAAAACGGATGTTGTGTGCGGGCTGCCGGCGGCAGTTTAGCAAGCAGACGTCACGACGTAACAGTGAAATGCCCGGTCGGTTACGAACTCGGCGTTGCCCCAGTCGGCAACGGCGCTCGACCTGGCGTGACGCAGAGCAGCAGCGCGCCCAATACGACGCTGCTGACAATACCCAGCGCTGCATCGACGCCAAAGCCACCCGCAACCCCCTGTTTTCCGTATCCCCACCCGTCGACCACCAGCATGTACGTGAGCGGAATGGTGAAAGCCGAGTTCAAAAGGCAAAAGGTGGTGGCCGCGAGCGGGTTACGACGGCCGATGGCCTCAAACGTGATCGCGATCGTTATGGTAATAGACAACGCCTGAAAGACATTTTCCCCGATGAAGGCGAGCCCAAAAACGGCAGGCGAACGCGGCAGGAGTATGAGCAGCAGGCTGAATAGCGATCCTGTCACACTGACCGCCAGGTAGAGAAATCGCAGCGGCAATACACGATCGATCAGCAGGAACAGCAGCGATCCGGCTACGCCGCCCAACACCACTCCCCCGCCACCTACCAGCGACACAAAATGGGCCGAAGCGTGAAAGTCGTCGCCGAGGCCACCCAGAAAGTTAGTCAGCGAAAAGGTCCCCGCCGGTGCCATGAAAAGCACAATGGCGATCAATACTTGCCTGCGCTTCACAAGCCTTAAGACATCGCCGAAGAACTGGCGATAGCTCTCGGCGGCGAGCTGTCGATCAGGCGGTGGCGCGGGCATGAATGGAAATACGGCCGTCGGCACCACGATGAGTGCGCCGAGCACGAGGGCGGCGATCGGCGGCGATACGTTTCTGATCAATTCGCCGGTGGCGACCGCCATGGCGCCGCCGGCGCCCAGGTTGCCAAGCGTGACCCAGGAACTGAGCTTGTTTTCTTGCTCGGCACTGACAATGCTGCAAAGCCAGCCACCCAGTGCACTTTGATAGAGGTTCACTGAGAAGTAGCCCGCGACCAGCAACACTTCGAGCAGCGCCAGGTGATTCAGATTGAGCAGCGCGAGTACCAGTAATGCAGCGGCCAGCATCGCGCTCGCGGTTGCATACCAGCGTCGGCTGAAGTGCACGTCCAGCACCGGGCTCGCCACAAACGACCAGATCCCCGGCGAAATCATGACCGCAGTCATCGCGGCAATGGTGGCCTCCGGGACGCGCCGCATGCTCAGCAGTTGCGGCACGGAAATCACCAGGATTCCGCCATACATGCCGAACACCGAGTTGGTCAGACCCATCAACCATATCGGTGCGATGGATCGCGGCTTCATTGGGCGGCGGGCGGCCCTAGGGCCTTGAACAGCTGATACCAGAAGTCGAGGCCCTGGTAGAACGAGGCCACCGGCACGCGCTCATTCAGACCGTGCGAGAAGTCATCGCTGTCCTTGATGAAGATCTGGCTGGTGCCGTAGCAGGGGATGCCGGCGGAGCGGAAGATCACGCAGTCGCTGGCGCCCGACTCCTGCTCCGAAACGATCGGAACGTCGTGGTGCAGTTCGTGCAGGGCTTGCTTGACGGCCTTGACCAGGTCGGCGCGCATCGGCGAGGGGCCGCTGGCGAACACCGGCGCCGTCAGACGGATCTCGGTCTTGGGTCCGACGCGATTCTGCAGCGCGGCTTGTATCTTGGCCGGATCGACGCCGGGAAAGATGCGGCAGTTGACCGTAACGGTCGCCGATTGCGGCAGCGCGTTATCGGCATGGCCGCCGCGCAGCAGCGTCGGCACGCAGGTCGTGCGGGTGCGGCCGACGTGGCTCGGCTCGGCGGCCAGCGTGCGATCGGCCTGCGGGTCGCGCGGATCGGCAGCAAAGCGGCGCATCGCCGCGCTCAGCTTCGGGTCGGTGGTCTGCCGGGCCATGACGCGAAACCAGTCGCGCGTCTCGCTGGTCCACATGACCGGGAATTGCAGCTGTCGAACCTTGTCGATATCCGCGGCCAGCTCGTAGATCGCATTGTCAGCGCGCGGTCGCGAGCTGTGGCCGCCGGGGTTGCGGATCGTGAGCTCGTAGCTGGCGTAGGCTTTCTCCGAAGTCTCGATGCCGTACAGCACGGCACGTCCGTCGGTCTCATCAAGTTCGCCGCCGCCGGCGTCGCTGTTGAGCACGTACTGCGCATCGATCAGCTCGCGGTGGTGCTGCGCCCGGTCCACCGCGGTCGCCTGCTTGGTTTCCTCATCGCCCGAAAAGGCCAGGATCAGGTCGCGCGAGGGCCGGTAGCCTTGCGCCTTCAGCCGCAGAAACGCGCTGGTCAGTGCCACCACGCCGCACTTGACGTCGAGCGTGCCGCGGCCGAAGAAGTAGCCGCCCTCCTCGACCAACGTGAACGGGTCGCGCTGCCAGTCCTCGGGTTTTGCCGTGACCACATCCATGTGCGCGATCGCCGTGATGGGGCGCCCGCCGGTGCCGTCGCCGCGGTAGCGCACCACCAATGAGGCGGTTTCCCCGAGCGGCAGAATGTGGATGTCCTCGTCAGGGAAGCCAGCGGCACGAAACTGGTCGGCAAGGTACGCGGCGAGCTTCGGCACCTGGCCTTGCCCGATCTCGGTCTTGAAAGCGATCGCCCGTTGGAACAGCTCCCGGGCCTGCTGCTGGTAGGGCGCATCGAAGTCTGCAGCAACGCTGAAAGCAGAGCTCAAACTGGCAACCAGCAGGAAAATGACGATGCGCATCCGACCTCCGATACTACTGGTGCGGCGCGGTCGCCGCCGCGGCCGATTGCTCTGGTGGCCGCTCGATTATTAACGCGGACCCAAAGGCGTCGCCATTGCGCTGTCAGATGGCGATCAGTTGCCGGTGCGCGCGCAGGTCTGCAAGACTGCCCTCCTCATGAGCGCCTTAAGGCCCCTACCCCCCGCTGCCTCGCTCGAGCGACGACCGGAGACGCGGGAAGAGCCTGGCTGGATCGACGCGGCATTGGGCTCAGCGGCCACGCGCTTTCTGGTGTCCTGCGGCACCACGCATCTGATCCGGCGCGAGCCGCGCACGCAGATTGCGTTCCTTCGCTCCGATCACGCGCTGATCGCCGGGGCGCAGCGCTCGCAACTGGTGCTGCTGGGCTGGTTTCAGGGCCAGCGCTGTGTGCTGGTAGACCTGCCGGCGGATCATTCGCCGGGCGTCGCCGGCGCCACGTTGGAGGAACTGCGCTCGGTCATCGCGCTGCTGCCCGAGGATGAAGCGCAGCTGCTGGTGTACGCGCGGGCGCTGATCGTATGGCGCGCGCGCCATCGCCATTGCGGCGTCTGCGGCGCTCCAACCGAGGCGCGCAGCGCCGGCCACGTGCTGGCCTGCACAGCCAACCACTGCGGGGCGGAGTTTTTTCCGCGCATCGATCCGGCCGTCATCGTGCTGGTGACCGATGACGGTCATGCCCTGCTGGGGCGCCAGGCGAGCTGGGCGCCGGGCCGCTATTCGGCCCTGGCCGGCTTCGTCGAGGTTGGCGAGTCGCTTGAGGAAGCCGTGGCGCGCGAGGTGGCCGAGGAGACCGGTACCGTGGTGACCGAGGTGAGCTACTTTGGCTCCCAGCCGTGGCCGTTTCCGGCCTCGCTGATGCTCGCCTATCGCGCCCGGGCGCGACGCGCCGCGGTGCAGCTCGACGGCGAACTGGAGGACGCGCGCTGGTTCAAGGTCGATGAGCTGCGCAGCGCCGAGGAAAAGGCCCTGCCGCCGCCCTACACGATCGCGCGCCAGCTGATCGAGGCCTGGCTGCAGGAGCAGCGGCCCTAAGTCCGCTTCGGCGTAACGCCGCGACTATTTCTTGCGGCGGGCCTTGCCGGCGCGTCCTCTTTTGGCCGCTCGACGCTTGGCCGGACGCCTCTTGCCAGCCGCCTTGCGGGCCGGCCTGCGGGCGGCACGCGCGGCGCTCTTGCGGGCCACTTTCTTCTTGGCCGGCTTGCGCTTGGCCGCCGCCTTCTTCTTGGCGACGGGCTTCTTCTTGGCCGCTGGCTTCTTCTTGGCGGGCTTGCGGGCGGCCGGCTTGGGCGCGGCTGCGCGCGCGGGCGTCGGGGCCGCGGCCGCCGGCTTCACGGACGTTGGCTTCACGGCCGCCGGCTTCGGCGGCGGCTTGGGCGCGGCCGGCTTGGCGGCCGGCTTGGCGGCCGAGTGCGCCGCGAAGAGGGCGCCGCTCGGATCCGTGAACTGCACGATGCGCCCGCCTCCGGGCACGTCCATCGGTCCCACCACGATACGACCGCCGGCGGCGGTTGCGGCGGCCCCGCTGGCATCGGCACTGGCGACCGACGCGTACGGCAGCCAGTAAGGGCTCGAGGAGCGCTCCTGGTTTACGTGATACATGCCACCGCGCTGTACCCCGTCGGCACCGAAGATCAGGTAGGTCCCCTGCGGACCCATGTCCATGCGCTGCAGGGCCTGCCAGCCGAACAGCTTGCTGTAGAAATCGAACGCCGCCTCGTTATTAGTGGTCGCCAGCTCGAGCCAGGCGAAGCTGCCGAGGGGCGCCTCGCTGGGCGCGCCCATGCCGGCCTGCACCGGCTTGAAGATGGCGAACGTGGCGCCCTGCGGGTCGCTCAGGATGGCGAACCGCCCGATGGTCGGAATATCGGCGCCCGGCTTCTTGACGTAGCCGCCCAGACGCTCGGCCGCCGCGGCGCTCGCCTCGACGTCGGCCACCCCGATGTACGGCAGCCATTGCGGCTTGGCACCGGCCGCGCGGGCGTCCTCGGGCATCTTCATCATGCCGGCGTAGTAGCCCCCGCCCAGGCCGAACTGGGTATAGCTCGGGTCGGCGGCCGACGGCATCGTGTGCCAGCCGACGACCTTGGAGTAGAACGCCGCCGCCCCGCCGGTATCCCCGGTCATCAGTTCCTGCCAAACGAACCGGCCGTGAATGCTTCCCTGTGCCATGACGCTCCCCTCTTTAGTGTTGTGCGATCGAAAATGCTATCGCGGGTGTGTGTAGGAAAGATAACTGAAGCCATTCACAACACAAAGTACGACCCTGCGCTTGCCAGCCCGCGCATTTTTATGCATACTTTCGATACTTTATGCACGCATTGTCATGCTGACCGATCGACAGCAACTCGAGCGCCGCACCGCCATCCTGCGCATCCTGCGCGGCGGGGTCGTACACCGTCAGAGCGACCTGGCGCAGCTGCTGCGGCGGGACGGCTTTGAGGTCACCCAATCCTCGGTCAGCCGCGACCTGCGCGAACTCGGCGTGCTCAAAGCCAGCGGCCGCTATCTGGTGCCTCCGGATGAGATCTCGCGCGCCAACGGTGACTTCGGCGCGCTGTCGCAGTTCGTGCGCGCGGTGAAGCCGGCCGGATCATCGCTCACGATCGTCAAGACCAGCATCGGGGCGGCCGGCAGCGTCGCCGTGGCGGTGGACAAGGCCGAATGGCCCGAGGTGGTCGGCACCGTGTCAGGCGACGACACTATTTTTATTGCCACCACCGACGCTCGCGGCCAGCGCCGACTGCTCGAGCGACTGAACTTAGTCTTTCGTACCTAAAAGCACTTCCATGACGAATGCCACGACGCCTGCCGCGCCGATCGTGCTTGCCTATTCCGGCGGGCTGGACACCTCCTTCCTGGTGCCCTGGGTGGCCGAGCACCATCACCGCCCGGTGATCACCGTCACCGTGGACACCGGCGGCATCGATGCGGACGCGGCGCGGCTGCTGCGTGAGCGTTCGCGCGCGCTCGGCGCGATTGAGCATCACCAGGTCGATGCGCGCGCCGACTATTTCGAGCAGGTGCTGCGATTCCTGATCATGGGCAACGTCAAGCGCGGCAATCTCTACCCGCTGTGCGTGGGCGCCGAGCGGGTGATGCAGGCGCAGACCATCGCGCGCATGGCACGCAAGCTGGGCACCGACGTGATCGCGCACGGCTGCACCGCGGCCGGCAACGACCAGGTGCGCTTCGAGGTGGCGCTGCGCACGCTGGCACCCGAGCTTACGGTGCTGGCCCCGATCCGCGATCGCGCCTTCAAGCGCAACCAGGAACTCGAGTATCTGCAGCAGCGCTCGCTGCCGGTGCCGCCGTTTGGCGCCGCCTATTCGATCAATCGCGGTCTGTGGGGCGTGACCATCGGCGGCAAGGAAACGCTGACCTCGGGCGGCAGCATCCCGGATGAGGCCTGGGTGCTGTCGCGCGATGCCTTCAGCCAGCCGCAGGCGCCCGAGCACCACCGCATCCGTTTCGAACGCGGCCGGCCGGTGGCCTTAAATGGCAAGACCCACGCGCCGGTCGAGTTGATCGAAAAGCTCGAGGCCGTGGCGGCCCGGTTCGGCCTCGGTCGCGGCATCCACCTGGGCGACACGATCATCGGCACCAAGGGCCGGGTGGCGTTCGAGGCGCCGGCGGCTGAAGTGCTGTTGAGCGCGCATCGCGAGCTCGAGAAACTGGTGCTCACCGCGCGCCAGCAGCGCATCAAGGAGTCGGTCGCAGCGCCCTACGGCGATCTGGTGCACGAAGGTCAGCTGCTCGACCCGGTGTGCCGCGACATCGAGGCCCTGCTGCTGTCCTCGCAGGAGCGCGTCACCGGCGAGGTGCAGGTGCTGATGCGCCCGGGCTCGTTGTTCGTCGAGGGCGTGGACTCGCCCTACTCGCTCATGGCCGCCTCGCGCGGCGTGTATGGCGAGAGCGTCGGTGAATGGACCGCCACCGATGCGCTCGGCTTCTCCAAGATCGTGGCCCTGACCGGCGTGTTCCACCGCCGTGCCGGTCAGGCCGATACCAGCACCCCATGAAGACCGTCATCGTCGACAAGATCGCCTCGGTGACGCAGGCCTGCGCGCTCAGCGCCGAACTGCGTCTGTCGAGCGAGATCCCGTCCGAGGAAGGCGTCGTTGTCGTGGCCGAGGTTCTGACCAACAAGACCACCTACAACACCCTGGAGCTCGCCAGCGGCCGCATGGCCAAGGTCAGCAAGGGCGACATCGTGGTCGGTGCGCTCGGACCGCGCCGGGCGCTGTTTGGCTATTCCGGGCACGTACCCGCGTCGCTTAAGCCCGGCGACATCATTCAGCTGCTCAATATCGGTGGCGTCATGGGCATCTGCGACTCGGCCACGCCCGACAAGGGCAAGCCGTTCGACTGCCGCGTGCTCGGCGTGGTGCTGCAGTTCCCGTACCTGGGCGAGCGCATCGGCGTGCCGGCACGCGTCGGCCTGCGGCCGCTGGATTTCAATGCCGCGCTCGATACCCGCGGCGTGCCGGTGGTGGCGCTTGCGGGGACCTGCATGGAGGCCGGCAAGACCGCTGCGGCCGCGGCAATCGTCGGCCGCATGCGCCATCGCGGCCTGACCGTCGATGCCTTCAAGGCCACCGGCGTCTCGCTGCGGCGTGACATCCTGGCGTTCGAGGATGCTGGCGCCCGCCGCACCATGATCTTCACCGATCTGGGCGTGGTCACCACCAGTGCACGCACCGGACCGGCGCTCACCCGCACGATGCTGACTGAGCTGTCCGCCAACCGGCCGGACGCGATCGTGTTCGAGCTCGGCGACGGACTGCTCGGCA
Source organism: Steroidobacteraceae bacterium (assembly GCA_036502265.1). Taxonomy (GTDB): domain Bacteria; phylum Pseudomonadota; class Gammaproteobacteria; order Steroidobacterales; family Steroidobacteraceae; genus FEN-1191. The sequence continues at coordinate 37,905 of DASXYW010000041.1, read as the reverse complement.
CCTACGGGGTGGACGCGATCCTTGACTGCGGCGATATCCGCCGCTCGCTCACCAGCGTGGTGCTCTCGGCCAACGACCCGGTCGCGGCCTGGGGCGGGGTCAAGCTGCTGCGCGAGCGATTCGAGATTGAGCCCTGCGTGGTCACCGGTCCCTCGACCGACAATCTGGTCGGCGTCGAGATCATCCAGCAACAGATGAAAGTTCCCGCTTTCAACGCGCTCTCCGACGCGGCCGCCCTTGGCGATCATGTCATCGCCTCGATCGGCATCGCCGGGGTGGCCCGCCAGGCCGCCGGGGCGTTCGACTGATGAGCGAGTCGATTCCGGCGGTAGTGCTCGGTGGCAGCGGCTACGTCGCCGGCGAGCTGCTGCGGCTGCTGTCCGCGCACCCGAATTTTACGCTCGAAGGGATCATGTCCGAGGGCCGTCCGGGCGAGCCGGTGGCCCAATCATTCAGCCACCTGGCCAGCGTCTATCCGGAACTGACCTTTCAATCCCAGGCGCAGATCGAGGCCATCGTCGCGCGCGAGCCGTCGACGGCGATTTTTTCCGCAGCTCCGCACGGGGCGGCCGCCGGGCTGATCGATGCGCTGCTGCGCCGATCGGAAGCCGCAGGTCACACGGCTCACGTGGTGGACATCTCGGCCGACTTTCGCTACGCCTCGGCCGCGGCCTATGAGGCCGTGTATCAGCATGCGCATCCCGCCCCCGCCCGTATCAGCTCCTTTACTTGCGCGGTGCCAGAACACTTGTCGCAGCTGACCACCGCGCACGTGGCGCACCCAGGATGCTTTGCGACCGCGGTGCTGCTGGCCTGCGTGCCGCTGCTGGCCCTTGAGCTGACGACGCCGGAGCTGTTCGTCACGGCGGTGACCGGCAGCACCGGCTCGGGCCGCAAGCCGGTCGATGGGACGCATCATCCGCTGCGTCACAGCGATCTGTACGCCTACAGCGTCCTGGCGCACCGGCACGCGCCGGAAATACGTGCCTGCGCACTCGCGGCCAGCGGCATCGAGCCGCAGCTGTCATTCGTGCCGCACTCCGGACCGTTCGCGCGCGGCATTCACGCCACGGTGCAGGCGACCCTGCGCTCACCGCGGCAGACACCGCAGATTATCGGCGCCCTGCGCGAGTACTACGCGCGTGCACCGTTCGTGCGGGTCACCGATGCGCCGCCGCGCGTCAAGGATGTCGCCGGCAGCAACTACGCGCGCCTGTCGGCGGCGAGCGATGGCCGCACCGTGGCGGTTCTGTGCGTGCTCGACAATCTCAACAAGGGCGCTGCCGGCGGCGCGGTGCAGTGGATGAACCGCCTGTACCGATTGCCGGAGGCGACCGGGCTCACCGCGCCGGCCGCGGGATGGAGCTGATGAACTCGGTGCCGGCACGCTCCGAGCTGCCCGACTACCTGGCGCCGGTGTTCGCGCAGTATCCGCTGCCGATCGATGGCGGCGAGGGCGTCTGGCTGCACACCCGCGATGGCCGCCAGGTGCTCGATCTGTACGGCGGTCATGCGGTCGCCGCGCTCGGCTATGGGCATCCGCTCTGGACCAGCGCGCTGATCGAGCAGGCGCGGCAGCTGAGCTTTCAGAGCAACGCCGTGCCTTTGCCGGTACGGCTGCGGGCAGCGCAGCGGCTGATCCGATTTTCCGGCCTGGACTTCAACAGCGTGTTTTTCGTCAACAGCGGCGCCGAGGCCAACGAGAACGCGTTGAAGATGGCCTTCACCATCACGCGCCGGCCGCAGGTGGTGGCAATCGAGCACGGTTTCCACGGCCGCACCGCGGCGGCTGGCGCGCTGACCTGGGGTGCGAAGTCGAAGTGGTATGGCTTTCCGCGCACGCCGTTCGAGGTTGACTTCATCGGCCGGCGCGATCATGCGGCCATTGCGCGCCAGATCGGCGATCACACTGCAGCGGTGATGGTCGAGCCGGTGCAGGGCGTCGGCGGTGCCTTCGATCTGGGCGCGCCGTTTCTGCAGGCGCTGCGCGCGCGCTGCAATCAGGTCGGCGCGCTTCTGATCTGCGATGAGGTGCAGTGCGGCATGGGCCGCTCCGGAGCACCATTTGCGGCCGGACTCTACGGCATTCAGCCCGACATGATCACCACCGCCAAGGCCCTCGGGGCGGGCTTTCCGTGCGCCGCGCTGCTGATGTCGCCGCGGGTCAGCGCGGCGCTCAAGCTCGATGCCCTCGGTACCACCTTCGGCGGCGGACCGATGGCCTGTGCGGTGATCGAGGCCGTGATCGAGGCGATCGAATCCGAGCAGCTGCTCGAGCGCGTGCGCACCACGTCGGCGCTGATTCAGAATCGCTGCATGGTCGGGCCGGTCAGCGGCTACCAGGGCGCAGGGCTGCTGCTCGGGCTCAAGACCGCGCGGCCGGCCAAGCAGATCCATGCCGCGCTGCTTGAGCGCAACATTCTGGCCGGCACCAGTGCCGATCCGAACATCCTGCGACTGCTGCCGCCGTTCGTGCTCGAGGCCGCCCACGTCGAGTTGCTGCGTGACGCGCTGCTCGATATCGGTGCCTGAAGCTTAACCATGCGCCGCTTCGTCGATCTGGCGGATTTCTCGCGCGAGGAGCTTACCGGCCTGCTCGAGCTGGCGCGGCGCCTGCAAGTGAAACCCGAGCCCCAGGCACTGTCCGGCCAGGTACTGGGGTTATTGTTCATGAATCCTTCGCTGCGCACGCTGGCCTCATTTCAGAGCGGCATGGCGCGGCTGGGCGGCAGTTCGTTCGTGATCACGCCCGGCAGCGGCACTTGGCAGATCGAGACCCGCGACGGTGTGGTCATGGATGGCACCGCGGCCGAGCACGCGCGCGAAGGCGTGCCGGTGCTGGCCTCGTACTGCGACGTGCTCGGGATCCGCTCATTCGCCGATGGCCGGGACCTTGCCGCGGACCTCAGCGAACGCAAGTTCGCTGCCATGGCGAACCTGGTCGACAAGCCGCTGATCAATCTGGAGTCGGCCGTCAATCATCCGTGTCAGTCGCTGGCCGACTGGAAGACAATGGATGAGCTGAAGGTGGATCGGCACGGCAAGTTCGTGCTGACCTGGGCTTATCATCCGCGCGCCTTGCCGCTGGCGGTGCCCGCCGCCACGGTGCACATGGCGGCACTGCGCGGCATGCAGGTGGTGGTCTTGCGGCCCGAAGGCTTCGCGCTGCCGGACGCCGTGATGGCAAAGGCGCGCCAGGCGGCGGCGCTGTCGGGCGGCTCGGTGCGCGAGACCCACGATCGACGCGAGGCGCTGGCCGGAGCGCAGGTCGTGTACGCCAAGGAGTGGGGCAGCACCGCGCATTACGGCAACGAGACGCTCGACGCCGAAGCGCGCCGCGCGCTCAAGGACTGGTGCCTGGATGAGAGCTGGTTTGGCGCCGCGCGCAGCGACTGCCATCTGATGCACTGCCTGCCGGTGCGGCGTAATGTTGCGATCGCCGACGCGCTGCTGGACAGCGCGCGCAGTGTGGTGCTGCGCCAGGCCTACAACCGCATGCCGGCGCAGATGGCCGTGCTGTATCGCATGCTCAAACCCTAGGGAGTCTTCACCCCGCTCATGATCCTGCATCGATCCGATCACACCGCGATGATACGAGCGCTGCGCAGCGCCGCGCCGTACATACGCATGTACAAGGGCAAGATGTTCGTCATCAAGGCCGGAGGCGCCGTATTCGGTGATCCGGCGCTGACGCGTGCATTGATCGAGCAGATTGCGATCCTGCACTACCTCGGGGTGCGGGTCGTGATGGTGCACGGCGGCGGGCCGCAGCTCACGCAGCTGACCGAGGCGCTCGGGGTTCCGACCCGCATGGTGCAGGGCCGCCGCATCACCGATGAGAAATCGATCGATGCCACCGCCATGGTGCTCAACGGTCTGATCAACACGCGCATCCTGGCGATCTGCCGCGATCTGGACATCGACGCGGTGGGCCTGTCCGGGGTGGATGCGGGACTGATCCGCGCGCATCGCCGACCGCCGGTGCAGCTGAACGATCGCGCCGAGCCGGTCGACTTCGGCTTCGTCGGCGACATCGATGCGGTCGACGTCGCCGTGATCCGCCAGCAGTTGGACAACGGGCTGATGCCGGTCGTCAGTCCTTTGTCGGCCGATCACAACGGCACGCTGCTCAACATCAATGCCGACACGGTCGCGGCCGCCATCGGCGCCGCGCTCGGCGCCGAAAAGCTGATCCTGTGCACCGGTGCCCCGGGCATCCTCGAGCGGGTCGAGGATCCCAGCTCGATCATCTCCTACACCGATCTGGCCGGCCTGGATCGGCTGCGCGCGGGCGGCCACATCCTCGATGGCATGCTGCCCAAGAGCAAGGCCATCGAACTGGCGATCCGGGGCGGCGTGCGCCGCGTGCACGTGATCTCCTACGGCGCCACCGACAGCATCCTGGCCGAAGTGTTCACCAACGAGGGCACCGGCACCATGATCGTGGCCGACGTCAACGCGCTGTCGGCCGCCGAGCAGCAGGGCGGTGCATGACACGGCTGTGGGACAAGGGCGCGCCGCTGGACGCACAGGTGCTGCAGTACACCGCCGGCGAAGACTTCGCGCTGGATGAGCGCTTGGTGCCGTACGACGTGCGTGCCTCGATCGCGCACGCCGAGATGCTGCACGCCCAGAGTCTGCTGTCGGCCGGCGATCTGCAGCGCATTCGCGCCGGGCTTACGGCGCTGGCCGACGAGCACGCGCGCGGACTGTGGCACATCGAGCTGGCCGATGAGGACGGCCAGACCGCGCTCGAGCGCCGCCTGACCGAGCGCATCGGTCCGGCCGGCGGTCGCATCCATCTGGGCCGCTCGCGCAATGATCAGGTGCTCACCGCGCTGCGGCTGTACTTGCGCACCGCGATCGATCAGCTGGACGCCGCGACCCGTGAGGTGGTCGGCGCACTGCAGCGTCTGTCGCAGCGCCAGGGCGCGATCGCGCTGCCGGGCTACACACACATGCAGCAGGCGATGCCGAGCTCGGTTGCCCTGTGGGCCGAAGGCTACGCCGCCGAACTGCTCGATGACGCGCGCGGCATCAAGAGCGTGCACCGGCGCATCCAAAAAAATCCCCTCGGCTCGGCGGCTGGCTACGGCACGCCGGGCCTGCTGTTGGATCGCGCCCTGACCACGCGTGCGCTCGGCTTCGACCTGGCGCAGGAGCCGGTGACCTCGGTGCAATTGTCGCGCGGCAAGGCCGAAGCGCAGCTGCTGTTCGAACTCGGCCTGCTGATGCAGGACCTGGGCCGCATGGCCACCGACCTGCTGCTGTTCTACACCCGAGAATTCGCCTTCATCGATTTGCCGGATGCGTTCACGACCGGCTCCTCGATCATGCCGCAGAAACGCAATCCGGACCTGTTCGAACTGGTGCGGGCGCGCAGCGCCACGGCATTGGCGTGCCTGACCGAAGCCCTGTCGATCTGCGCCAAGCTGCCGTCCGGCTACCATCGCGACCTGCAGCTGCTCAAGTTCCCGCTGTTTCGCGGCATCGACCTGTCCGCGCAGACCTTGAGCGTCATGGCCAGCGCAATCGAGGCCCTGGCATTTAGGCCCGAGCGCATCCGCATCGACCCATCGGTGCATGCCACCGAGGAAGCCTTTGCGCTGGTGATGAAGGAAGGCATACCCTTCCGCGAGGCCTATCAACGGGTAGCGGCACGCTATCAGCGGTAAGGAAAGATCCCCATGGATGCACAGCCCACGACCGGTGTCACCCCGCCACCCGCCGGCGCGGATCAGCCGCTGCGCGGCCTGATCGAATACACCCACTGGATCTACGGCCTGCACGCGCTATCGGTGCTCAGTGCGCTGCTCACCGCGCATGATATCGCCTGGCGCTTCGTTGTCGGTCTGCCCTCGATCATCGCCGTCATCATGAACTACGCCCGGCGCTCGGAAACGCGCGGCACCTGGCTCGAGTCGCATTTCCGCTGGCAGATCCGCACCTTCTGGTTCGCGTGGCTGTGGATCATCGTCACCGTGGTCATTTCAACACCACTGGTGCTGGTGGCGTTTCTGGGCGTCGCGACCGGGATCATCGGCGTTGGCCTGACGGGCCTGTGGGTCATCTATCGCCTCGTGCGCGGCTGGCTGACGCTGCGCGATCGACGAGCGATGCCGCTGCCGTGAAACGGCGTGCGCAAGCCGCCCTGATGGTGTGCGTGATCGCGGCCGCGATGCTCGCCGCCTGCGGCCAGAAGGGGCAGCTCTACCTGCCCAAGAAGATCAAAGTACCCCCGACCCAGCAGCCGCAGACCACCCCGCCTGAAGGCACGCCCCCGCCGGGCACGACACCGGCACCGCAATCCCCGAGCACGCCGACGCCCGCGCCCGCGCCACAGTCCAGCCCCAGCGCGCCGACCGCGCCGTCCTGAAGCAGTCGGGATCCGCGCATCGCCTCAGGTATTGCAGACCTGCGAGGCCACGCGCATGAAATTCTCACTCATGATGGCTCGAATGCCGGATTCCTTGTAGCCGAGCGCGCGCAACTGCTCGCTGACCTGCGGCAGCGCGCTCGGCGCCAGGGTATCAATCTTGATCGAAGCCGGGTATTGGCGGACCGGCCAGTATTTCGCGCTGGTGGCATCATCCAATCCCGGACCGCTGGTCGGATCGTAGTCGAGCCCAATGCCCAGATACTGCACGCCCACCCGCTTGGCGATGTAGTCGATGTGGGCGACCAGCGAGGTGACGGTGGCCGGACCCTGCGCCAGAAACACACTTAGCCCGTTCACGCCGATCACCCCGCCGGTGGCGGCGACGGCGTCGATCTGTTCATCGGTGATGTTGCGCTCATGATCATGCAGCGCACGCGCATTGGCGTGGCTGAAGATGCAGGGTTTGCCCGACAGCTTCATCGCCTGAATCCCGACTTGATGCCGCTGTGAGCGCAATCCACCACCATTCCCACACGGTTCATTTCCCGCACCACGGCGCGCCCGAAATCCGTCAGGCCCTGATCGTGGTCGTGGCAACCGCCGCCGGCGTCGTTGTTCAGATTATAGGCGATCAACATTTGCCGAACGCCGAGTCGGTAATACAGCTCGACCATCGACACATCGCCATTGAGCGCGCCCATCCCCTCGATGTCGAATGTCAACGCCATCTGTCCGGCGCGCCAGGCCGCCAGCACCCGCGAGAAGGTCGAACATAGAATCATGTCCGAGCGCGCTTGGATGCCGCGGGTGTAATCTGCAATCGCCCGAATGGTCGGGCTCTTAGGGCACCGCGTCGTAACCGACGTTGATCGACAGATAATTCACACCGGCATCTCGCCAGTGATCGAGCAGGTCTACATCCTGCGGCCCGGCGTAGGCGAATCCGGCATGATCGTCCCAGTACCGCAGGCTCGAGGGTTTGTTTCGGGCGACGCCGGTGCCGGTAAGCATCGATGCGCCTGCCAAGAGCGATGCCTTGAGAATGGTCCGTCGTGTAGGCATGTGAGCCGATGCCACAGCTAAGAGTGTTTCGCCGGAAGTTTTCCGCGACGCCAGGCACGCAACGTCGGCTGCAGCAGCATGGCTTTTGCCAAGCGATTTAGCTTCGCGCTATCGAGCTGTTCCAGGTCAACATCATGCAAAGCAGGCGCGGTTAGCGTGCTGTGAGGACTTTGGGCTAAATACAACCAGTCCAGCAGGGCTTTTTCGGCACTAGCATGTGGATGCATAAGACTTCGCTCGAGATCCAGTCGATCTTCGAGGGAGCCGGCTTCGAGTATTCGCCGGGGCATCGCTCGAATGAAGACGTCTCCTTGGTCGGTCCCAATAACCCCGACTCGAGGGCGAGTCGGCCCCGCATCGAGCGGGACCACCGCAGTCACACCTGCGGGGGGATTGTTATAGACGCCAGCCTCATCCAAGGCAGTGTTGAGAGATACCACGGCATCGCGGCGAAGAAACGGAACGGCATCCGCCAAGCGTCCGGCCGGGGAGGTGAATCGATTAAGGTAAAGGCCGCGCTTCACCGGTAGCAGTCGATCGCGTTCCGAGGCATCGTTGATCCACAGATACAAGGTCTGCTTCGGAAAGCGCCTTCCTCGGGCAGTGTGTGCGGCGCGCTCAATTGCGGTCAACGTGAGAGCCGCAGGGGCGCCTACCGCCGAGAGCTGCCTTTCCAGTGCCTGCTTCCAGGGTGTCATGAAGGCGCACCTTGCAAAGTATAATTGTCCAACAGATCGCCCAGCTTGGAGCGCACGCGAGCTCGCGTCGCCTGCCACTCGGCCTCGGCAATCCGCCCCAGCAACTCGGAGTCCGCCGGCATTTCGGTCTTAAAGAAGTCGTAGCCCATCGCCTCAAGCTTTTCGCCTACTAGCCGCGAGGCATCGGATGGTTCAACCTGGGCGTGCGCGAGTGCCCATTCGATCAAGGCACCACTGGGTTGATGGTTGGGCAACAAGAGATTCAGGTCCGTTACATCGCGCGCGGCCGTTCGGCCTAGAAGTGCGGCGAGCTTCATCGCCACGAGGGTCTTCTCGTCGTACAGATCGACGTAGTAAGTACCGAGCCCGAAAGCAGAGACACCGGAGACGGTCGCCTGTCGCACCTCACCCGGACGGGGTGGACGGCGCGACACCTCGACCTTCATATGAAAGGGCTGTCCGTGCGCAGTGCGTCCGCTGACTTTCCACTTCGGTAAGACCTCGGCCTTTCCGGGCTCTGAGATCTTCGCGTCCTGCACGCCACCGCCCCGAAGAGCTGCTTTGAGCGCACGCATCACCTGATTATGAAGACTGTCCGCCGTACGACTGCGCAGCTCGGGGAAATCGAGGTCTACATCCCGCGTCAAACGAGTCGGGCCAAACAGCGCCCTCATCGCCATGCCGCCTTTGAGCACAAAGCCACCTTTGCCCCCATAGAAGAGTTCCTTGAGGAAGCGGGCCTGCGTGCGCTGGAGGGTGTCGTCAGTCATGTCGCATGTGTATTAGGTTAGTCCATGTTAGATGGACTAACCTAATACAAAAAGGGCCGCAGCTCGAGCCCTTTTACCTAGCCGTATTAGCCCGGCGCGCGCAGCAGGTCGTGCAGATATGGAAGCGAGCGGCTGTCGGGGAATACGTCCTTATCCAGCGAGCGCGCCGACACCTGCAGGTGGTCGCGCAACACGCTTTTCATCACCGAGCGCAGATCGAGTGTCGGATTCAGATCGCGCTGCTGGTACAGCGAGCGCGCCGACAACCCGGGCCAGTCACCGAGGATGCGCCCGCCGGCCACCGCGCCACCGAGCAGGAACGCCGCGCTGGCGGTCCCATGATCGGTGCCGTGGGTGCCATTGGCGGCGGCGGTGCGGCCAAATTCGGTCGCCAGCAGTACCGCAGTGCGCGACCAGGTGTCGCCCAGGGACTCCTTCAGCATTCGCAGACTCGCGTCAAGCACCGCCAGACGGTTGCGCAGCTGCCCCTGTCCGCCGCCCTCGTTGTAATGCGTGTCCCAACCGGTGGTGTCGAACACCGCCACGGCCGGACCGTCCTCGCGCTGCAGAAAGGCGGCGGCCTTGCGCACCGTCTCGGTATAGCGGCCGGCAGTCGAGCGCGCCGCGGCAGCGCCGCCCGGCGCGGGATCGGCCGGGTTCGTCATCGCCATCGTCGGTTCGCTCGCTTGGCTTGCCTCGCGGTCGGTGGCGAGCGCCTCGGCCAGACGGCGCGACAGCAGCGGATCACTGGCGTAGCGATCGCCGATACGGTGCAGTGTGTCCTCATCCAGATCCGGCAGCACCGAGGGCGACCACGAGGCCACCTCGGCCGAGCCCCGCAGCACCAGCGGCACGTTCTGCGCCAGGGCGACGCCGGTTTCGCGGCGACTGGTCGGAAGACTCGTCAAGGCGCGGTTCAGCCAGCCCGATTGCGTCCCATGTGGCTGCGATACCCCGCTCTCGAGCACATCCTGGCCGTCAAAGTGCGAGCGCTCACGATAGCCGGTGGCCACCGCGGGAAACACCAGCAATTCGCGCGCGGCATAGCGCTCGTGCAGGAATGTAAGGCCCGGGTTGAGTCCGAAGTGAGCATCGAGCGCCAGCGCCGAGTCGCTGCCACCGGGCGCGCCGATCGCCAGATCGCCGCGCAGGCGGGCATAGTCCGGATCCCCGTACGGCGGCACCGCCGACAGCCCGTCGAGCGCGCCGCGCAGGATGATGAATACGAAGCGCGAGGAGTTCGCGGCCGGCGCCGCCAAGCTGATTCGGGCGGCGAACGCCGAGCCGGTCGCAGCCAATCCGAACTTGAGCAGCGAACGACGGTTGATCGAAGGTGTGCGATCGTCGTGCATGAAAGACCTCAGCGCCGTAGAAATTCCGGGGCGGTCAGCAGCAAGGTCAGCGCCTGCGCGTCGCTGGCCGCGCGCGACAGACTCTGGCGGGTCTCGTCGCTGAAGGTGGCGCCCAGCAGCTGCGGCGCCAGATCGAGTGCCGCGTGCACCCCGGCAACCCGCTGGCCGATGGCATCGGCGAACTCGATGCGCTTCATCAACGCCGAGGCACCGTTCCAGTCATCGCCGCGATCGGGCCAGCCGGCCGGCGAGCCAGGCGCGAACGGACGCTGCCCGAGCACATCGAAGGCGTTGGCCGCTCGCGGAGTCTGCGCCACCGGTAGCTGCAACCCGCGGCAGATCGAGAACAGATAATCCTGTGGAGTCTTGTACTTGGTTAACGGCTGACGCCAAGCGTCTTCGCACTCGAGCAGCGCGCGATACACCTGCGGCAGATCACCGCTGCTGCGCTCAAACGAGTTAGCGATGTGCGCGACCGCAGCCGGCGGCGGATCATCGGCGATGAAGTGGCGCGCGAGCTTTACGGCGACGTGCTGTGCGGTCGCCGGTGCATGCGCCAGGTCGATCAGCACCGCGAAGCCCTGCTGCTGCCCGGCCTGGGCATAGCGGCGATGAAACACGCTCTGTACTCCGGGCTCGTGCAGGTTCCCTCGAAACAGGAATTCGCCGGCGACGCCCGCGCGCTGCGCACCTTCCCCGCCGCCGAGCGACCAGCCGGTGAGCACCTTGGCGAAGCTGGTGACGTCGGCCTGGGTATAGCCGGCGTTCACGCCGAGCGTGTGCAGCTCCAGGATCTCGCGCGCCAGGTTCTCGTTGAGGCCCAACACCCGCTGACGACGCGCCGCGCGCAGCGCCAGTTCCGAATTCGGGCCGACCGAGCGCTCATTATCCAGATACAGCAGCATCGCCGGATGCTGCTCGACTGCGAGAAGCAGGTCGCGGAAATTGCCCAGCACGTGCGGTCGAATCGCCTCGCGCTCGAGCGAGCCGGCAACGCCGAACACCGCCAGCTTGTCGACCGACACGGCAAAGTGATTGCTCCAGAAATGCACCAGTCGTTCGACCCAGGGTCGATCGGTGTCGGTGGCGCACTGCAGGCGGGCCTGGACCTCGCTCAAGTAGATCGGCCGGAACAACTGCGGCAGGCGCATGAACGCGCCCTGCGCGCCATCCGGCGAGCTGCTCGCGGCGCGGCGCGCGGCCTGGATCTGCTCGCGCACGCTGGCCGCATCGGTCAGGATGTCGCGGGTTGAGCGCAGCCTGGTGTCGGTCAGAAGCGGCAGCGCACCATGCAGCTGCGCCTCGAGCCAGCCGCGTGCATCGCTGCCGATGGCGGCCAGCTCTCCGGGCCGGGCACCCAGACCGAAGCGATTGGCGGCAATGGCGGCGGAGTAGTCCAGCGACATGGTGATACCTGCTGATCAGCAGCGCACCAGGCCCCAGATCGTTGACCGGCGCGAGTGCAGGCAAAATTATGTTCGACGGGTAGAATCGGTGCAGCGCGGAGCCACACCGCCGGCCACTACATCATGAATCAGGCAGGGACGCGATTGTTCGACCAATTTGGGCAGTTTCGGCTGGCCCGTCTGACGGTGGGCGCGGCACTGCTGGCGTGCCTTGGCAGTTGCTCCCTGGTGTCGCTAAAGAGCCCGGAAAAGCCGCTGTCCACGCGCGACCTGAACGCGCGCATTCTGACCCACGAGTACTCGGCGCACTTCATCACCGCCGTTCAGGAAAGCGCCGACCAGATCTACGCCGCCAACAACGACTCTCAGGTGCGCCGCAATGCGCTGCGCTGGAAGATTGCCGTGGCCGACCGCAGCGAGCGCGCCGCCAGCCAGATCGCGCCGATGATGGGCCTGCTGGACAGCTGGGCGCTGGCCGTGCAGATGCAGCAGTATCTGGCCCAGGGCGACGGCGACAAGCTGTTCGCGGGCGAGCAGTCGCTGGCCGTGAGTCTGGCGTCCGAGCTGTCGGCGGAGATCGAGGGTCTGGCCAAGAAGCTCTGCGAGCCGAAGGAATTCGAGCAGTACCGTCAATTCGTTGACGACTACGCGCGTGAGAATCCATTCAAGAGTCTGGATTTCGATCGTCCTTCGATCGTCGATCGGTGGGCGGACCAGAAGGGCGCCAAGAGCGCGCTGGTGGATTCAGTCGGCACGGTGCCCGAGGCGCTGGCCGACGCCGGCGATCTGCTGCGCATGTACGGCGGCACTGCCTCATCGCAAATGCTGTGGAAGGCGCAGCTGGCCGCGCAGGACGCAGGCCTGGGCGGCAATGAGGTCCAGACCTCGTTGCGCGATCTCGAGCGGCGCGTTGCGCAATTGTCCGACCTGGCCAGCGGCATGCCGGGCCGCGTCCAGGGGATGGTCGATGGCGCCAGCGAGCGTTTCAACGCCTCCTGGGGCGAGCTGCTGCACACGCTGCACACGGAGAGCGGCACGCTGACGACCAGCCTGCGCATCGAACGCGTCGCGGCGGTCGATGCGGTCGACAAGGAGCGCGCCGCGGTCGCGGTCGATGCCTCACGCATTGCCGCTCAGGTCATCAGTCAGGCCGGCGAGGAGTTGCGCCGCGCGCTGCGCGAAGCGCTGCTGCTGGTGATCGTGCTGACCGTGATCGCGCTCGGACTGCCGTTCACCGCCGGCTATCTGCTGGGGCGCGCGCGCCGCAGGTCGGATAGCTAGTCTGCGATTTAGGCCCTGGGCCAGAATGTGATGATGATGCCGCCCAGGACGACCAAGCTGCCGCCCGTCCACACCGGCACAGCGGGAAGCGTGCGAAAGACCAGGAAATTGATAATTTGCCAGACAATGAACAGGGTAGCGATGTAGAGGCCGACGATGCGTCCGAACTCGACCGGCGCGATGTTCAGGAATGACCCATAGCCCAGAAGAAGCCCCGCACCTGCCAACAGCATCCCAACACGGACCAGGCCGACATGCTGGTAGATCGCCAAGCGCACGACGGCGTCTCCGCTCACCTCGAGCACGGTAGCGATCAGGAGCAGGATCGGAATCGGGAAAGCTTGCAGGACTTTAATCATGGCGGGGTGCTCCAGCGATGCACGTGGCTGGGATCATTCGGCCGCCACGGCGTGTGTGTTACCGGCTAAGCCGGCCCGGCTCAAGTATTCGCGCGCCAGCCCGATGTGCTCGCGCAGTACGTACAGCTGATTGGCGTGTGAGCCGGGCATGCGCCGCGAGATCACCGACTTCTCGATCTCGGCCAGCCGATCGAGCAGTGCCGCACGACGCTGCTCGGTAAGCTCGCCGAGCGCCTCGCGCTCCAATGCCATGAGTTCGCCGTAGCGGCGGTGGATGCGGCTATTGATGCGCCAGCCGTAGAGCTGCGGCAGGAACCGCAGGCCGGGGATCACCACCACTAGGATCGGCACCAGCACCACGACCGCCCGATTCACCAGGCTCGCAAGCCAGAATGGCAGATAGCGGTAGGCGAAGCTGCGGTTGCCGGATTTGTAATAGCGCGCCGCCTCGGCACTGATCGGAAACGCGTGCACGACCGGACTCGGGAATTCACCCGCCGACTGCAGCAGCGAGGCGTGGCCGTGCACCTGGGTGGCCGCGTCGATCAGCAGGTCCGAGAGTGCCGGATGCAGATCATCGTGCGCGAGCAGCTCGACCGTTGGTGCCAGCATGGTGACCGGTGTCGGCGGCAGGTTCTCGCCCAGATCGAACGCGCCGACCGGGATCGCGAGCTTGCTGAGGTATGGAAATCGGCGCTCGTAGGCGTCGGCTTGCGAGAAGTCGAACAAACGAATGCCCCCGGCATGCAGCAGCTCGCGGATGTACGCCGGGGAGGCCGAATCGCCGGTCAGAAAGATCGCGTCCACCTGGTCGTGCAGCAGCGCACCGGTGGCGGCCTGTCCCTCGAGACTGAGCAGCGGCGTCGCCCCGTGCGGCTCGATCTCGTTGGCCTTGAGTAGCGCCAGCGCCAGCGCGCGCGTGCCGCTGCCCTCCGGACCCACGGCGATGCGTTTGCCCTGCAATTCCGACAGCCGCGGCATCGGCTTGGTAGCGCGATAGAAAATGGTCAACGGCTCGAAAAACATCGAGCCCAGCGAGACGATCTGGCTGGTGTCCGCGGTGTCGCTGCTGGGCGTGATGCCCGACTGCACCAGCGCGATATCGATGCCCGCAGCCGGGTCGGTCAGGCGATTCATGTTGTCGAGCGAACCTAGCGAATTGACGATCTTGAGGCTGATGCCGTTGCGCGCCAGGATCTTGCGGTACTGCTGCGCAATCGATTCGAAGGTGCTGGATCGGGGGCCGCTGCTGATGGTGAGCGTGTGCGGCGGCGCCGGGCGTACGAAATGCAACGCCGCCAGGATCGCGATGGCGCTGATGATGAGGATCGGTCCGAGCGTCTCGGCCAGATCGCGCCATGAGACTGCGCTGAACCTGAGCCGCAATGGGAATGGCACGCGCCGTTTGGGTCGGTTCGCGCTAGCGGGCGGATCAGTTCCCATGATGGCTTAGCCTTAAGGCATCGTGCGAGCATCAATAGTAGCATCGCCCCCATGTCCGCCAATTTCGATCTGCAGGCTTACCTTGAGCGCATCGGCTACACCGGCGCGGCCGCGGCCGACCTTAATACGCTGACCGCGATCCATCGGCGCCACGTCGATGCCATCGCATTCGAGAACCTGGATCCGCTGCTGGGTCGGCCGGTTTCACTCGATCTGGGCTCGTTGCAGGACAAGCTGGTGCGCAGCCGGCGCGGCGGCTACTGCTTCGAGCACAACACGCTGCTCAAGGGGGCGCTCGAGGCGCTCGGATTCGCGGTGACCAGTCTGTCGGCGCGGGTACGCTGGATGGCGCTGCCCGATCGGCCGCTAGGTGCGCGCACCCACATGCTGCTGCTGGTGGAGCTGCCCGATGGGCCATGGATCGCCGATGTCGGCTTTGGCCATCTGCTCGATGCGCCGCTGCGACTGATAGCGGATCTGGAGCAGCGCAGTCCGAGCGCCACCTACCGGCTCTCGGGCACGGGCGGCTATTTCGAGCTCGCCACGCTGCTACCCGCGGGCTGGCAGCCGATTTATCTGCTCAGTACCGAACCGCAGGTTCCGGCCGACTTCGAGGTGGCCAACTGGTGGACCTCGACCAGCCCGCGGACCTGGCTGACCCGATCGCTGCTGGTACAGCGTCTGGGCGATAAGGCGCGCTATCAGTTGTCCAACGCGCGCTTCACCGAGCGTCACCACGACGGCCGGTTCGTGGAGCGCACGATCGAGAGCGCGCAGGAATTGGGCGAGGTGCTCGACCAGGTGTTCGGCCTGAGCCCGCCGCAATCCGCCGACGCCGTGTTCGCGCGCCTGCCGCCGTAACCGCTTATGCCGCTGCCCACCCAACCGGATCTGGTGCTCATCGACGGGTCCTCTTATTTATATAGGGCCTTCCACGCGCTACCGCCGCTGACCAATTCGTCTGGCACCCCCACGGGGGCCGTGCACGGCGTGCTGGCGATGCTCAACAAGTTCCTGCGCGAGTTCGAACCACCGCATATCGCGGTGGTATTCGATGCCCCGGGAAAGACCTTCCGCGATGACCTGTTCGCCCAGTACAAGGCGCACCGGCCGCCGATGCCGGATGATCTGCGCGTCCAGATGGAGCCACTGTGCGAAGCGGTCGAAGGAATGGGATTACCGGTGCTGCGCGTCGGCGGGGTGGAGGCCGACGATGTCATCGGTACGCTCGCATGCCGCGCCGCCGCCGAGGGCGAACAGGTGCTGATCTCGACCAGCGACAAGGACATGGCTCAGCTGGTCAGCGAGCGCATCACGCTGGTGAACACAATGAGCAACACGGTGCTCGACCGCGACGGCGTCAAGGCCAAGTTCGATGTGTTCCCTGAGCAGATCATCGATTACCTGGCACTAGTGGGCGACAGCTCCGACAACATTCCCGGCATCGACAAGGTCGGCCCCAAGACCGCGGCCAAGTGGCTGGGAAAATACGGCACGCTGGAAAAACTGCTGGCCAGTGCCGCCGAGATCGAAGGCAAGGTCGGCGAGAATCTTCGCGGCGGTTTGAGCGCCCTGGCGCTGTCGCGACAGCTGGCGACGATTCGCACTGACCTTACGGTGCCGCTCACCGACACCGGGCTGGTGCGCCGTGCACCTGATACCGCGCGCCTGCGCGCACTGTACCGGCGACTCGAGCTGCGCTCGCTGCTGCAGCAGCTTGAAACTGCGGCCACGGTCGCTGCGAGCGGTGCCGCACCGGCCACCCCGATCCCGACCGCCGGCCCGATCGCCGCTGCTGCGAGGATCGAGTTGCCCAAGCCGTCCGATCCGCGTGCCGCGGCGATGGCCAGCGTGCCGCGCCATTACGAGACCATCCTCGACTGGGACAGCTTTATGCGCTGGCTCGAGGCGCTGCGGGCCGCAGCGCTGTTCGCGTTCGACACCGAGACCACCAGCCTGGATTACATGACCACGCAGATTGTCGGCTTGTCGTTCTGCGTCGAGCCGGGACAGGCCGCGTACGTGCCGCTGGCGCACGATTATATGGATGCGCCACCACAGCTGGAGCGCGCACGCGTGCTGCAAGCGCTGCGGCCGCTGCTCGAAGATCCCGCGCGCGCCAAGCTCGGACAGCACCTGAAATTCGATATCCATGTGCTGCAAAACTACGGCATCGCGCTGCGCGGCCAACAACACGACACGATGCTCGAATCCTACGTGCTCAACAGCACCGCGACCCGCCACGACATGGATTCGATGGCCGAGCGCTTCTTGGGGCTGCGCACCATCCATTTCGAAGACGTCTGCGGCAAGGGCGCCAAGCAGATCGGCTTCAATCAGTGCAGCATCGAGCATGCGGCCGAATACGCCTCCGAGGACGCCGATGTCACCCAGCGGCTGCACGGGGTGCTGTGGCCGCAGCTCGAGCACATCCCGACCCTGGCACGCGTCTATCAGGAGATCGAGCTGCCGCTGGTTCCGGTTCTACAGCGCATGGAGCGCCACGGCGTGCTGATCGATCGGGCCATGCTGGCGGCGCAGAGCGCCGAACTGGCGGCCCGCATGCGCGAAATCGAAGCGCTGGCGCACCAGCAGGCCGGCGCACCGTTCAATCTGGAGTCGCCCAAGCAGCTGCAGCAGATCCTGTTCGAGAAGCTGCAGCTGCCGGTGCTGCGCAAGACCCCGAGCGGCACGCCGTCCACGGCCGAGGACGTGCTCGAGGAACTCGCGGCGGACTACCCGCTGCCAAAATTAATCCTGGAGTATCGCGGCTTCGCCAAGCTGCGCTCGACCTATACCGAGCGCCTGCCCGAGCAGATCAACACCGAGACCGGGCGCGTGCACACCTCATATCACCAGGCGGTCGCCGCCACCGGCCGGCTCTCGTCCACCGATCCCAACCTGCAGAACATCCCGATCCGTCGGAGCGAGGGCCGGCGCATTCGTCAGGCCTTCATTGCCCCGCCCGGCTATCGCCTGCTGGCCGCCGATTACTCGCAGATCGAGCTGCGGATCATGGCGCATCTGTCGGGCGATGAGGGGCTGCTGCGCGCGTTCGCGGAGGATCGCGATATTCACCAGGCGACCGCGGCCGAGGTGTTCGGCGCCGAGCTCGAGCAGGTCTCGAGCGATCAGCGTCGCTCGGCCAAGGCGATCAACTTCGGTCTGATCTACGGCATGTCTGCCTTTGGGCTGTCGCGCCAGCTCGGGCTGCCCCGCGGGGAAGCGCAAAAATACGTCGACCTATACTTTGCCCGCTACCCGGGAGTGCGCAGCTACATGGAGGCCACGCGCGCGCAGGCGCGCCGCGACGGCTACGTCGAGACCGTGTACGGCCGTCGCCTGTACCTGCAGGACATCAATTCACGCAATCGGCAGTTGCAGCAGTACGCCGAGCGCAGCGCGATCAATGCGCCGATGCAGGGCACCGCCGCGGACATCATCAAGCGTGCCATGATTGCGATCGATGATTGGTGCCGGCCCGAGCACGTGCCGGCCAAGCTGCTGATGCAGGTGCATGACGAGTTGGTGCTCGAGGTGCGCGAGGATTTCGTCGAGCAGGCCGCGCGCGAAGTCGGGGCGCGCATGAGTGCGGCGGCGCACTTAAGCGTGCCGCTGAAGGTCGAAGTCGGCAGCGGACTGAACTGGGACGAGGCCCATTGACGATATGAGCGACAATCTCGTCACTCTCTATCCGACCTCACTTCTGCATCGCCATATCGCTGGGATGGAGGAGACCAATCGGCAGCTGGCGGCGTTCATCAAGAGCATTGAAGAGACCGAGCCCAACGCCGTCGATGGCAGCACCAATGATGGCGGCTTTCAGACCAGCACCGAGTTCCTGAAGCGCGAGCACGCGGCGCTGAATATATTGAAGCAACACATCCGCACGGCGGTGCAGGCCTACGCCCGCACGCTGGTCGAGCAGGAGTGCTCGGCGCGGCCAGTCCGTCTGGATTTCGTGCTGTGGGGTTGGGGCGCGATCCTGCGGCAAGGCAACACGCAGGGCATTCATGTGCATCCGTACGCCAATATCAGCGGCGTGTATTACGTGGCGGCGCCGCCAGCTGCGCTCGAGTCAGGCGCTGAGGGTGGCAAGATCTGCTTCTATGATCCGCGGCCGCGCGCCAACATGAACCAGCTTCCACGCCAGATCACGCGGCGCCGCCAAAGCCCCCAGCCGGGCGACCTGATCGTATTCCCGAGCTGGCTGGAACATTCGGTGTCGGCCTTTCAGGGCCCGGGCGAGCGTATCTGCGTGGCGTTCAACGCCAGGCTGACCGCGACCTGACCTGCGGGCGCCCAGATGCTTGATTAGAAAGTAAAAAAAAATTCACATTTGATACGAAACTTCCGGGCCCCAGGTGGGACCAACTGGATGAGTGCATCGCACTCCCCGCTTCCCTCCCTAAAGCGGGCAAGGATCCGGCGCGTAGAGACCCGCGTCGTATCGCTCTGGCCCCGGTAGTCCATCCCCTGACTGCGGACCTCCGGGGCCTTTTCTTATCTAAGAGGCCACCAGCAGCGCTTCGGGTCGCAGCTCGCCGGCCAGCTCGATGACCACATCGGCCGGAAGACCGGCGCGCCGCGCCGCTTCCCGGATGGCATCGCCACTCTTGGCCTCATACAGGCAATAGGTCTTGCGTTTGTCGGCGGATAGAAATGAATAAAGCCATTTGACGCCGGCCTGGTCGTTGATCTGCACAACGGCGGCGTAGTCGGCAGCGGTGGCATTGAACTGCTGCGCGAAGTTTCGTTCGATCATGAACAGCGGCATGGGGACCTCCCTGATTTAGCGCACGGTAACGGGTTCGGAGTTTTGCAGTCCGTGCCGCATGGCGTAGGCCGCGGCCTCGGTTCGGTTGGCGCATTGGGTCTTGTTGAGGATGTTGCGCACGTGGGTCGCAACGGTATTGAGGCTGATCGCCAGCACCAGCGACACGTCCTTGTTGGTTCGTCCCATGGCCAGCAGGCGCAGCACCTCGACTTCGCGGGCGGTGAGCTCGTCGGGAAAACTGACGCCGACCGCGCGCGCGTGCAGCAGCGCATCGATGTCGATCACCAGGCGCGTCATCTCGACTCGACGGGCAAGCTCCTCGGCCTCGCGCAGCAGGTGCAGACCGTGCTGACGCTCCGAGTCGGACGGACGATCGATCTGGAAGGCGCCGTAACGATACAGCGTCCGAGCCACCACCGGCCACGCGCGCATTGAGCGATTCAAGCTCAGCGCCTGGTCAAAATGCGCGCGCGCCAGATCCGGCCGGCCGGCGGTGCTCGCCAGCATCGCCAGGTACAGATCGGCCGAGCCAAAACATACGGCGGTGGGGTGGTTGGCGGTCTGCCCCGCATAGGGCAGCAGCAGCTGATAGAGCGTCGCGGCGTGTTGCGCATCGGCCAAGGTGCAGCAGGTTTCGGAACAGAACACCAGACAGGTGACGTACATGTCATCGCGACTGACACAAAGGAAACTCTGCACGGCAGCGCGCTCGAACATGTCGCGTGCCTCGGTCAGCAGGCCGGTCTCGACGCAGATCAGCATCAGGCCGGGCTCCCAGACGCGGGCGGTCGCGTCGGTGGTGATGTTCTTGACCAGCGGCAGCAGTGCGTGCAGGCGACCCAGGTCGCGATTGAGCGCGAACATCTGCGCACCATTGACCCCTTCGGCATCCTCGCGTCGGGTCTTGGCGGCGCCGACTTCCAGTAGCGCTTCGATTCGCGCTTCCAGGCCGTTCCATTCGCCTCGCAACAGTGCCAAAGCTGCGCGATGGGCACCGAGCTGATATTGATGCAGCCCGAAACGACACGCGCTCAGAGACTCGTACTGCTCCAGCAGGGTCTCCAGGTCTTCGATCTGTCCGGACTCGAACAGGTTGAGCGCCTGCCAGTGACAGGCATCGGCCAGCAGGTCAGCACTGCCGGCGGCCCGTGCAATGTCGATGTTTTCCTGGCTGAGCCGCAGCCGCTGCTGCAGGCATTCCGGAGCGCCGCGCAGTGCCATGGCCGCGAGCTGATAACAGGCGCAGCGCACCGGCGCGTCGCCGCTGCGATTGGCGATTGCCAAAGACTGGTCTACCAGCAGTTGCAGCTGGGCTTTGTCGGTCACGTTCCTCTGCGCGAACGCCAGTGTCGCCAGCACCTTGGCCCGCGCCAGGGAATCGCTCTCGGACAGCAGCGCCAGAGCGCGTTCGAGCAACGGCACGAAATGCTGCTGTTCGACATAGCGCGAGGACATCGCCAGCAACATCAATGCATCCACCAGCGCATCGACATTGCCGACCACGCGCGTGCGGTTGACGGCGGCCAGCAACACCGCGATCGATTGCTGCGTTTGGCCGAGTTGCCGCAGTGCCGACCCCTTGTGAATGTAGCCACGGGCCAGGCGCTCATCGCGCATCAGGCCGCGCTCCTCCAGCATCTCGATCACGTGATCATAGTGTTCGACAGCGTCTTCGTAGGCGCACAGACGCACCGCGCTGTCGGCCGCGCGCATGGCGAACATGACGGCCTTGTCGGCATTGTCGAGCGCCGCCGACTCGAAGTAATGATGCGCGATGCGGGTAAGCGCCGTTTCCGGATTAGCGCAATAAACGCTCACGAGTGCATCGCCGGCAAGCCCGTGCAGGCGCAGCCGATCGGCCGCCGGCAGCTCTTTGTAGATCGTTTCGCGAATCAACGCGTGGGTAAACAAGTACCCGCCCGACACTTCGGCGTTCGATTGCACGATGCCGGCCTGCACCGCCGGTTCCAGGCCGGCGAGCACGTTGTGCACCTCCAGTTGCAACATGGCGGCGATTTCGCGTGCGCTGAACTGGCGGCCGCAGACCGCGGCCATGCTCAGCAACTCATTGCAGCGATCGGATAGGCGAATCAGGCGCCGGCCGATCGCCTCGCGTACGCCCGAGGGGATCTTCGCGGCCAGCGGCGAGATTTCCGAGCCCGCGCTCTCATCCATCAGCACCCGGATCAACTCGATGGCGAACAGAGGATTGCCTTCGCTACGCCGGTAGATCAGCTTCAGCGCCGCCGCAGGCAGCTTGCCCTCGCACAGCCGCTCAGCCAGCTCGCCGATGGCGGTCTGCGACAATCCGGTCAAATGAATATGCCGCGCCTCGGAGTCGCGTCGCAGGCCGCCAAGCGTGCTGACCAATGCCGTCTTGCCGGTGGCATCGGCATCCCGATAGGTCGCTACGATCAAAAGTCGACTGTGCAGCAGCTCCTGGGTCAGGAATTCCAGCAGCAGCAGCGACGGCTGATCGGCCCAGTGCAGGTTGTCCAGCAGCAGCGTGATGGGGACCTGCTGGGCGGCCTGGTGGAAGAACTGACGTACCGCGTCGAACATGCGAAAGCGGGCCGCGTAGGCATCCCAGACCGGCTCGTTTGACGCCGGCGGGCGCCGCGCGATGTTCACCAGTTCCGGCACCAGTGCGGCGATATCGGGGGCCGCCGGTCCCATCGTCAGGCGCAGCTCGTCGATCGAGGAGGCTTCGACATAGGCGCGCAGGATCTGAACCCACGGCCAGTACGGGGGCGCGCCGGCCTCTTCGTGGCAGCGTCCCCACAGCACCAATGAGCCCTGATCCTCGGCCACCTCGGCGAGCGCCTCGGCGCACCGGGTCTTGCCGATCCCGGGTTCACCGGACACCAGCACCAGCTGACGCTGGCCAGACAGCATGCGATTGAATGCCGCCCGGAAAATTTCCAGTTCGCGCGCGCGGCCGACGATGCACCGATGCGCATCGCGGCCGCCAACAGGCTCCGGCAGGTTACTCATACGGCTCCAATTCTACCCGCGCACCTGACGCACCCTCCTCACCCAAAATGGTGAGGCGCCCCGCCGGAAGGACGTTGGCGGCCGGAAGCGCCCGTACTCATTTCGCGCGATACCGCCGCGGCCGGCAGCCCGGTCAAATGGCCACCAGCCGATGAGGCGATTAACCCCAACCGAAGGAGAATCGACATGAATTCAATCGCTCAGATACTCGGAACGCTGGTTCTGACCGGGGGCATGGCGGTGGCGGCGGCCGGTGGCGATGGCGCGGACCGCAGCGAAGGCCAGCCGACCCCGGTCCAGAAAGCCGTGAATGCCTGCGCCGACGCCTTCCTGTCCAAGATTGCACCCGGCCAGAGCTTTGGCACCCGTCTGGTCGCCAAGGCCTCCAACCCGGCTGTGATTCCAAGCCTGCTGCCCGACCGCGAGCGCAAGTTGGAAGTGTCGATGGAAGCCCGAGGCGATGATCACTCGCTGCTGGCGACCTCCATTTGCACCGTTGACTATCAGGCCAAGGTGACCCGCCTGTACACCAACGTCAGGCAGCCGGCGATCCTGGCTCGGATCGCAGCCTCGGATTTCCACCTCGTCACTCAGCGGTGAGGCTGGCGTCAGACGGTTCAGGGGGAGGGATGCAGCCAGGCGTCGATCGTGATGCGGGCGATATCCACCCCCTGACCGGCGCGCGCCGAGAACAGCTGCACGCTGCCGCGCCCTGAGAGCTGCTGCTGCGAGCGCGCCAGCAGCGCGCCGGCCTCCTGGCGCTTGAGCTGATCGGCCTTCGACAGCAATACATGCACCAGTCGGTGTCGCTGCGCCGCCCAGCTCAGTAATTCCTCGTCCGCAGGCAGCAGCCCGCGCCGCGCATCCACCACCAGCAGCAATGCCACCAGGGACGCACGCGTCGAAAGCGCCTCGATCAGGCGCGCCCAGTCATCGCGCTCGGCCGGCGGCCCCTCGGCATACCCGTAACCCGGTAGATCGACCAGGCGCCGGCCCGGCGCGAGTTCAAAGAAATTCAGCAGACGCGTACGGCCCGGCGTCTTGCTGGTGCGAGCGAGCGCTCGGCGGCCGGTAATGGCGTTGATGGCGCTCGACTTGCCGGCGTTGGAACGGCCGGCGATGGCGGCCTCCGTGCCGAGGTCCGGTGGGAATTGCGCCGCCGAGGCGGCGCTGATCAGGAACTGAGCATGAGGATAAACGCTCACACGATGTCCTGCAGAGCGCCGCCCGACGGCTAGTGTACAATTCTTCGATCCCTTTGCTGTGCAAAGAAAAACTGCCGTTCAACGGGAGCCAGACGCATATGACCTCGATGATCCGCTTGGGGCTCCTGTTGCTGCTGGTGTGCGCATCGCCGATCGCTGCGGCCGCAGGCTCCGCCCAGGCCGGCGCCGCCAAGGCGGCCGCCTGCGTCGCCTGCCATGGTCCCAACGGCAATAGCACCAACCCTCAATGGCCCACGCTGGCCGGCCAGGGTGGCGCCTACGTCGAGTTGCAGCTCAAGCACTTTCGCGACAAGTCGCGCCTGGACCCGAGCGGTGCGATGCCGTCGATGGCCGCCAATCTAAGCGACCAGGATATCGAGGATCTGGCGGCGTATTTCTCCAGCCAGACCACCGCTGGGCTGGAGGCCGATCCTTCCTACTGGCAAGCCGGTCGGACGCTCTACCGCGGCGGCGATCGTGCCCGGGCCATCCCGGCCTGCGTGGCCTGTCACGGCCCGGTTGGGCGCGGCAACCCGGCGGCTGCTTATCCGATGCTGCGTGCTCAGCACTCGGCCTACACCATGCAACAGCTCAATGACTTTGCCGCCGACAAGCGCTACACGCGCAGTGACAAGGGCGACAGCAATGGCGGTCCCAACGCCCAGATCATGCACACCGTGGCCAGCCGCCTGACTCCCGAGGACATCCGCAACCTGGCGTCCTACGTCCAGGGCATGCGCTGATGCTGGCATGAAGGCGTACGTCGCGCTTTTGCTGCTGGCCGCGACTCTGGCCGCCTGTACGCGCGAGTCCGGCGCCCCGCCGCCGCCCAACGCTGCCAGCCTCGCCACCTCTTCCAGCGGCGGTCCCTCAGCAGCCACCGTCGCGGCCGGCGCCACCCAGGCAGCCGCCACGGCCGCCAGCGCCAGCGATGTCGCGGTGGCCGCCAAGACCCAACAGGAAGGCGCCGATACCGGCAAGGGAACCGACAGCAGTGAGGTCGCGCTCGAGCGCGTGGCGGCACTACCGCCTGCGGGTCAGCTACCGAGCGGCAAATGGGTCGCCGGGACCAACTACAAGGTGCTGTCGCCGGCGCAGCCGACCGATGCGGCGCCGGGCAAGATCGAAGTCATCGAAATGTTCTGGTACGCCTGCCCGCACTGCTATGTGCTCGATCCCTATCTGGAGACCTGGAAACAGAACAAGGCGGCCTACATCCAGTTCGAGCGCGTGCCGGTCACCTGGGGCGAGCCGCATCGGGCGCATGCCCGACTCTTCTATACGTTGCAGGCGCTGGGCAAGCTCGATCAGCTGCATACCAAGGTGTTCGAGGAGATTCAGAAGCAGCAGGATCCGCTCTACGTGCAGGGCGATCCCAAGGGTACATTCGGCGCCCAGATGCGCTTTGCCAAGGCCAACGGCATCAGCGAGTCGGACTTCACCACCGCCTACAACTCGTTCGCGGTGCAGAACAATCTGCAAAAGGCCGACGACCTGGTGCGTCGCTACCGCATTGATGCGGTGCCGGAGATTGTGATCAACGGCAAGTATGAGAGCGATGTCGGGCTGGTCGGAAGTCAGGAGAATCTGATCCATCTCATCGACGATCTGGCCGCCAGCGAAAAGCAGCGGTAATCTTGCGCGCCGCGCGTGCGCCCGTAGCTCAGCTGGATAGAGTGGCAGCCTCCGAAGCTGCAGGTCGTGGGTTCGAATCCCGCCGGGCGCGCCAACCTCTCACGCTCCAGTCCGCTCCGATGCGCGACCCTTGAGGTGGCGGGCCTCCATCCACTGCCAGCTCGCCAAGGCCGGCAGGCCGCACAGCACTTCACGCAGGCGTTTGGCCATGGACACCACCAACGCCAATTCCGCGCTGATGCCGAGCGCTTGCCCGAACAGCACCAGGCCCGCTTCCTGTACCCCGAGGCCGCCTGGTACGAAAAATGCCAGCTGGCGCGCAGCCTGCGTCATGCTTTCCAGGATCAACGCGGGGCCGACGTTGATCGGATGGCCACACAGCCGCAACACCAGCCAGACCTCGAACGCCGCCGACATCATCGCTAGCCACTGCAAGGCGCCGGAGGCGAACATATTGCTTGCCCGACCCATGGCAGCGCGCAGTTCATCATCCAGTGCGCTCGCGCCCTGCGCCAGCACGCGCTCGCCCACCAGCGGCTGCAGCCATCGGCGCGCGCGCGAGAACACCGAACCGTAGCGCAGCAACAGCGCCGTGGCGAGCGGGATCGGCAACGTGCACAGAAAAACCAGCAGCAGGTGCTGATAGCGCGCGCCGGCACTGCCGCTACCGAATAGCAGCAGCAACCCGACGGCAATGAAAGCGTACAACGCCGCCAGCGTCAGCAGAATTTCCAGGATGACACTGACGCTCGCGGGCACCGCGCCCAAACCGCGCCAGCGCAGCAGGCGGATGCCGACCACGCCGCCGCCGACGCTGGCCACCGGCAGCAATCGATCGATCGCTTCGCGCACGGTAGTGACCCAGAACAGGTACGCCAGACCGACCCGCGGCAGTCGATTGTAGGGCCGCAGCAGCGCGCCCCACCCGATTGCAAACAGCAGAAAGTACGAAGCGCGATACGGCACCAACCAGGTCAGCCGCCATCCCGCGACCCGCAGTGTGTGCAGCATGGCACCGAAATCGGCGCGCAGCAGCAGCACGACTAGCAGTGCAAGACCAAGAAGTCCGCAGACATAAGCCGCTGGTCTTAGGCGCGATCGCACTGCGAGAACTGTGGCTCAGCGCTCTTGTTGAATGACGCCGTCGGCGCCGACATCGAATTCGTGGTCGCGCCACACGACTCGCGAGAAAAAGAATGTGCGCGCCCACACCCAGCATAGCAACAGATCGCGGAGGACCAACAGCCACAAGTCCGACAGCATCAGTCCGCGAGCGCGCGGACGAGTCACAAAATGCAGGCTCAGGCGAGCAATCAAGGTAGCGCCGAACAGGGCCCAGTTGGTGACGTCCAAGGCAGAAGAGGCCGCGCAGGCTACCAGGCCGACGGCGGCCATCGGCACACTGAAACTCAGGAACAGCAGGCGGAAACTGCGCGGCCGCAGCACGCGAAGGGTGCGCATCCAGCGCATTTCGTGGTGTTCGAGCGCCGCGAAGCTCGGCTCATCATGTGCCACCAGCACTCGGGCCGGCGACAGGACGATATGCAGTCCCAGGCTGCGAACCAGTTGGCCGAGTCGGTGGTCATCGGCCAGGTGATTGGCGATCGCGCGAAATCCGCCGATCGCTTCCAGCGTACTGCGCCGCAGGCACAAGGTCTGTCCTGACGCGTAACCCCGATAGCCGAATAGCCAGGCCAGAAGTACCGAGGGCATATACCAATCATTGACATACATGGCCCCGAGCCGTGACCACAGGCCGGGCGTGGCGGCGCTGCGATAAATGCTGGTGACCAGGCCGACAGCGCCGTTGAGCAGCGGCGCTACGACCGTAAGCAGGTAATCAGGCCTGGCCAAGGTGTCGCTGTCGGCGACCACCAGCACGTCGTGCCGGGCGTGCACAAGCATGTTGGTGAGATTGCTGGCCTTGCGATTACCGCCGTGTTCGGTGGGATCGATCACGATATCGAGCGACACACTCGGCAGCTCCGCCTGCAGCCGCCGCGCGCTCACCAGCGCCGCATCGGTGGCATCGCGTGCTCCGAATATGACCTGGTAGCTCGGATAGTCTTGGCTGCAGAAGGAGCGCAACTGCCCATACAGTTGCGGCTCGGTGCCGCACAGAGGCTTAAGGATCGTGACCGGCGGCAGCGCTCGCCTGGTAGCGGGCCGCGCGGCCAATGTCCTGATTTCCCACACAACCACCGCCAGCAAAACCAGCACGGCGTAGGTCAGCGCCAACGCCAGACATATCAACCCGCCGATCGCCAAGCCGCCGCTCAAGATTCCGACCTCGTAACGCGGTGAGGGACTATCACAGGCCAGGTGCCGCTGGGCGACAATCAGCCCCTGTACGTCGCCGTGCATTTTGTCGCGACCGGTCCGAAAAGGGGAGCCATTTGCAAGTATCGAGAGTCATAAGCCGGACCATTGGGTGCAGAGCCCGGGTCGGTAAAGTTATCTTGATCCTAATACTTTGTAGTACCGAGTTCTTTTCAGCGTCAAGTCGCGCCGCACCGCCGGACACCGACACGCCTGAAGCGACCGTGCAGGCGCTATGCGACGTCCTGCTCGAGTCGATGAAAAAGGGTTCGGCCTTGGATTTTGCCGGGCGCGTCAAGCTTCTCGATGCGCCGCTGCGTCGGTTGTACGATCTGCCGCTGCTGACGCGGCTGGTCGTGGGACCGCCCTGGCGAGGCATGACCGCCAGCGACCAGCAGGCCCTGGTCGCAGCGTTCAGCGATTACAGCGTTGCCGTCTATGCCAGTCGCTTTAACCGCTATTCCGGCGAGCGATTTGTCGTTGACCCGGCTGCCGGCCAGCTGGCCGGCGGCAATTCGGTAATCCACACCAAGCTGATTCCGGGCAGCGGCGATCCGGTGCAGCTCGATTATGTGCTGCGCGCAGAGCCGCCTGGCTGGCACATCATCGATGTACTGCTCAATGGCACGATCAGCGAGATGGCCGAAAGGCGATCGGAGTACTCCTCCACCCTGCGCGATGGCGGTGCGACCGCCCTGGTGCAGCTGCTGCGGCAGAAGACCGAGCAGCTGCAGAAGTAGCCCGCGGCCGTGCTATTGGCCTGGATCGCCATAAAGATCATCCAGTTTTTGCGGCGCGGGCGCGACACCGTTATGCAGCTCGGCGATCCGGTTCTGGCGATACAGACTGCGCATCGCGGCGTAAAAGTCGAGTGACTCGCGCTGCAGCTCGTCCAGCACGTCCAGATTGCGGGCGCGCTCATCGATGCCTGTGACCAGAAGGCGCGTGAAGTCGATCGCAGTGCGATACTTGGTTCGGCGAGCCAGGTACAGGAATGGATCCAGGAAAATGTCGACGCCCGAACCGATGCCGTCGCGCGGGCAGGTCGGCCCGAACACTGGCACCACCAGGTAGGGGCCGGCGGCGACACCCCAGACGTACAGGGTTTGACCAAAGTCACCGATCTGACGGTTAAGCCCGTGGCGCCCGGCAAAATCCATGACGCCCAGCACCCCCAGCGTGCTGTTGAGCACGAAGCGACCGGCAGTGGTGCCGGCGCGCGCGAATTTGCCCTGCAGGATGTTGTTGACCAGCACCACCGGCTCGTCGAGATTACTCATGAAATGGCTGATCCCGTTACGGGCCTTGGACGGGATCGCACGCACATAACCCTTGGCGAGGGGCTTGAGTACTAACCTGTCGACCCCCTGATTGAATGCGAAGGTCTTGCGATTGAGGGGTTCGAGCGGGTCATCGTTGGCTTTGTAGGTCGCCAGCGCCACCGGGTCGCGCGGTACGGTCGCGCACCCGCCAGCCGTCGCCAGCCATGATGCGTTGATGATGATCAGCAGCAATCGATATCTCATACGTGCTCGGTGCGCTGCGGCGCAGCCGGCGATGTGCCCAACAACGCCGGCAGAACCAACAGCGTGCAGATCAGCGTATAGATCAAGCCGATGCCCAGCAGCTCTCCCATGTCCGCCATCGATGGCGACTTCGACAGCGCAAGGCTCCCAAATGCGGTTCCGGTCGTCAGAGCGCTGAAAACGATCGCGCGCGCGGTCGGCGAGCCGAGCAGACCCTGCTCGCCGGCGCGCCAGCGAGCGACGAAATAAATATCGAAGGCGACGCCGATGCCCAGCAGCAGCGGCAGCGTAACGATATTTGCGAAATTGAGCGGTATGCCGGCAATTGCACAGTGCGCCATTGTGAGCAAGCCCGCCAGCAGCAGCGGTCCAAGAACCGCCGCCACATCGCGGGCGTTGCGCAGGACCAGTGAGAGCAACACGATGATGGCCGTGGTTGCAAGGCACCCAGCCACTTCAAACGCGCGCACGACCGTGCGTCCGGACTCTTCAATGCCCGCCGGTGTACCGCTGGCGTTGGGCGCTACCGATCGTACCGCCGCGACGAAGGCGTGCAATACCTTCGGGTCGCGCGCGTTGCCGGTCATGAAGGTCATGACGCGGTAATGGCCATCGATGCCCACCCAGTCGCGTCTGAGCTGCGCTGGAATCGACTCCTGCGTGACCGGCGCTGCCTGCAAGGCCAGGCGTATGTCCTGCAGCCTCGCGGAGATTCCTTGCGCCAGGTTGCTATCGAGCAACGGCACGATGGCGGGGCCCTGCTGCGCGGCGCGCTTGAGCGCATCCGCCAGCTGCGCCGACGGATGGTCTCCGCGAGCACCGAGTGTTGCCATGTCGGTGGCGCTGTGGACCGCGGCGTCGAGCACCTCAGCGGCGCTGGGCGCAGCTTTGACGCTGATGGGAGACAGCGTGGGCGCCAGCAGGTCGCGTGCGTCCTCGAGAATTTCCAGCTTGGCGGGCTGGTCCTCAGGCACCAGGCTGCCGAGCCAGACGACCCGACTGACTTCGGGCAGCGCGCTTAGCCGTCGCGATAGATCGCCTGCCGCCGCGGCGCTCGGGGCCAGCACGTCGAGCGTGTAGGGAGAGGTATCCGGATCCTTCATCAGATCAAAAAACGCCTGCACCGATTCTGACTTCGGATTTTCCATGTCAATGGGATCAAAATCGAAATGCAGCCTGCTCACCGCTGCGAGCGACAGCGCCGCGGCCACGATGACAGCAACGAGGACCGAGCCGCGGTGGCGGATCAGCCAGCCGTCCAACCTCGCTGCGTAGGCCACGCCGGCCGCCTCCTTGAAGCCGCCGACGCGCAGCAGTTGTAGCAGCGCGGGCAGCAGCGTCAGGTTCAAGGCCAGCGCAATGATCATGCCGCTGCCCGCAATCACTCCCAGATCGGACACGCCGCGATAGTCGGTCGGCGCGAGCGACAGAAAGCCGACCGCGGTCGCGGCCCCGGCGATCACCAGCGGCAGGCCGACGCCCGCGGAAGTGCGGCGAAGCGCCTCCTCGGTCGTGGCACTGTGCTCGCGTTCGGCGGCATAGCGCACGCACAGCTGAATCCCGAAATCGATGGCGATGCCGACGAATAGCGGCGCAAAGGCGATCGATATCGGATTGAAGGCGCCCGTGAACACGACCGCCACCGCCGCGCAAAGCACCAGTCCTGCCACCAGGGTGGTCAGGATTGCCGCGACCGCGCCGGCCGAACGCACCGCCAGCGCTAACCAGAACACCAATAGAGCCAGCGAGACCGCGGCGGCCGTGCCCGCGCCCTCACGCAGCGCGGAGAGCTGATCATTTGCCAGCGCCACCGGCCCGGTAACCCGAACTCGCACCCCGCGCGCGACCACCAGGTTCTCCTGCCGGGCCACGGCATGCACGGTCTCGATGGCGCGCGAAGCCGGCTCGACCGTGCCGAAATTCAGAGCCGGCCGCGCGAGCACGATCTGCACCGAGGGCGCGGGCGACGAGTTGTTGCCGGCCAGTAAGCTCTGCCAGGAAAGCGGGCGATAGTCGCCAGCGATGGCCGATTCAATCGCGCTCGATGCCGCCCGAAACGGCGCCGCCAGGCGATCTGCCGCCACTTCCGCCCGCAGCGCCCCCTGCGCCAGAAGATCGAGCGCCGCGAGCACACCGCGCGCACTGGGATCTGACGCCAGCGTACCCAGAATGGGCTGGGCAGCAATCAAATCATCGGCGATCTGCTGGGTCTGCTGGCGCGGCAAAAACAGCAATCCATTCTTCTGAAAGAACTCACCGCTCTCCGGCTGGCGCACGTCACGGAACAGTTCGGGCATGGCGCCCAGGCGGCGGGCCAGGATCGCGGCGGCGTCGCGCGTCTGATCGGGAGTGGCGCCATCGATGATGATGGCTAGCAATCCCACGTTTTGCGGGAAAGCACGGTCCAGCTGCAGCTCGGCGCGTCGCCACGGCAATGTCGGCGCGAATAGTTTGCCGGTGTCCGTATCGATGGTCAGATGGCGCAGTGTCGCCACGCCGATCAAGGCAACTGCCGCTAGCGTGCAACCGACAACCATCGCGGCGTGAGCGCGACTGAATTCCACCAGCCGGAGTACCAATGCACTCATCCAGTTCCTTGTCACCGTCGCCGCATGCTCGGCCAACGGTGCCCCCGCATCAGCAGCTCGATGCAGCCTTCTTTAAAGATGGGAATGTGACGGGTCGTCCTCGCCTTCAAAATTCGAACGATCCCAGCGTCACGACGGCCGACCACGGAAGGTGAGCCGCCTGCGGGAAGTTGCGCCGAATGGATTGATTCCTTGCGCCGTGCGCTGCAAAGCGGGGCCATGCCCCGTGTGCCTATGATAGCCTCTGGTATCTGCTTTGCGGGCGTCCGCGCCCCCCTAAACGAGTCGAGCATCGGCGCTAGCGCTCGGGTATTGCAGTCGTACACTGGGGCTGGAATTCAACAGCAAGACGCAGAGTGTCGCATGCACCGTCTGCCCTCACTATCTCGCCTTAGGCGTGAGAATGCTCGCGCATCAACCACGAGGACAGCGGCCATGGACAGCGGATCAATGACAGCGACCAATTACCATAACGATGCGGCGCGGTGGGCAGCCGTACAGCGGCGCGATCAAAAAGCCGATGGACAATTTTACTTCGGCGTGCGCACCACCGGGATCTACTGCCGGCCCTCGTGCGGAGCACGTCAGCCGCTGCGCGCCAATGTGCGCTTCTTCGACAAGACCGCCGATGCCGAGCGCGCCGGTTTTCGCGCCTGTCGTCGCTGCAAGCCGCTGGGCCCAGCTCTGGATCAAGAGCACGTGGCGCTGATCGCGCGCGCCTGTCGCCAGATCGATCAGTCCGAGACTGCGCCTGATCTTGCGGCGCTCGCCCGCGCCGCCGGCATAAGCAAATTCCACTTTCACCGCCTATTCCGCCGCCACACCGGCATGACGCCCAAGACCTACGTCGAGGCTCAGCGGGCGCAGCGGGTACGCGATGGCTTAGCGCGCGGCGGCAGTGTCACGCACGCGATCTACGATGCCGGCTTCGGCTCCAACGGGCGCTTCTATGCTGGCAGCGCCGCAGCGCTCGGAATGCGGCCCACGACATTTCGCGGCGGCGGCCGTGGCGAACACATTCGCTTCGCCATCGGCGCCAGCTCGCTCGGCGCGCTGCTGGTCGCTGCGACCGACAAGGGCATCTGCGCCATCCTGCTGGGGGATGATCCGGCGGTGCTGCTGCGGGAGCTGGAGCATCGGTTCCCCAAAGCGCAACTGACCGGTGGCGATCGCGCATTCGAAAAGCTGGTGGCGCGCGTGGCCACGATGGTCGAATCCCCGGCCCGCGCAGTCGAGCTGCCGCTGGACCTGCGCGGCACCGCTTTTCAGCACCGCGTCTGGCAGGCACTGCGCAAGGTGCGGCCGGGCCGCACCATCAGCTACACCGCTCTGGCACGCCGCTTAGGCATTCCGGGGTCAGTGCGCGCGGTGGCCCGCGCGGTCGCCTCCAACGCGGTGGCAATCGCGGTTCCCTGCCATCGTGTGATTCGACTGGATGGCTCGCTGTGTGGCTATCGATGGGGCGTGGATCGCAAGCGCGCGCTGCTTCAGCGCGAGGGCAGCAAGGCCTGATGGTCGCGGCCGCCCGCGCCCTGTCGCCGGCCGGCGTTGCGCTCGCCGGCCGGCTCGCGAACCTTTCCTGGGCCGAATTTGGCGGCGAGCTGGATGCCAGCGGCGCCGGTGTGCTGTCCGGCTTGTTGTCGAGCCAGGAGTGCGCCGAACTCATCGCCTGCTATGTACGCAGCGAGCTGTTTCGCAGTCGCATCGTCATGTCCCAGCATGGCTTCGGTCGGGGCGAGTACCAGTACTTTTCTTATCCGCTGCCCGCAACGGTGCAGACGCTGCGCGAAAACCTGTACCCGCGGCTGGCGCCGATCGCCAACCGCTGGCACGAGGCGCTGCAAATCGCCACACGCTTTCCAGCGCGCCATGAGGACTTTCTGGACCGTTGTCATCGCGCCGGGCAGAGACGCCCGACCCCGCTGCTGCTGCGATACGGACCGGGTGATTTCAACTGCCTGCATCAGGACGTGTACGGCGAGCAGGTGTTCCCGTTGCAGCTGACGGTGCTGCTGTCGGACCCCGCCACCGACTTCAGCGGCGGTGAATTCTGCCTGACCCAACAGCGGCCGCGCGCGCAGTCGCGGGTGGAGGTCATGCCATTGGCGCGCGGCGACGGCGTGGTGTTCGCCACGCGCTTTCACCCGGCGATGGGCAAGCGCGGCGCCTATCGCCTTACTCTGCGCCACGGCGTCAGCCGCCTGCGCCGCGGCGAGCGCTATACGCTCGGCGTCATCTTTCACGACGCGCAATGACACGCGCTCGCACTGCGCGTCAGGATCTTGCCACGCAGGCCTTGCTGCCACGCGCCGCGCGCGAACCGATAGCCGAGGGTGCGGTGCTGCTGCCGGGGGCGGCGCTCGAGATCGGCCCTTCACTGCTGGCTGCGGTGGACGAAGTCGTGGCCCACTCGCCGTGGCGCCATATGCTGACACCCGGCGGCGCGCGCATGTCGGTGGCGATGACCAATTGCGGCGCGGTCGGCTGGATCAGCGATCGTCGCGGCTATCGTTACACAAGCCACGATCCGGACAGTGGCCATGCCTGGCCACCGCTGCCGGCGCCCATTCGCGCCCTGGCCACACTCGCTGCGGCAGCGGCCGGCTATGCGGACTTTGAGCCCGATGCCTGCCTGGTGAATCGCTACCTGCCGGCCACGCGTCTGAGCCTGCACCAGGACCGTAACGAGCGCGATCTGAGCGCGCCGGTGGTATCGGTGTCACTGGGATTGCCGGCCTGGTTCCTGTTCGGCGGCCTGCGCCGCGCCGATCCGGTGCGCCGCATCGCCCTGCTTCACGGCGACGTCGTGGTGTGGGGCGGCAGCTCGCGCCTGGCCTTTCACGGGCTGGCTCCGCTGGCCGACGCACAGCACGCGCTGACCGGCCGCTGCCGTATCAATCTGACTCTGCGCCGGGCTCTGTAGCGAGACCTTAGGCTATACTTTCGGCCAGTTCTAACTACGAGATCGGGCGACCGCCGTGAGCAAACAGGACTCTCAGTTCATCACCATGTTCAGCATCGTGATCGGCACCCTCGTGGGCATCTCGATCCTGTTGTTCGCGCTGGCCCGTACGGTCGCGGGCCGTACCCAGGAGGTCGATGTCTACAAGGATCCGCTGTACCTGGCGAGCCTGCAGCACAATGTCGCCCCGATGTCGCAGGAGGCAGTGGCCGGCCAGGACAATTCGGCCATGGCCATCAAGGCGCCGGCCGGAGAAGGTCCCGCGCCCGCCATGGCGGTGCCGAAGAACGGCCAGGAGCTGTTCGAAGCAGTCTGCAAGACCTGTCACGGAACCGGCCTGGCCGGTGCGCCCAAAGCGGGCGACAAGACCGCCTGGGGTCCGCGCATCGCCGAGGGTAAGGCGACCCTGTATACCCATGCGTTGCACGGATTCACCGGCAGCAGCGGCACCATGCCGCCCAAGGGCGGGCGCACCGATCTGCCCGACGACCTGATCAAGCAGGGCGTCGACTACATGGTGTCGCTGGCCAAATAGAAGTCCTCAGGCCGGTAACGGCCGGCGCAGCTGGATCGCTTCGGCGAGGTGCCGCGGCTCGATGATCTCGCATCCCGCCAGGTCGGCGATGGTCCGATTCAGGGCCAGCAATCGATGCACGCCCGGCCGGAGAGCCCGAGTCGCTCGCAGCTATGCCGAAGCAGCGTTCGGACTCGGCCGGTAGCGCACAGCAGTCCTGCAGTTGCAGTACCGACAGGCGGGCGCTCACGGCACCGGAGGCGCGCAGGCGATATTCGCGGGCGACGCGCACTTGTGCCGCCGGATCCGAGTCCGCACCTAAGGCCGCACTTCCATTGGCGGCGGCATGCACCAGCTCCTCGACCGGAACGCGCGCAACCTCGATCCGGATATCGACCCGATCGAGTAAACGATCCGGAGATCCGCTGCCGATAGCGAGCGATCGATGCCGGCGTACAGCCACAGGGCTGCTCCGGATCGCCGAAAAACCCGCAGGCGCAGGGATTCATCGCGGCGATCAGCTGAAACTGCGCCGGCAGCGCCAGGCGTGAGCCGGCGCGAGCCACAGTGAGCGACCCGCTCTCGAGCGGCTCGCGCAGCGATTCGAGCACGCGCCGGTCGAACTCCGGCAGCTCGTCCAGAAACAGGATGCCCCGGTGAGCGAGGCTGATCTCGCCGGGTTGGCATGCTCTTGCCGCTACCGGGCGGCCCGACCATCAGCACGCTGTGGCCGCCAGTCGCGGCGATGGCCAGTGCACGCTTGGCTTGCCATTGTCCGACAATGTTCGCGAGCGATAAGGCGGCTGCCGTGGCATTCGGCCTCGGATCGCTCGCGGGCCGCGGCCGCAGCAGCGCCGCAGGATCAGCGCGGCTCAGCTTTGTGGCGGCGTCGCGCAGGCTGACGGCGCCGTAGGCCTCGGTGTGGCCACTGAGCGCCACCTCCTCGCCATTGCTTGCCGGCACGATCAGCGCGCGTCCGCAGCGGGCCGCGTGCAGCGCCGCGAGGAACAATCCGCCAACCGGCTTGAGCTCCCCCGCGAGGCCGAGTTCGCCGTGGCATTCGAGCGCGCGCGGCGGTGCGCACAGTTGCCCGCTGGCCATGAGTAGGCACAGCGCGATCGGTAGATCGAAACGGCCGCCGTGCTTGGACAGCTCCACCGGCGCCAGATTGACCGTGATACGGCTCACCGGAAACTGGTAGCCCGAGTTCAGCAGCGCTGAGCGCACGCGCTCGCGACTCGCGCGCACCACCGGCGCCGGCAGTCCCACGATGGTGAATCCGGGCAGCCCGCGCCCGATGTGCAGTTCGACCTGCACCAGCGGGGCGTCCAGCCCGAGCTGGGTGCGGCTCAGGATCCGGGCGAGGCTCAGTCGGATACCGGCGGAATTTCCTGCTCGAGTTCGGCCAGGCGCTGCTCCAGCGTCACCACACGCTGCTCGAGCTGCGCCATGCGCGAGCGCGTGCGCTCGAGCACACGGGTTTGCACGTCGAACTCCTCGCGCGAGGTCAGGTCGAGCTTGCCGAGGCTGGACTGCAGTACCGCGCGGAAATTGCTCTCGATGTCGCGTCGCATGGTACGCACGGTGTCGGGCAGCCCTTCGAACAGGCGGCGCGCCAGATCATCGATGGGTACGTTCGCCATGCTCGATTCCTCCTTGCCCCATTACGGGTCAGACCCTTCAGGCCAGCTATCCAAAACGGTGCAGCTGCGCCCCGCTCGCCGTGCCAACGCCCCGGAATTCCCCGCTTTTGAGCGTGGCACAGATTCTGCACCACCGTCCAAGAATCCGCGTACCGGCAGCACCGCGGCAGACCGCATTTAGGCCTCGATCATTGCGAAATGCAGCTCATGAAAATGATCATCGCGGTCGTGCGTCCTTTCAAATTGGACGAACTACGGCAGGCCATCGCGCAGCTCGGCGTGCAGGGCGTGACCGTCACCGAAGTCTATGAAGCGCAGTTCGGGCCGCGGGTCAAGGTCGAAATCGCCGTCGACGACGCCATCGTCGAACCGGTGCTCGAGGCCATCGCCAATGTCGCGCGAACCGGCCGCAGCGGCGATGGCCGCATCTACGTCGGCGAGCTGGAGCAGGCAATCCGCATCCGCACCGGCGAGACCGGCGCGACGTGAGGGTCTGAGCATCATTTTAAAAAGAGATCGGGAGTTGTAAGCCATGCGTACAGCAAAAATTCGAATACTGTCCCTGGGCCCGGACCGCTCAAGGACGTCGTGGCTTCGAGCCCTGCTGGGGGCGCTGGCGATGGGCATGCTGTTGCTGGTGCTGGTCAGTGGGGTGAGCCGGGCGTGGGCCGATGAGGCCCCGGGCACCCCCGCGGGCAGCGCCCCTTCCGCAGCGGGGGCGGCATCCGCCCCGGCCGCCACCCCCACGGCCCCCACGATGGTGAAGTTCTCGGACATCAACTCCGGGGACACCGCCTGGATGCTCACCAGCACCGCCCTGGTGCTGATGATGACCATCCCGGGGCTGGCGCTCTTCTACGCCGGCATGGTGCGAAAGAAGAACGTGCTGGCCACCTTGATGCAAAGCTTTGCCATCACCTGCCTGGTGTCGATCCTGTGGTGGGTGGTGGGCTACTCATTGGCCTTCACCCCCGGCTCCACCCCCTATCTGG
>DASXYW010000040.1:0-33155 GCA_036502265.1 Steroidobacteraceae bacterium | reverse complement strand
TTGCCCGGTGCAAATTTGCCGGTGAACGGCAGCGGCGCGGGCGGCTTGCTTTGCAGCTCCAGGGTCTCGCGAATCAGACTCGGCAAGCGCCGCGACAGCGCCTTGAAGATCGTGTCGATCTCAGCCGCGGACACGCCCGGGGAGAACTCGTCCACCAGCGCATCGTACGGCGGCAGGCCCAGCGCCTGTCCCAGCAGCGCCGCCTTGTCGCGCACCAGGTGCACCACTTCGTCCAGGTGCGGGGCGAACAGCTCGAAATTGTTCTGCCGACGCGCTTCGGCCCACTGCACTTCGGCGCGCGAGGTAGCGCGGGCGAGACGCGAGATCAGCGACACCGGCGTGGCGATCGCGTAGTCGCGCTGGCGGCGCATTTCGTGCAGATTGGCCAGCTGCCAGTCCTCGAGCCCCTGGGAATTCGCCTGCGCGCGATCCAGCAGCCGGGTGATCTTCGGCGTGGTCAACAGGTTGTGATACTCGGTCTCGAGTGCGGCGAGCTGCTCGCCGCGCACGTCGGCGCTGCCGCGCGGCATCATGACCGCGGCGTCCCAGCGCAGCAGCGACAGCGCGCCGTTGAAGGCGTGCAGGCGCCGCCATTCCTGCTCGAGTTGGGCGTATGGCGTGGTGGACATGAGGACCGCTCTAAGCGCTGAAGATCATCAATTTCCCGGCGGCCAGTTGGCCGCACACCAGTGCGCCCATCGACACCAGCGCGGCCAGTCCGAGGCGATGATTCCGACCCCGATCGACACCGCGAGCAGGACCAACAGCGTCAGGTAGACGGCCAGCGCTCGCATGCCGCCCATGATAATGGCTTCGTCAACGCGCGTCTCGCGCGCTGCGGGTAAGATGCCGCGATGCCATTGAAAATTTGCTTTGCCTCGGCCGAAGTCACCCCCTTCGCCAAGGCTGGCGGCCTCGCGGACGTGTCAGGCGCCCTGCTCAAATACCTGCACGCCGACGGGCACGATGTTCGACTGTTCATGCCCGGGTATTCCAGCATCCAGCGCGACCAGCTCCAGATCCAGCCGGTGGACGATCTGCAGAATCTGTCGGTGACTATCGGCACGCACCGCTACGAGTTCTCGGTCTCGCGTGCGCGCATGCCCGACTCGGACGCATTCGCCTACCTAGTGGAGTGTCCGGCGGTGTTTCACCGCCCGGCCCTCTACACCGTCGACGCCGACGAACACCGGCGCTTCCTGGTGCTCACGCACGCCGCATTCCTGTGTTGCCAGCGCATGGCGTTCGCGCCACAGATCATGCACTTCAACGATTGGCACACGGCGGCCGGCACGCTGCTGATGCGCTACATCTACGCCTGGGACCGGCTGTTCCAATCCGCGCGCAGCGTGCTCACGATCCACAACATCGGCTACCAGGGCATCATCAGCAGCGCGCTGCACGATGACGTCCTGCCGGGCGGACCGGTGTCGATGTTCGATCAAACTGAATTTTCGGCCGGACGCATCAATCTGCTGCGCACCGGTCTGGCCTACGCCGACCGCATTACCACCGTGAGTCCAACCTACGCGCGCGAACTGTGCAGCGCCGAGTACGGCATGGGCATGGAGACGCTGCTGCGCACTCGCGGGGATGCCATCGTCGGCATCCTCAACGGCGTGGACTACGACGAGTGGGATCCGCGTCGCGACCGCTACCTGTCGGCTCACTATGGCGCCAATCAGCTGGGCATGAAGGCCGAAATCAAGCAACAGTTCCTGCAGCGTCTGAACCTCAGCAACGGCGATCGTACTGCGCTGCTGGGCATCGTCAGCCGCCTGGCGACCCAGAAAGGTTTCGACCTGCTGTTCGACGCGTTGCCCGCGCTGCTGCGAGCACGCGAGTTCAATCTGGTGGTGCTCGGCACCGGCGAGTCGCGCTACGAGAATTTCTTCCAACAGCTGCAGCAGCAATTTGCCTCGCAGGTGCATTTCGAGCGCCGCTACAGCGACGAGCTGGCGCATTGGATCGAGGCCGCCAGCGACATGTTCCTGATGCCCTCGCGCTACGAACCATGCGGGCTCAACCAGATGTATAGCCTGCGCTACGGCACGGTGCCGATCGTGCGGCGCACTGGCGGGCTGGCCGATTCGGTGCAGCACTTCGATGCTGCGACCGGTTCGGGCACCGGCATTGTGTTCAACGACTATGATGCCGGCGGCGTGACCTGGGCAATCAACACCGCGCTGGATCTCTACCAGAACAAGGGCGCCTGGCGGCGCCTGATGCAAAATGGCATGGGCCAGGATTACTCCTGGAGCCGTCAGGTGCGCGGCTACATCGAGTTTTACGAGAGCATCGTAACGCCGTAACTCACAGCCGCACGTTGCCTTGCTGATCGAATGGGATCGTGCGCATCAACCCACCCTGCAGCAGTACCTTGCCGTAGACGCGATAGTCGACGCTGCGGTTGCCCAAGCCGCCGATCAGCGCCGACAGCACGGTATTGATATTGGCGGTCACATTCAGATCGAAATCCACCGCGCCGAGCGGCGGCAGCGTAAAGGGTCCGCCGGTCTGGCCGGATGCAAAGCGCTTGCCGGCGACGTCCAGATTGCAGTCGATGCGGCGCACTGCAATCGCGCGATCGTTGGGATTGGTGGCGTGAAAGCTCAGTCGCACCGGCTGCTCCTGAGAATTACCGTTGCCAATGGTGACGCCGGTGATGTTCAGCGTCGGCGCCTGCAGTCTGGGTGCAAGGCTGGCACAGCCGCCGGCGCCGAGTGCGATCGACAGCAGCCAGCCGGACCACCACACTCGCCAAGGACGGGCTGCTCTCATGAATGCTCCCCGCGCGCGCGCGCGAAGATCTGGTTCAGTGACGCAAATCTTTCCGCCAGCGCGGCGGTCAGGGCGCCGGGCGGCAGCCGCCAGATCCAGTTGCCCTGCACCGTCCCGGGCGTGTTGAACCGCGCCTGGGAGCCTAGCTGCAGCAGGTCCTGGACCGGAATGATCGCAAGCTGCGCCACCGACCCCAGCACGGCGCGCACCATGCTCTCGGCGAGGTCGCCCGGACCGGCGCGCAGATAATGTTCCACGCGCCGCGCGTCGTCGGCCGACAGCGCGCCATACCAGCCCGCGGTGGTGTCATTGTCGTGCGTGCCGGTATAGGCCACGACATCCTGCTGATAGTTGTGCGGCAGGTGCGGGTTGTCCGGCGAGCCGTCGAACCCGAACTGCAGTACCCGCATGCCCGGCATTCGCCAGCCGGTGCGCAGCTCTTCCACATCCGGTGTGATCACGCCGAGGTCCTCGGCCACCAGCGGCAGGTCGGGAATCTCGGCCGTCAGGGCGCGAAACAGCGCGTGACCGGGGGCCGGACGCCAATGACCCTCGCGCGCGGTGCGCGCGCCGGCCGGCACCGACCAATAGGCCGCAAGGCCACGGAAGTGATCGATGCGGATCAGGTCGAATCGCTGCAGTGCGCGTGCCAGGCGGGTGCGCCAGAAGGCGAAGTTGTCCCGCACCGCCTGATCCCAGTCGTACAAAGGATTGCCCCAGAGCTGCCCATCGGCCGAAAAATAGTCCGGCGGCACGCCCGCGACCTGCGTCGGCCGACCGTTGGCATCGAGCTGGAACTGGCTGCGCGCCGCCCAGGTCGCCACGGAGTCCGGTGCCAGGTAAATCGGCAGGTCGCCGAACAGGAACACGCCGCGCTGCGCGGCATAGCTTCGCAGAGCGCGCCATTGCCAGTCGAACTGCCATTGCTCGATGCGGCGATCCTCGAGGTCATCGCGCGCCTGCTCGGCAAAACTCGCCAGTGCCGCCGGCTCGCGCTCGCGCAGCGGCGCCGGCCAGTCCCACCATGGCGCTTCGAGCTGGTCAGAGATCGTCTCGAACAGCACGTAGTCCTCGAGCCAGGCGCCCTGGCGCACGCGAAATGCCTGGTAGTCATGTGCCTGGGCTTGAAGGTCAGGTAGTTCACTGCGATCGATCAGTGACGCATCGCCGGCAAAATCCGAGCGCGCCCAGTACGGCGAACCGCCCTGACCCGAGGGGCCGAGCGGCAGTACCTGCCAGATGGAAAAGCGCGCCTGCGCCAGCCAGTCGACGAACGCGCGCGCGGCCGCCCCGAGTCCGCCGCAGGTGCCCGGTCCCTCGCCGGTCATCAGCGACGTCGGATGCAGCAGCACGCCCGAGCGGCGCCGCTCAAGCAGCCGGGCCGATAGACTCATGCGCGCGTCGGGGCGAGCTTCGCCAGCATGTCGGGCGTGACCAGCACCACGCCGTTGTCGGTCACGTGGAAACGCGCGGCATCGGCGCTGCGATCGACGCCGATCTGCATGGCGTCAGGGATCTCGCAGCCCTCGTCGAGGATTGCTCGAGTGACGGTGCAGCCGGCGCCGATCTTGACGTTCGGCAGTACCACGGCACGCATGATGCTGGAGCGCTCCTCGACCCGTACGTTGGAGAACAGCAACGACTGATTCACCACCGCCCCGGAGATAATGCAGCCGCCCGATACCATGGAGTTGATCGCGGTGCCGCGCCGCCCGACTTCATCCAGCACGAATTTGGCCGGCGGTTGATGTAGTTGATAGGTCCAGATCGGCCATTCCTCGTCGTACAGATTGAGCTCGGGGGCCACGTGCACCAGCTCGATGTTGGCGTCGTAGAACGCATCCACGGTGCCGACATCGCGCCAGTAGTTCTGCGCGCGTGTCTTGACGTCGGTGAACGGATAGGCCACGACGTGCAGCAGCTCGATGGCTGCCGGCACGACGTTCTTGCCGAAGTCGTGCGCCGATTTGTCGTCGGCGGCATCGGCGATCAGCAGCTTCTCCAGCAGTCGCGCGTTGAATACGTAAATGCCCATCGAGGCGAGCGCGACATCCTGACGCGAGGGAATGGTTTCCGGATCCCTTGGCTTTTCGGTGAACTTGGTGACCCGATTCCAGTCGGTGACCGACAGCACGCCGAAATCGCGCGCGGCGGCGCGCGGCACCTCGACCACACCGACGGTGATGTCGGCGCCTTTTTCGACGTGATAGGCGATCATCGGACCGTAGTCCATCTTGTAGATGTGATCGCCGGCCAGCACCAGCACGTGCTTGGGGCGTAACGCGCGCACCATGTCGAGGTTCTGGTAGATGCAGTCGGCGGTACCGCGGTACCAGTGCATGCCGACCTGCTGCTGCGCCGGTACCACGTCGATGAACTCGCCGAATTCACCGCGAAGATAGCTCCAGCCGCGCTGCACGTGCTGGATCAGCGACTGGCCCTTGTACTGCGTCATCAGGTAAATCTGGCGAATGCCGGAATTGACGCAGTTGGACAGCACGAAATCGATGATGCGAAATTTGCCGCCGAACGGCGTCGCCGGCTTGCAGCGGTGCAGGGTCAGATCTCTGAGGCGCTCGCCGCGTCCGCCGGCCATGACTACGGCCAGCGTGCCACTGGTCAGGCGACTGACGTAGCGTCCGGAGGAAGCTCGCGGCTGCTGCTTAGCCATAGGTGCAAATGATGACGGGACGGCTCGAGTATAGTACGTCGGTACAACTACTGACTCGCGTGTAGGAGGATCGGCGTCACAGTGCAGCGAGATTCCTCGCGGTCACAAACGCCGCAGCAGACCCATCTCGAGCGGATGCGCCAGCAGTTCGTGCCACGGAGACACCCGCACCTCGAATTCGAATTGTCCGCAATTCAGTGGCGCGGCCTGCAGTTCATACACGATTGAGCCATCGCTCTCGGTCGCGCCGTTGGGACGCAGCAGCGCGCGCCAGGCATCATCCGGCTGATCGGTGCGGTAAGAGGACAACGCCGGCAATCCGGCCCGTGTGCG
Source organism: Steroidobacteraceae bacterium (assembly GCA_036502265.1). GTDB lineage: Bacteria > Pseudomonadota > Gammaproteobacteria > Steroidobacterales > Steroidobacteraceae > FEN-1191. Next base: position 27,370 of record DASXYW010000040.1, on the reverse strand, counting down.
CGGCAGCACTCGTTGCGCTACGAATTCCACGCGCACGTCCGCCGGTGTGAGTCCATTGAGCACGGCCGCCACCCGCACTTGCAGTGATCCGGCCCGCGGCAGTTCACGCGGCGTGTCGCTCAGGCGGCGCAGCGTCACGCCCGGCCATTTCTCGCGCACCCGCTGCTTCCACTGGCTGAGCTGCGTCGCGGCGCCCGGTCCGCCGCTCATCAGGCGCCGGTGATGTTCGGCCGCCGGGTAGTACAGGCCGTGCGCATAGTCCTGCACCACACGGCCCATGTTGAAGTGAGGAATCACCGTCATCATCGCGCGCTTACAGTGACGCACCCACTCGGGCGAGAAACCGTGCTGATTGCGGGCGTAATACAGCGGCACCACCTCCTCCACGATGGCATCCAGCATCGCGGCGGAATCGAGCGCATCGCGTCGTTCCGGGTCGTGGGTGTCGGCGCCGGGAATGCCCCAGCCGTTGTTATGGTCGAAGCCTTCGGCCCACCAGCCGTCGAGAATGCTGACGTTGAGGCGGCCGTTGACCGCGGCCTTGATGCCGGAGGTGCCGCTGGCCTCCAGCGGCGCCACCGGATTGTTGAGCCATACGTCCACGCCGGTCACCATCCAGCGCGCCAGCTGCAGGTCGTAGTCCTCCAGGAACACCACGTGCCCGGCGAACTCGGGCACCAGCATCAGCTGTTTGATCTCGCGCAGCACCTGCTGGCCTGGCTGATCGGCCGGATGCGCCTTGCCTGCGAACAGAAACAGCACCGGTTGCTCGGCCGAAGCCACCAGTCGCAGCAGCCGCGCGCGATCGCGCAGCATCAGCGCGGCGCGCTTGTAGGTGGCGAAACGGCGCGCGAACCCCAGCGTCAGCACGTTGGGCTGTTCCGGATCGATCAGCCGCGTGATCCGGCGCAGCTGCGCCGGATTGAGTCCCTTGGCACGATACTCGCGCGTCAGCCGCGTGCGCACGCCATGCAACATGCGCGCCTTGACCTGCTGCGCGGTCTCCCAGAAATCCTGTTCCGACACCTGGGTGAGCGCATGCCAGAAATCACGGTCCGACAGGCGCTCGTGCCAGTCGTGCCCGAGTCGGCGATCGAAGAAGCGGTTCCAGATTTGCGCCAGAAAGGTCGGCACGTGCACGCCGTTGGTAACGTAGCCCACCGGGTTTTGCTCCGGGGCCACTTCCGGCCAGTGCTCGGCACACAGGCGCGCCGACACCTGGCCGTGAATGCGGCTGACGCCGTTTATGCGTCGTGCGCCGTTGAGCGCCAGATGCGTCATGTTGAATCCGGGCGCGGCATTGGGCGCGCGCCCCAGCTCGATCACGCGCTCGGCCGGCACGCCAATCTCGGTGAATATCTCCTGGAAACAATGCGTGAACAGGCCGATGTCGAACACGTCGTGGCCGGCTGCCACCGGCGTGTGCGTGGTGAATACGCACTGGCTCGCGGCCGCCTCGAGCGCCGCGGCGAATTCCATGCCCTGGGCGATACCCTCGCGCAGCAGCTCCAGAATCAGAAATGCGGCGTGGCCTTCATTCATGTGCCACACCGCAGGGCTAAGCCCGAGCGCGCGCAGCGCCCGCACTCCGGCCAGCCCTAAGATCATCTCCTGACGGATGCGCACCGTGGCATCGCCACCGTACAGACGGTGGGTGATCTCGCGATCCTCGGGCGCATTGTCCTTGCAGTTGGTGTCGAGCAGATACACCGACACGCGTCCCACCTGGGCCTTCCAGACGCGCGCCACCACCTTACGGCCGCCGATGTTCACGCTCACCTGCAGCCATTGACCGGCCGCGTCGCGCACCGCCTCGACCGGCAGATCGCGCGGATCGGTCTCGGTGTTGCTGGCGTGCTGCAGGCCATCGCTGTCGACTGACTGCACGAAATAACCCTGGGTGTAGAGCAGGCCGACGGCGACGAAATTCAGCCGCTCGTCGCTGGCGGCCTTGCAGTGGTCTCCGGCCAGCACGCCCAGACCACCCGAATAGATCGGAAAGCTCTCGTGAAAACCGTATTCGGCGCAGAAGTACGCCACCAGCGGCTCATCGGCCCGCGGCGGTGCCGACAGGTAGGCGTCGAAGGACTCGACCACCTGCCGATAGCGCTCCAGATAGATGCGATCGTTGGCGGCCCGATCCAGGTTCTCCTGGCTCATGCAACGCAGCATCAGCCGTAGGTTGCCACCCACCTGGTGCCACAGTTCAGATTCCAGATCTTCGAACAGCGCCCGCGTGGGCCGATGCCAGCTGAAGAACAGATTGCTCGCCAGCTCCGGTAACCGCGCCAGCGGTGGCGGTATTACCGGATAGATTTCAATGACTTGGTTAGGCATGGTAGCCCTGCGGCGATTCATCATAGGTTAAAAGTCTAGCAGCAAGCAGGAAGGCTACCCGTGGATTGCATCGCACTAAAAGGCGCGGCCAGGACGAAATTCAGGCGCCCTCACCGGGGTTGAGATTTGCGCCCGTTGACAGGTGGCGATGCGCTACTGAAAGTCCCGACGTGCACACGAGATCCAGTCGAAGACCGCTGCTGCTGGGCGCGATAGCGCTCGGCGTAGCCTTTTGCACGCCCGCACCGACGCTCGCCACCACACCGACGACGCCCGCGGCGGGCCCCGCGCCACTGCCCGCGCCTTCAGTCAGCGATCACTGTCTGCCATCGCATGACGGCTACCTGCGGTTGCGGATGCGCGGCGCGGCCAACATGGACATCGACTGGCACGATGCCGACATGCAATGCGATGGCGGCCCACGCCCGGGCGAGCAGGGCGTGCGCTTGACCTTTGCCGGCCGTAAGCCGCACGGCAAGCACCGTCTGCGCTTTGTATTCGGCATTGCCGCAGCGGCCAACACGCCCAGTGCGCGCAATCTGCCCACCAATGTCACGGTGATCTTCGAGGGCGAGCGCAAACTGTATTCCACCGCCGGTGACAACAAGTGCACCACCGATGAATACCATCAGCAATCGCTGCCCGACGACGGGCATTCGCGCCGGCAACGAATTAGTGCGCGTGGCTTTTGCACCGCGGCCGCCGCCGCGATCGAGGGCCGCAGCGTGCTGCTGCTATCGCGCTTCGACTTCGCCGGGATCGTGACGCAGGACGCCGGTTCGGCGCCGTAGATCGGGCAGTCGCCCGAAGGCCTTGAAGGCCTTCGGGCGAACCCTGTAGCGGACCGTTGCTAGAGCAACCGTTATTAGAGCGAGAACGTGATGTGCAAGTCGACCATGCGACCCATGTCATCGTAAGTGAAGGCGTCGTACGGCGTGCCGGTTGGACCAAAGTTCAATGCGGCGCTGTCATACGGCGGATAGCGATTGGTCACATTGACGATCGACAGGGCGAACTTCCAGTTCTTCAGGCCACGATATTCGGCATTCAGGTCGAGCGCGTCGAACGACGCGATATTCTGCTGAATGGTGCCAAATCCGGCCGCGGTGATGGAATTCTGGTAGCCGGCGAAGTAGCGCAACGCCGCCCCGGCCGACCAATCCGGATTAGACCATCCGAGCGAGGCCACCCCTTTCCAGTGCGGCACCGGCCCACCGCCAGCGATCGGCGACAGATAATCCCAACCGTTGGTGCCGGTAAAGTCGGACCAGGTGCCGGCCGAATTCACCTCGAACTTTCGGACATAGGTGGCGTCGAGCCCAAACTTGACCCGGCCACCTATCTGCAGCGGGATCGAATAGCCGGCATTGACGTCGACGCCGGAGGTGTGGATTTCGAACTGATTGGTGTACAGCGCCTTGGCATACACCACCGTGCCATCCGGGGCACGTACCAGTTCGCCAGGGAAGGCCGCAGGATCGTTGATGATCGCTTGCGCGGTCGCGTTCGGTGCGATCACGTCGTACAAGTACAGGTTATAGAAATCCGCCGACAGGTCGAGATTGGGGATTGGCGAGACGATCACACCCAGATCCAGGTTCTTCGAGGTCTCAGGCCTGACATTCGGATTGCCGCCGGTGATGAAGCCGACGTTTTCATTGGGACGATGCTGAGGATCCATAGGATCCACCACGGTATTGTTCGCCAGCGAGGTGCTGTTGCTGGACTCGGCCATGCTGGGTGCGCGAAATCCCTGCGCGAACGATGCCCGCAGCGTGAGTTGGCGAAACGGTTGGTAGCGCAACGTGTACTGCGGCCGCACCCCGGTGCTGCCCACGTCACCGTAGTGTTCCTCGCGTACCGCCACATCGGCGTCGAGCGACTTCAGGATCGGAAAATCGAATTCACCGAAGGCGGCGTAAACGGTGCGACTGGCGACCACTCGCGTGATGCCGGTGCTCAATACCAGGCCAGCCTCCGCCGCGGCTCCTGGCTGATCGTTGACCGACTCGTGGCGCACTTCCGCCCCGACGGCGAGTTTCGCCTGCCCGCCCGGCAGCTCGAATAATCCGTGATTGACGTTCAAGTCAAACGTATCGAGCTTGGCGACGGAACTGTAAGTGTCGCGGATGTTCAGCGCGGAATTGGCAGCCGGCGTTGACAACGGATCCAGGAAGTTGAATGACCCGTCGGCGATGTCCGCTTGAATGTTCGCGGCATTGATGTAGTTGCGGCCCTCGAATGAAACGTGGTTCTCCGAATGACCGAATCCGGCATCCACACCAAATCCGGCCACGGTCCCCTTCACGCCGGCAGTGATTCGCCAGGTATTGGAGACCACCTCAGCATCGCGGCGCCCGACGCTCTGAAAAGCATAGTTGATGGGGGTGGGTGCACCGCCCAGAGCGGACGGGTTGGTCCCCGGCAGGACATCGGACACCGGCGCGGCGCCGCCGGTGGCCGGGAGCGCCTGGTAGGAGCCAGCACTGAGCGCCGCTGGCGTGAAATTATTGTGCGTATCCTCGTTCGAAAAGAAGATGTCGCTATACGCGGTCCAATTGTCAGTCAGACGCAGGTTGGCGGTACCCGTCAGGTTGGCACGCGTTGCCGCCGGCATCAGCGGCAGCTGATCGGCATCGTTGTAGTAGCAGCCAGGCCCAGCGGTGCCACTCGTGACCACCCCCGGCAGACCATTGGTGCCGCAGGTTGGAAACGGACCGGGGATGCTCTTGTACTGCTGCGATAGGCGCCACGCCAGGAAGCCGTCCGGCAGATTGCTGTAATCCTGGCCCGAGGTGTTGCTTCGCTGCGAGAACAGCAGCTGGTCGCGCTTGAACGCGCTGGCGGTCAAAAAGACGTTGTAGCCCTGCGAGTCAAAGTCGCCGAAGCCGACGCGTATGTTCGCATCGCGCGCGGCCGCGCCGCCGTCGGTGGTGACGGTGCCACCGACCTCCACGGCCTTCTCGGTGGACTTTTGCTTCAGGATGATATTGATGACACCGGCGATCGCGTCCGAGCCGTAAATGGCTGAGCCGCCGCTCTTGAGAATCTCAATGTGATCGATGGCGGCCAGCGGGATCACGTTCAGGTCCACGAACGCATCCGATAGGTTCTGGAACACGCCGTAGTTGGTAATGCGCCGGCCGTTGAGCAGCACGAGGGTGTCGGTGCCGCTCAAGCCTCGCAATCCGACCATGGCCGAACCCGGGGCGAAGCTGTTCTCAAACGATTCATTGCTGTTGTTGCCGAAGGTCGAGGAGATCGTGCGCAAGTAATCGGAGACCGTCTCCTGGCCGCTGTTCTGGATCTCCACCGCCGAGATCTGCTGGACATTTTGGGCAGTTTCGCCTTCCGCGCGCGCAATGTGCGAACCGGTGACGACCACTTCCTGCAACGTGCCGCCCGGTGCCGCCGCCTCGGAGGTGTCGGCGGTCGCCGCATCGGCGCCGAATGCGGTTGTTGCGATGCCAGAACTTAGGCCGATCGCCGCGCCGAGAAATGCGGCGGGCCATTTCCAATGGGTGACTTTTGTAGACACTGAGGTATCCCTATGTTTGCTAGCGCCCTTAATACTTCTAAGGGTGAGACCAGCTGTGATATGAGGCCATGCATCCTTACTGGATGAAAGCAGCCGGCAACTGCGGCTTTGTGGCGCGACTAAACCACAGCCGCAACTGATAGGCAAGTTAACTTTGTGGCGCTCCCGCAACACAAGTTATCACGGGGACGCCGCGGGTCATCGACCGTTTCGCGGTGCAAAACTGACAGTGGTAAATGTCGGGACGAGGCCCCGTTACAAACCTAATTGCAAACCCCTGGTTTACAGGCAATGTGGCGCTGATGAGCCGCGTCGGCTTTCGCATCGCACCGCAACCCTAAGGACGGACTTCGTCACGCGCCCAACCACTGATCAGCCGAGGCGGCAGACTGCGGGCGCACAGTCGTAGCAAACCCGGGGCAACGGCGTGGCGTCTGGGGGTTGTGGCTGAGCTCTTCGAGACTTACCGCTCCGCCACATTGCCCGTGGATGGTGGCGTGTCAGGCCGAATCGCTACGAGAAATTCTTGTTGCCGAGCAGCAACAGCGGCAGATTAAATTCCTCGTCGCTGTTGTCCCACATTTCATTTTTTTAATATACTTATTACCTGCCGCGAAAAAGCAGGTCTCTTGGGGGCTTCGCGGCTAGCGTCACTGATGAGGGCATCCAAGACCATATGCCCCCCCAGTGTCGCAAAAAGTACAGTGCGGGTGACTGTCGAGCGGCGGCCGGTTGTGGTCGCGCCAGGCCGTTGCCAGAGAAAACATAGGGAGCGATCCATACATGTCCACTGATAGCAATCTGTTATTGCGGCGCGCCGTGCGAATGGCGCTGCTGGCCGGCGGTGCCGTCGCGGCCGTGGGCCATCCGTCGGCCACCGTGGCCGACGAGGCCGCCACCACCGAGCCCTCGACTGCGTTGCAGGAAGTCGTGGTTACCGGCTCACGCATTGCCAGCCCGAGTCTGGATGCGATCAGCCCGGTGACAGCGGTGTCGAGTGAAGAATTCAAAGAGACCGGCGTCACGCGTGTCGAGGATCTGCTCAACAGCCTGCCGCAGGTGGTTGCCGACCAGGGTTCCGGATTGTCGATGACCGCCAATGGCACGGCCACCGTCAACCTTCGCGGCTTGGGCGTGCAGCGCACACTGGTGCTGGTCAACGGCCGTCGCCTGCAGGGCGGCGACCCGAGTGCGATCCAGGGCGCAACCCCGGCCTACGCCTCGGCCGCAGATATCAACCAGATTCCGGTCGCCATGATCGAGCGCGTCGATGTGCTCACCGGCGGTGCCTCCTCGACCTACGGCGCGGACGCGGTCGCCGGCGTCGTGAACTTCGTCATGAACGATCACTTCGAGGGCGTGCGAGTCGATGCCAACATCGGCATCTACAACCACAGCAACCACGAAGCCTGGACCGGCCCGCTGCTGACGGCTGGTGGCTTCGCGCCGGTCACCGGCTCCAACTGGGATGGGTCCAACAAGGACTTCACCATCATCATGGGTCACAACTTCGCCGATGGCGCCGGCAATTTCGAGGGCTACCTCGGTTATCGCCGCGTCTCGGCGATCACGGCCAATCACCGCGACCAGACGGCCTGCACGCTCACCGACAGCAGCAGCGGCGCAGTGCCCTTCAGTTGCGGCGGCTCAAGCACCACCGCTCCGGCCGTGTTCGAGAACCCGGCTGTCGGGAAATTTCAGGTCTCGCCCGGCGGCGATTTGGTGAAGCAGTTCAATCACTTCAACTATGGCGCGTCGCATTATCTGCAGCGCAACGACGAGCGCTACACCGCGGGCTTCTTTGGCAAGTTGAAAATCAACGACCACGCCGAGACCTACAGCGAGTTCATGTTCATGGACGATTCGAGCACCGGTAACTACGCGCCGGCCGGCTCGTTCCTGGGAAGCGCCAAGGCCGTCGATGCCGACACCGGTCTTCCGGACGGTGCGCTCTCGTACAACTGCGGTCCGCTGGGTGCCGGCTACGGCAACGCCGGCATGAACCCGTACATCACCGCGGGTGAGTATCCGATCCTGTGTCCGGGCGTTGCCTATAACAACTCGACCAACTCCGTAGCGGCGACCCCTCTGTTCCCGTACCAAATGAGTGCCACCGGCGTCGGCCAGATTCTCATTGGCCGCCGCAACATCGAGGGCGGCCCGCGCCAGGACGAGTACACGCACACCTCCTATCGCGGCGTGTTCGGCGTGCGCGGTGAGATCGTCGAGGACTGGAGCTACGACGCCTACGGCCTGTTTTCAACGACCCGCTCAGCCGACTTCCACAACAACGACACCTCGAGCGAGCGCATTCAAAATGCGCTGCTGGCGGTGCCCGGGCCCGGCGGCACGCCGGTGTGCGCCGGCGGTCAGTCCGGCTGCGTCCCCTGGTCGATCTTCAATCCCGCGGTACCCGTCAGCGCCGCCTCGCTCGCCTACATCTCCGTTCCAGGCGAATTCACCGCCTCAACCCAGGAAGACATCGGCAGCGCTTACGTGTCCGGTGACTTGACCAAAAACGGCATCAAGCTGCCGTGGGCGAATGAGGGCCTGAAGGTCGTCTTCGGTACCGAATATCGCCGCGACACGCTGACCGCCAGTCCCGACGCGGAGTATCAGAGCGGCGACCTGGCCGGCATCGGCTCACCGGCTCCTCCGGTGGCAGCCGCGCAGCACGTGTGGGAACTCTTCACCGAGGAGCGCCTGCCGATCGTGCACGATGCACCGTTTGCGAAGTCGTTCGATTTTGAGACCGGATTTCGCTATTCGAGCTACAGCGAAGGCTACAAGACCAATACCTACAAATTCGGGCTCGAGTGGGCACCGACCAATGACCTGCGCGTGCGCGCCAGCTACAACCGCGCGGTGCGCGCGCCGAACCTGCAGGAGCTCTTCCAGCCGGATCACGTCGCTCTGGACGGAAGCGACGACTTGTGCGGTACCGGCACGGCACTGTCCGCGGCGCAATGCGGGTTGCTGAAGCTGTCGGCGGCCCAATACGCTGGCGGCGGCGCCCCGCGAGCCCCGTCGTCTCAGTACAACGGCCTGGTCGGCGGCAGCCCGGTTCTGCAGCCGGAAGTCGGCAAGACCTACGATGTCGGCCTGGTATTCACACCGGGCTTCGTGCCGAACTTCAGCGCGACGGTGGACTACACCGATATCAAGATCACCGGTCTGGTGAACTCCTACGGTTCGAGCCTGATCCAGACCAACTGCGCCACGACGGGCTTGGCATACTGGTGCGATCTCGTACACCGTGATGCCGGCGGCACGCTGTGGGCCAGTCCCAGTGGCTACGTCACCGATCCGCTGCTTAACGAAGGCGGCCTGGAATATCGAGGCATCGACATTGGGCTGGCGTACAAATTCGGATTCGGACGCTTCGGCGACCTGCGTGCGCGCCTCGACGGCACCTGGCTGAAGGACTTGATCTACACCCCGGGAGGTCCGGGAGGCTCGACGTCCTACAACTGCGCGGGCCGCTTTGGCCTTTCTTGCGACCCGATCACTCCGACCTGGCGCCACCGCATGAGCCTGGACTGGGATACGCCGATGGCGGGTCTGTCGGGCGGTCTGGTCTGGCGCTTCTTCGGCAAGGCAACCAATACGATCCTCGATCCGAAGCAACCGGATTACTTGCCGGGCTGGACAGCTGTGAACTCGCTGCCTGACGGGGAGATTCCGAACTACAGCTACCTCGATCTGCACGCCTCGTACGTGTGGAACAAGCTCACGGTACGTCTGGGCTGTAACAACGTCCTGGATAAGGATCCGCCCGTCGTCAGCGGCAAGACCGGCGGCAATGACGTCTATTACGACAACAACACCTACGCCTCGGTGTATGACCTGGCGGGGCGGTTCCTGTTCATGAACGTCACGGTGGACTTCTAGAAAAAAGCACCGTAGGAACCAATTCGATAGCCTCAAAGGCGGGCCTCGTGCCCGCCTTTTTTTCTAACCCCTCGCCAAGCTCGGGTGAAACCTTAAGGACAGGCACGCATGACCTCCAGCGGCGCTCGCGAACGACTCGAAGCCGCGGTCGCGCACCAGCGCGCCGGGCAGTTCCGCGAGGCCGTGGCGATCCTGCAGCAGCTGCTGCGCGCGGCGCCGAAGGATGCCGACCTGATGCAGCGCCTCGGCGTGGCGCTGGCACAGCTCGGGCAGCCAGCGCAGGGCGCATCGCTCATGGCGGCCTCGCTCGAGTTGCAGCCGGGACGCCCGTCGGTGCTGCTGAACCTTGCGCGCGCTCTGCTGACGCTCCACCGCCCCGAGGATGCGCTGCGCTGCTGCGAGCAAGTGATCGCGCACGATGCTTCGGCCGCGGGCGCGTTTCGCCTGCGCGGCGCCGCGTTGTCGATGCTCGGCCGTGGCGAGGAAGCGCTGGCGAGTTTCGGCCAGGCGGTGCGGCTGGCGCCGACCGACGCGGCTGCACTGACCGAACTGGGCATCGCGCTCGAGGCGAGCGCGCGCACCCGCGATGCACTGACCTGCTTTGAACAAGCGGTTGAGCTCGATGGCAATCAGTCGCTCGCGCACCAGCACCTGGCCAAGCTCACCGCAGCGATGGGCGATCACGAGCGCGCGCTCGCCAACATCGATCAGGCGTTGTCACTGCAGCCGCAGCTGGCCGCTCTGCACAGCAATCGCGGCAACTTCCTCACCGAACTGGGCCGCCGCGCCGAGGCGCTGGACAGCTACGCCACTGCGCTTGCGATCGATCCCGCCAATCTCGATACCCTGCACAACCGCGCCATGGCGCTCTCGCTGCTCGGGCGTTATGCCGAAGCGCTGCGCGACTACGAGGAGCTGCGCGCACGCGCCGGTGAGCGGCCTTCAGACCTGCTCGGGCGCGGAGTGGCATTGCTTGGCCTCGGCCGCCCTGCCGAAGCGCTTGCGCCGCTCGAGCGCGCCGCCGCGCTCATACCGCAGGATCGGGAAGTGCATGTGCAGCGCGGCGTCGTCCTGCTGCGCCTGGAACGCCACGCCGATGCACTCGAAAGCTTCGACCGCGCGCTGGCCATCGATCCCAAGCGACCGGAGGTGCTGAACAACCGCGGCGTCGCGCTCGAGGCGCTGGGCCGGCCGCAGGAGGCGCTCGAGAGTTTCATTCGGGCCTCGGTCATCGACGGCACCGCGGCGGCGACCCACATCAACGTCGGGGTGCTGTCGGCACGACTGGGACAGTACGCACAGGCGGCATCGAGCTTGGATCGGGCGCTCGCCATCGATCGCGACGAGCCCGCAGCGCAGTTCGAGCTGGCATTCCTGTATCTGGCGCAGGGCGATTTTCGCCGCGGCTGGCCGCTGTACGAAACGCGCTTTCGCGTGCCGGCGCTCGCGATCCCGCCGCGCGACTTCGGCGTGCCGCGCTGGACCGGTGAGGAGCCGATCGCCGGTAAGACTCTGCTGGTGCACGCCGAACAGGGGCTGGGCGATGCGATTCAGTTCTGCCGCTACCTGCCGCTGCTGGTCGAGCGCGGGGCCACGGTGATCTTTGAGGTGATGCCCTCGCTCAAGACTTTGATGCGCGCTTTGCCGGGACCGATCCAGCTGATCGGCCGCGGCCAGGCCCTGCCACCGGCCGACTATCACTGTCCCCTGATGAGCCTGCCGCTGGCCTGCGGCACTCAGCTTGCGAGCATTCCGCAGCAGGTGCCCTATCTGGCAGCGGATCCGGTCCGTACCACCAACTGGGCCGCGCGGCTGCAGCCCCTGCAGGGTCTGCGCGTCGGGCTCGCCTGGCAGGGCAATGCCCAAGTCGAGCGCTTGACCTGGGCGCGCGGGCGCTCGCCTCCGCTCGCGGTATTCGAGCCGCTCACTCGAATTCCGGGCCTGAGTCTGCTATCACTGCAGCAGGGTGAGGGATTGCAGCAGCTGCACGCAGCGCCGTTTCGCGACCGCATTTTCTTCCCCGGCGAGGAAGCCGCGGCCGATGCCTTTCTCGACACCGCTGCGATCATGGCGTCGCTCGATCTGATCATCAGCTCGGATACCTCGGTCGCGCATCTGGCTGGGGCGCTGGCGCGGCCGACCTGGGTGGCCCTGAGCGCCGCCCCCGATTGGCGCTGGCTGCGCGAGCGCAGCGACAGCCCTTGGTATCCCACGATGCGCCTGTTCCGTCAGCCGGGGCGCAGCAATCGCTGGGACGCGGTAGTTGCCGAGCTGGCCGCAGCTCTCGAGGCGCTCATCGCTGAGCGCGCGCACAAGCGGGCCGCCGGTTGCGATCGATGACCAAGCGCGATGATCCCGAAGAATTGCTGCAGCAGGCACGAGCCGACCTTACCGGTGAGCGGCTGGCCGCGGCCGAGGCCAAGTGCCTGGAAGTACTTGGTGCCCATCACCATCACGCTGGTGCCCTCGGAGTCTTAGCGCAGGTGCTGTACGCCCGCGGCCGACACGAAGAAGCGGTGCGAGTCTTCAACGCACTCACGTTGATGCAACCTGACGTGCCCGAGCATTGGCAGAACCTGGGCACCGCTCTGCGACCGACTCGACGTCACGACCAGGCGATCGCTGCGTTCGATCGGGCGCTGCGTCTCGCGCCGCCATCGGCCCCCGTGCTCTACAACCTCGGCGTGCTGCAGATGGAGCGCTGCGATTATGACGCGGCGTACCTGGCGCTGCGCGACGCGGTGGGCCTGGCGCCCAATGATGCGACCATGCGCTGGGCCTTGGCCCAATGCTGCTACGAGCTGACCAACAATGATGAAGCCCTGGCAACTCTGGAGAACTGGCAGCAGCTGCACGGGCTGACACCTCAGATCACGGCGCAAATCGCCGGTCTGCTGGTCATGATGGGCGAGACGCGGCGCGCCGCTTCCGCCATCGAGCAACTGGTGACCAGTGCGCCCGTCAAGGGGCGCGCGCCGGTGGTGCTGGCGAGCATCCTGGAGCGCCTGCATCGAATGGACGAGGCCCGTGGCATCCTGCAGCGGTTGGAACAGCAGGAGCGCGATGCCGAAACCCAGATCGACTGGCTGCAGGTGTCGGCGCAGCTGGCCGCACGCGCCGGCCAGCACCAGCTGGCACTGACTCATCTGACCGCGGCCTTGCCGCAGCATCAGACGTATGCGCGCAAGTACCACGCATTGTTTCCTATGGCGAAAGCGCTCGATGCGCTCGGGCGGTACGAGGAGGCCTACGCGACAGCCGAGGAGGCGCACCGCTCTCAGATTGCCTTCATCGGCGCTGCGATGGGCAAGCCGGCCGACAGGCCGTCCTATATGTCACGGCGCATCGCCCGTGGTTGCGATCCGGCTGACGTCGCCCGGTGGGATCAGGGACCCGCAGTCGAAGAGTCACCCATCTTCATCGTCGGATTCCCGCGTTCGGGCACGACGCTGCTCGAACAGGTGCTGGATGCGCACCCGCTGTTGCAGTCGATGGACGAGCAGCCGTTCATGATGCGGGCCTGCGCCGCACTCTGCGAAGGTCCTGTGAGCTACCCCGACGAACTGGGAGAATTGGATGCCAGCGCACTCGATGAGATCCGCGCCCGTTACTGGGCGAGTGTGCGTCGCAAGATCGACCTGTCGCCAGCAAAGCGCCTGGTGGACAAAGGTCCAATGAATATGACAGTGCTGCCACTGATTCGGCGGCTGTTTCCGCGCGCGCGCATCGTCCTGACGATTCGCCATCCCTGTGATGTGTTGCTGAGCTGCTATTTTCAGCAGTTCCGATCAACCGACCTGGCACTGCTGTGCCGCGACCTGGCGACGCTGGCCCGCGCTTACGACAGCGCCTTCAGCTATTGGTATTCACAGTGGCCGTTGCTGCGTCCCTCAAGCTACGAGCTGTTCTACGAAGCGCTGACGGCGGACTTCCCCACGCAGGTGCGTAAGCTCGCCGAGTTCCTGCAATTACCCTGGCACGACGCCATGCTGTCGCCGGCAGAGCGCGCCCGCGCCAAGGGATTCATCAGCACTCCCAGTTATGCGCAGGTGACCGAACCGGTCAACAGCCGCTCAGTGGGTCGCTGGAAGCGCTACCAGCGCCACTTCGAGCCGGTGTCGTCGGTGTTGAAGCCGTGGATCGAGCGCTGGGAATACAGTCTTTAGCTGATGCGCTTCACTTTCGTCATGCGCCCCTTGCCGGCCGCCAGCCACAGTGAGCCCATGGCGCCATGCTCGATGTGGACGACTTCGCCGACTGCGAACTTCTTGGTCGGCTCAACTTCCACCTGGGCCCAGACCTGTTGATTGTCGAGCGTGAAAATGTATTCGCCGCGCGGACCCTGTCCTAACGCGGCGATTTTGCCCGGTAGGACGGCCTCTTCGGTGCGCCGTTCGCTTTCCGGGTCACGCTTGCGAGCGATGTCGGCCGTCAAGCCGAAGCGGTCGGCCTCGAACTTCGGCAGCGTTGCCGCCAGGGCGTCGAAGCAGACCAGGCGGCGCGCCTGATCGGTCTCGGCGGTGCAGTGTCGCATGCCGTCTGCCAGGGCATCGCTCGCCGGCCAGCTCGGTCCGGCAACCGCCGCCATCAGCAGACCAAGGTAAGCGAACGGCCACCTCATCGCGAGGCCAGCACGGGGCCTTCATCCCCATAAAAGCGACCGATGCCGATGGTTAGCGATCGCACCAGATCCTGCTCGGCGCGTGTCAGCTGCGGATTCCAGATATCAAATAGCAGAATGATGCGCACCTGATCGCTGTCGTTCCAGGCCTCGTGCTCGATGGTGTCGTCGAATACCCAGGCCTCCCCGCGCCGCCATTGCCGTGTCTGCGAGCCCACCCGAAAACCGCAGCCGGGCGGAACGACCAGCGGCAGATGCACAATCGAGCGCGTGTTGGTCGTGCCGGTGTGCGGCGGCAGTCGCGTGCGCGGCTGGAGCACGGAAAAATACGCTCCAGGCGCATATCGCTCGATATCGCACAGTGGCAATTGCTTCAGCACAGCCGCCGTCTTCGGGCACCTCTCGAGATGCTCGGGGATCGGAGCGCTGTCGTGCCAGAGGTGATACACGCTCCACTGCAGTGAGTGGTTAAGCGGACCCCACTGATCGATCGGCGCGCTGTCCGGCGCGTCGATGTAGGGTCGAAACTCGGCGCGGTTGGCTTCAAGCACCGAGCGCGCCTCGGCGGCGATGTCGTCGGTAGCGGCCTCGAGCAGTTGCAACCATGGGAACAGGGCGCGCGGGTAGAACTCCAGCGCTTGCAGGTACGGAAACATCACTGCCTTGGGCTGGCTGTAGTAGATGGGCCGTTTACCCAAGTAGACGTCGTGACACGCCTGAAAGCGCTGCAGATCCTCGGCGCGATGGCATTCGCGCAGGCCCGCCAACTCCTGACTGAGGAACGATTCCAATGCCGCAGTGCTGGCGCCGCGTACCGCGCGCGCGTGGGCGAGAGCGCCCTCCAGCCGCGGTCCTACTTTAGCGCCGGAATCAACGCAGTCGATCGCGGCGCTGTAGAGAATCGCCGCTGCCTTCGGCCTGCCGAGCCGCTCCATCAGATCGCCCTTCTGCAGCAATGCCGGCACATAGCGCGGCTCGATGCTCAGTGCCTTCTCGAGCGCGGCTGCCTCTGCATCCTTGTCGTCAAGCGTGCGGCACGCGCTGGCGAGATTCAGCCACAGCACCTTGGACCGGCTGTCGGAGGCGATGGCACGCTCGAACAATTCGCGCGCGCGCGCGACATTGCCGACCCGATGCATGTGACCGCCTGCAGCGTTCAGAACGAGCGGTTGCTGCGGCGCACGCGCGAGCGCCATTTCGACCAGCTTGAGCGCTTCAGCCGGCGATTGGCTCGCGGACACCTGATTGATCGCATCCGCCAGGGCGCGCGCCTCGGGCTCACTGATGACAGTTGCGTTCACAGACCCCCGGTATTCATATCAAATAATCGCCGTTACCGGCACCAACCGCCGGCACGCCCGGCGCACGCGCTTCGTGCTACGGTAGTTCCGTGCACGGCGACACTATTCTACGCTCTGGTGCTGGAGACACAGCCTGGGCGGGCATTTGGCGCACGGCACTCCTGACGTTGGGCTTGTTTAGCCCCCTCGTTTTCGGGGCGGAGGATATCGGCGCCAGCATCCCGGTATCCGCGCCCGCCAGCGTTCTGCCGAGCCCCCAGCCCGATAGCGCCCAGGCGATCGATGACTCGGTGTTCGCGCTGCCCACCACCCGGGACCATATCGGTCGGGTGCTGGTTCCGGTGACGATCAATGGCCGTGGACCGTTTCGGTTCATCGTCGATACCGGTGCCAACCATTCCACCATTTCGCCGCGCACCGCCCAAATGCTGGGGCTGATCCCGACGCAGGAGACGCCGTTTCATGTGGATGGGATCACCGGCGACACGCAGGCGGCCTACGTCAAGGTGACGACGCTGCAGACCGGCGATTTGATCATTGATGATACGTCGCTGCCGGTGGTCTGGGCCCCGGTCATGGCGGGGGCCGATGGCATCCTCGGCGCCGCCGGCCTCACCGAGAAGAGCCTGCTGATCGACTTCCAGCGCAACCGGGTCGAGATTGCCCACCACATCGCGGCCGCCGACCGCGAGGACGCGGTCAAGATCCATGCGCTTCGATTGACCCACGGGCTGATCACCCTCGACATCACGGTGGGCGGCGTGCGCACCTGTGCGATCATCGACACTGGCGCGGAGCGCACCCTCGGTAACCTGGCACTACGCGATGCCCTCCGGACGAAGCCCAGCGACGGCCGTCTCGCGATGGTGACTTCGGTATTCGGAGCGACCCGGGAAGTGGAGCGCGGCGAGCTGCGCTACGCGCCCACTCTGGTGCTCGATGGCCTGCGCATCAGCGAGGCGGAGATCGTCTACGGCAACTTCCATATCTTCAAAGTCTGGAAGATGGATCAAAAGCCAGCCCTGATCATCGGCATGGACGTGCTCGGCACGGTCGCGTCACTGGGCATCGACTTCAAGACCCAGGACGTCTATGTCACCAGTGTGCGCAAGAGCCCGAACTCGATGGGCATGACGCCCGGCGAGCTCCACAACATGGCGATCAGACGCTAGAGCCCCTTGTTCATCGGACACTACGGACCGGCCTTCGGCCTCAAGGGCGCGGCCCGTCCCATCCCCCTGTGGCTGCTGTTCGTCGGCGTGCAGTGGCTGGATGTCTGGTGGGCGCTGCTGGTGCTGGCCGGGGTCGAAAAGCTGCGCATCGTGCCGGGATTCACCGAGGGCAGTCCGCTCGATCTTTATTACATGCCCTATACCCACGGCCTGCCCGGTGCGCTGGCGCTCTCGATACTTTTTGGCGTCTTGGTCGCCGGCTGGCTCGGTGCACCGCGGGCCCGAATTTTTATGGTTGCCGCTGCGGCCGCGTTCTCGCACTGGCTGCTTGATCTGCTGGTGCACGTGCCGGACCTGCCGCTGTACGACGATCAGGCCAAGGTGGGGTTTGGTCTTTGGCGTCACGTGCGTCTGAGCGCCAGTCTCGAAATCCTGCTGTTGCTGCTGGGAGCGTGGCTGTATATGCGCCAAGTGCCGTCTCGTCGACCCCGCGGCGATCGCTGGCTATGGGCCTTGGTCGCCTTTCTGGCGCTGCTGGAAGTCTATAACACGCTGGCCTCACCGCCGCGCGAGGTGCCGGCCATGGCGGTCACAGCCCTGGTGGCCTACGCGGTGTTGGCGGCATTGGCGGGCCTGGTCGATCGCGCACGCGGCACGGCGCGCTGATCAATTCGAAGCCGCGGCCGGCAGTGGCAACGCGTCGAACGCAATCGTCAACCGTGGCTGCGCCCCATGAATTGGGGTGGTCCCATGCCACATGTAGGACGGAAATAGCGCCAGCCGCCCGGGGATCGGCTGCAGAAAGCGTTCAGGGGTCGCACCGGGCACCGGGAATCGCGTCTCGCCGAACTTGAGCCAGCCCGAGCGCAGCGCCGTGTCCTCGACCTCGGATGGCACGTCCACGTAGTACGCCGAGCTGATCCAGCCGCGCGGATGCACGTGATTGACATGAAATCCCTCGCGCTGCAGCTGCACCGACCAGGCGCCAGCGATGAAGGCGGCTCCGACGTTGCGCGCCGACAGCGGATGCTGCGGCGAGCGCCCCAGCGACTGCAGGTAATCGGCGATCGGGGCCTCAAAGGCCTGCATGAGCGCACGAATCGCCGGCTCGCTCTCGGCGATCAGATTGCGTGTGGTCTGAGTCCCGTGACGCAGACTCTGATCGAGCGGGTGGCTGACGAACCGGTGACGCGCCGACAGCACGGCGCGCAGCGCGCCGTTAAGTTCGGCGATCGATGACCAGCCCGGCGGCGGCTCCAGCGTGTAGCTGCGCACCAGGTGCGGGTAGTCGTAAAGCTGACGATAGATGTCATCTCCGAGCAGCCTTGAGGCAGTGGCCTCGTAGGCGATCCAGTTTTGCAGCTGCGGCTGTCGCGCCCGGCGCGCCGTCAAATAGGTGAGTGCATCGCGCGCGCGGCCACGCGCGAGCAGCACCGCCACCAGCGTCTCGACGATCTCCGGGTCCTCGGGCATGGCAGCCGCAGCTGCCAGCGCCTCGATCTCGGCCTCGACCAGACGCCCGGCCTCCTGTAGCAGCTGCGCCAGCAGCGCGCGCAGCCACGGCGCGCTGCCGCCGCCATCGATGGTGCTACGCAGGTGGCGCTCGGCCTGATCGAACCGTCCGGCGCCCTTGAGCGCGCGCGCAAACGCGGTCTGTAAGGGCAGATTGTTGGGCTGCGCGGCGGCCGCAGCGGCAAAGTCGCGCGCAAACGCCGCATCACCCCGCATGTAGCGAAGTTGCGCAAGGTTGGCCTGGGCATCGATGTCGATCGGGCGCAGTGCCACCGCGGTGGCAAATTCACGCTCGGCCTCCTCCAGGCGGTACAGCAGACTGAGCGTACGGCCGCGATTGAAGGCGAACTCGTAACCCTGCGCGCCGAGCGCACGTGCGCGATCGAGAGCGGCCAGCGCTTCCTCGGCGCGCTCCAGGCGTGATAGCAGAGTGCCGAGGTTCTGGGTCGCGAACAGCTGCCGCTCATCGAGCGCCAGGGCTTGCCGATAGGCTGCCTCGGCCTCGGAGAACCGATTCTGACGCTCGAGAACGAACGCCAGCAATGAGCAGGCATCGGCGTCCTGCGGCCGCTGCTGCAGCAGCGTGCGGGCTTCGGCTTCGGCGGCCGCCAGCTGCCCCATCTCATCGAGAACCACCACCAGGGCGCGCCGGGCGGCGTGTTCCATCGGCGCGCGTTCGAGCACTTGCCGGTAGGCCGCTGCGGCCTCGGTCGCACGACCGCGCCGGTGCAGCAGCTTGGCAAGATTGAGAGCGAAATTCGCGTTGCCGGGCTCGAGTTGCAGGCTCTGGCGCACCAGCTGCTCGCCGCTGGCAGCATCGCCGGCCTGCTCGCGAATCAATCCCAGCAGGTGCAATGCTGCCGGCTGGCGCGGAGTTTGCGACAGCAGCGCGCGGCAGGTGCGCTCCGCCTCAGCCAGATGGCCACCCTGCATCAAGTCAGCGACCGCGATGAGCTGCTGCTGCAGAGCGGTGGGATCGTGCATAACAAATCCATCATAAGGCGGACGCCGCTGAACCGCACCGGGCCGCTATCATTTTGACTCATCTATATGAGTCATATAAACTCATGGCATGGCTAAAAGACTGCAAGTAATCCTGCAGGATTTGGACTATCGCGAGATCCAGCGGGCGGCCCGGGTTCGGCGGCTTTCGATTGCGGAATGGGTCCGCCAGGCGCTGACGGCGGCGCGGCGCCGCGAACCGCTGGGCGATGCCGGAAAAAAGCTGGACATCGTTCGCGCCGCTGTGCGCCATGCGTACCCAACGGCCGACATCGATCGGCTGCTGAGCGAGATCGAAACTGGCTACGGCGTCGAGCGACCGCCATGATTTTCGTTGACTCCAATATACCAATGTATCTGCTCGGAGCAGCGCATCCGAACAAGACCGACGCCCAGCGATTGCTAGAGAAACTCATCAGCGAGCGGGCGCGTCTGGTCACCGACGCCGAAGTGTTGCAAGAGATACTGCATCGCTACGTCGCCATTGACCGTCGCGATGCGATCCAAAGCGCGTTTGATGCGCTGCTAGGCGTGGTCGATCAGGTATTTGCCATCGAACAATCCGCGGTCGAACGCGCCAAGGCAGTCATACTGGGTCATTCGCACTTGTCAGCGCGCGACGCCTTGCACATCGCGGTCATGGAGCAGAACCAGGTTGAGCAGATTTTATCGTTTGACGCCGGCTTCGACCGCTTTCCGGGCATCGTGCGCCTGCACTGAAGCGCGTGCGTCAACCGCTGCGCAGTTGCTGCAGCCCGGTGTGGCCAGTCGAGCGCGATGCCGAGCCGCCGCTCCTGCCAGAATGCCGCGCACCGACAAGGCATCCAGCAGGCTCTGGCGATGCCGCATCGGCATGAAGGACCAGACCACGTAGCCGGCCGCCGCTGCCACTACGCCGGCGATCATTACCTGCTGCCACACTGCTGCTAGCCCCCCGCGCCCAGCAGCAATGCGATCCGATAGGTCGCAAACGCCGCCAAGTACGCCAGCACGAACAGATAACCGGCCATGATCAAAGGATAACGCCAGGAGTTGGTCTCACGCCGCACCGTCACCAGCGTCGACAGGCACTGCGGAGCAAACACGTACCAGGCCAGCAGCGACAGTGCGGTGGCCAGACTCCAGCTGTGCGCGATCATCGGGCGCAGCGCGCTGCCGACATCGGCGGCCTGCACGCCGGACAGCGCGTAGACGGTACCGAGCGCGCCGACCACGACTTCGCGCGCGGCCAGGCCCGGCACCAGGGCGACGCTGATCTGCCAGTTGAACCCCAGCGGCGCGAACACATGCTGCAGTTCGCCGCCGAGCATGCCGGCAAAGCTGTAGCGGATTGCCGGTCCCTCGGCACCAGCCGGCGGGGTCGGGTAGCTGGCCAGGAACCACATCAGCACCATCAGCGCCAGGATGATGGTGCCGACCCGGGACAGGAATATTTGCGCCCGCTCCATAAGACCGGTGGCCAAGTTGCGCAGCGTCGGCCAGTGATACTCGGGTAACTCCATCAGCAGTGGGTGATAGCCCGCGCGCAGCGTCGCGCGCTTCATGACCAGGGCCACCAGCACCGCGCCGAGGATGCCGGCCAGGTAGAGCGCGGACAGCACCAGGCCCTGCAGGTTGAACGGTCCGACGCTGCGAGCCGGGATGAAGGCACCGATGATCAGCGCATAGACCGGCAATCGCGCCGAGCAGGTCATGATTGGCGCCAACAGGATGGTGGCCAGACGATCGCGCACGCTCGGTATGGTCCGGGTCGCCATGATTCCCGGGATGGCGCACGAAAACGACGACAGCAGCGGGATGAACGAGCGACCCGACAACCCGACGCCGCCCATCAGACGGTCGAGCAGGAACGCCGCGCGCGGCAGGTAGCCGCTGTCCTCCAGCAGCAGGATGAACAGGAACAGAATCAGGATCTGCGGCAGGAACACCAGCACGCTGCCGGCGCCCGCGATCACGCCGTCGGCAATCAGGCTGCGCAGCGGGCCGGGCGCCATCACCGCCTGCACCGCCTGCGCCAAGCCATGCACGCCGGCATTGATCCAGGCCACCGGCGCTTGTGCCCAGCTGAACACCGCCTGAAAGATCAGGAACAGCAGCACCGCCAGCAGCACCGGTCCGAGCGCCGGATGCATCACGATGGCATCCAGCCGCGCCAGCGCCCGGTCGCGCAGCGGCTCGACGTAGCGCGCGGCGCTCAGAATGGCGCGCGCCTGGCGCTGGGTGGTCGCGAGCTGCTCGGGCGTGTTGACCGGAATGGCGAAGCCGGCACGCGCCGCCGGCACCGGCAATTGATCCAGCGCCGCGATCAGCGCCGCCTCACCGCCAGCGCGTACGGCGATCGTGCGCACTACCGGCACACCCAGTTCGCGCGCCAGCGCCACGCAGTCGAGCTGGTAACCACGCCGATCCGCCAGATCGCTCATGTTGAGCGCCACGATCATCGGGATCCGAAGGCCGATGAGTTCCAGCGCCAGTCGCAGCGACAGGCGCAGATTGGTCGCATCGAGCACGCAGATAATCAATTCCGGCGGACTCTCGCCCTGCAGCCGTCCGGTGACTGCATCGCGTGTGATCGCCTCATCGAGCGTATTGGGTACCAGGCTGTAGGCGCCGGGCAAATCCAGCAGGCGGTACAGACAGTCGTGGCGCGCGCCGATGAATGCTCCTTCCTTGCGCTCCACCGTCACGCCCGGGTAGTTCGCCACTTTTTGGCGGCTGCCGGTCAGGCGATTGAACAGCGCCGTCTTGCCGCAGTTCGGCGCGCCCACCAGTGCGACCCGGCGGGTCTTAAGATCGGGCGTCGAACGCGTCACGTGGGCTGCGCCAGCCTGACCATCACCGCCCGGGCTTCACGCCGGCGCAGCGCAAAGATGGAACCGCCGATGCGCACCGCGATCGGGTCACCGCCCGGACGCAGCTCCTGGATAATCTCGATGGGCTCGCCCGGTATGAAGCCCAGTTCCATGAGACGACGCACAAGGCCGGCATCATCCGGGTGATCGATGGCACTGACGTTGCCGCGCGCGCCCTTGTGCAGGCTTGCGAGCGAGCAGCTGTCGTCGACCGGTCGTTCAACCAAGGGCGCAGGCTCATGCCAGGCTCGACACGAATCCATGAAACGGACCTCGCGCTCGCTTCAAAGCCAAATGCGAATTAGTCGCAATTGCATCAAAGCATAGCGCAGGGGCGCCCAGCGTGCCAGTGCGTCCGCCCGCGTGCCTTATATTGCTGACGTTGCCCTGGCCGACCGGCCTGGCGGCCCAAAGCGTCGCCGCAGCCAGTAATCGACCGAGAGCGCACCCGGGCCGCGGCATAGCAGCACGAGCAGCATCGCCGCCCATTGGATGTGGGTCGGCCACGCCTGCGGATACACGAACACCTCGATGATCGTCGTCATCCCCAGCAGAATCAGCGCCGCCGGGCGGGTCAGAAATCCGAGCACCAGCAGCACCGGCGTGGTCAGCTCGATCGCGGCGCCCAGGTGCGCGGCAAATGCCGGCGGCAACAACGGCAGCTTGTAGTCATCTTCGAACAGCTGCAGCGTCGCACCCCAGTCGGCGATCTTGGTGGTCCCCGATTGCCAGAACACCGTGGCCACGGCAGCGCGCAGCGGCAGCGCCAGTAGGCTGTAGGGCACGCGCTCCAGCCACACGACGGCGCGCGCAATCGCGGCGCGCAGGGTCGGGGCGGACAGTGTCGTGGAGCTCATCCCAGGTGAAAATCGATGAAGCTGCCTGCGCGCAGGTGCTGGGCAAGCCAGCTGTGGCATTCGGCCTCGCACTGAGGCTCGATCGCGGCAAATAACGGCTTGCCGGCGCACAACCGCGCCGCGAATTCCCAGGCCGCCGCGCTCAGGCGCCGCACCTGCACGCCGAGCGCATCGCGCTCGATCAACAGCCGCACCGGGCCGCTGGCCAGATCGACGGCCGCCATCGCGGCCTCATTCTGATCCAGCACCGCACGCCAGATCGCATCGGCAGGAAACCTGAGTTGCAGCACGCTCAATCCCGGGTTCGCGGTGAAGCACACCCGCGCCAGCGCCGCGGCGTCCAGTGAGCGCAGTCGCGACAGTTCCAGTGCCGGCACATCGCTCGCGTGCAGAGCGCGATTGACCGCCCACTCCAGGCGTGCGACCTCGGCCAGATAGGCGATGCCGGCTGCCGGTGCGAACTGATGCAGAAATTGCGCAAACTCGCTGCCGTAGTCATTCAGACAGGCGCTGGTCGGGGCCTGAGCGCGCATGAGTGCGCGCGCCGCGCCGTCGAAGAACTCAGCACCCACCAGCCGTTCGACCGCAGGGAACGACAACCGCAACGCGTTTGTAAGCGTGCCGTCGGCGGTGGCGCGATAGATTGCGAATCCGGCTGCGCTGTCAGCGCCGGCCATGGTCGGCCCGCCCTGCAGTTGCGCGGCCCACGTGCGCTGCAGCTCAAGCAGCGCAGGCATGGTCGCTCGGCGACGCGTTGCACATCAGGGCACTGGCGTGCGCGGCTTCATCCTGCAGCACCTCGAACGCGGGCAGTTCGGTGTCCCATTCGATCAGTGTCGGCTGGCAGCCGAATCGCTGCAGTGCCTGCTGGTACAGCGACCAGACCTCAGCGGCCACGCGCCCACCGTGATGATCGATGCGCACCGTGCTGCCGTCCGCGAGTGTGCGCAGCGCGTGCCCCGCCAAGTGGATCTCACCGATCGCCTCGGGCCGCAACGCGCTGAGATAGGCATTGGCGTCCCAACCGTGGTTGCTGGCGCTGACGTAGATGTTGTTGACGTCGCACAGAATGCCGCAGCCGGTCCGCTGTGCGAGGGCATTCATGAACTCCCACTCCGGAATACTGGAGTGAGCGAACTGCACGTAGGTGGACGGGTTCTCGATCAGCAGCGGTCGCTGCAGCAGGCTCTGGGTCTGCTCGACGTGGCGACAGACCAGCTCGAGCGCCTCCTCGGTCATCGGCAGCGGCAGCAGGTCACCCAGATACTGGCCGCCCACGATGCTCCAGGACAGGTGTTCGGACACCAGCCCGGGCTCGATGGCTCGCACCAGCGCGGCCAGGCGCTGCAGATGGCGCAGGTCCAGTCCTTCGGCACTGCCGAGTGACAGCCCCACGCCGTGGACCGAGATGGGATAAAGACCGCGGATGCGCTCAAGCGTGCGGCGCAGGGCGCCGCCGCTGAAATAATTTTCGGCGTGTATCTCGAACCACGCGACCGCGGGCTGTCGGCATAGCACATGCTCATGATGTGGAAAGCGCAGCCCGATTCCCGCCGCCGCGGGAATCGGGCCATCAGCGCTCGGGTTGTGGGCGCCGGCCGACACCTTAGCGTTACATCGCCTTGCTGGCGCCGCCGGCGATCTTGGAGCAGGCACCGGCCGGAATCAGCACGAACGACTTCGGATCGCGCGCCGCGGTGGCCTGTCCGGCGCAGGAATGCGCGCCGGCCGCGCAATCGTTCTTGCCGGCAGCATTGATGCCGTAACACTTCTCGAGTTTTTCCTTGCCCATGTCGGCCGACTTGGCGGAATCGCCCATATCGGCGGCCCGCACCGGCGCCTGCAGCACCAGGGCGAGTCCAACGGCGGCAGACAGCGTCGACGCGGCCAGTAGATAACGATTCATGATGATCCCCTCGTTGCGTTCTTCGATGCCTCGAGATTGAGGCTATCCTTGCGTCAATTCGACTCGACCGGCAAAAGGTTACACTGCCTCTGTGCCGACCGACGACATTCCGCAGGCCAGAGACCGGGTCTGGGCCGAGCTGATGCGCGCCGCGCAGGCCGGAGATCGCGCCGCCTACGATCGCCTGCTGCGTGAAGTGACCCCGATGATCCGTTCGCTGCTCCGCCGTCACTGCAGCAATCCGGCTGACATCGAGGAGATGGTGCAGGACACCCTGCTGACGGTGCACCGGATCCGCCATACCTATGATCCCACGCGCGCGTTCTGCCCCTGGCTGGCATCGATCGCCTGGCGGCGAAGCATCGACGCGCTGCGCCGTCGGATGCGGGTGGCGCGCCTGGAAACGAGCGAATCAGTCGACTATGAAACTTTCCCGGACCCCGCAGCGAATAGCGATATGGAGTCGGTGCATTCCAGCGAGGAGGTCGGCGAGCTGCTGCGATTGCTGCCGCCGCGCCAGCGGCAGGCGCTCGAGGCGCTCAAGCTTCGGCAGATGACTCTGGCGGAGGCATCGGCGGCGTCGGGGCAGTCGGTGACAGCGCTCAAGGTCAATACCCACCGTGCGCTCAAGGCGCTGCGCGCGCTGGTCGCCGGGCGCGAACGATGAGGTCTTCCAGTGCAAGTCAGGTCGCAATGCAGACGGATAAGCTGATCGAGTCGCTGGCGCAGCAGCTCACGCCGGTGCGCCCGCTGCGTGCGCCGCTGCTGCGCGCGCTGTTATGGCTGGGCGTCGTGGCGGCAGTCGGCGCGGCGCTGATCGCCTATCGCACCGGCCTGCACATTCTGCTGCCGCGCATCGCCCAACCGCGGGTGGCGGTGCAATGCGCGGCCACCGCGCTGACCGCGATTACTGCCATCGTTGCGGCCTTCGAGCTGTCGGTGCCCGGCCGCGATGCGCGCTGGGCATGGGCGCCGGTGCCACCGTTTCTGGTGTGGCTTGCTGCCAGCGGACTGGGCTGTCTGCAGAACGGCCTGAGTCTGCACCAGCCGGGCGGTATGGCGGGCGAGAGCCCCGGGTGCTTCGGCTTCATCACGGCGGTCAGCGTGCCGCTGGCGCTGGGCCTGTTCTGGATGCTGCGCCGCGCCCGGCCGATCGCACCGTTGCCGGTGGCGACGCTGGGCACGCTTGGTGTGGCGGCGACCGCCGCCTTCGTGCTGGAATTCTTCCATCCGTTCGACGTCACGGTGATCGACCTGGCGTTTCACATGGCGGCTGTCGCATTGGTGGTGATCATTGGCATTTCGATTCGGCGCGTGTTGCTGGCAGTAGACTAGTGCTCGTGATGCGGTGGCTAGCCGTGGGCGCTGCGTGCGCGCTTTTGGGCTGCGCCACGACCTCGGCGATCCCGGGCTCGCGATCCGACGCTGCGTGCATTGCCGGCGGCCGGTGATCCCGACTCGCTCGAGGCGGCTGCGTTGCTTGAGGCTGTGCACCGCAAGCCCGAGCGGCAGCTCGAGTGGCTGAGGCGGGCTGCCGCCGCGGCACCCGATCGCCCTGACTTGGTGTGGCTCGAGCTGCGCACCTGCGCTTACGTCGCGGGCTGCGACCTTGCGTCACTGCGGGCGCAACTGCACTGCCTCGATCCGGACAATGGCGCGCCCTGGTCCGCGGCGCTGTGGCTCGAACGCAAGACCGGCCGGGTTACCGCCTACGAGGAGGATATTCTCGCCATCTCCTACTCGAAGCGCTTTGACATCTACTGGAACATGACGATCGCGCACGCCAGCGGTGCGCTGATCCGCCTGCATCGGCTGGATGCGCGCGAGGCGCTGACGCACATCATCGGCCTCGGCACCTCGATCCTGATCGCGCTCTATCATCCGCTGATTGTCGGCTGTCAACGAGACCGACTGGGCGATGCCGCGAGCTTGAGCACCTGCCGCCGACTGGCCGCGGTGCTGCGTAGCGGCGATACCTCCATCACTGAAATGGTCGGCGTCGGTATTGCGATGCGCGCCTGGCCCGATGGCAGCGCTGAGCGCAACGAGGCGGTTCGGACACTGCGCGCCTTTCATTACATTGATGACCAGGAATTTCGGCGGGCCGTGGCGCCCGCCAGCAGCGACGAGGCCACGGCGGGTTACCTGCAGCTGCTCGCGACTTATCGCACCGAGCAGGAGGTCGCTGCTGCGGACCTCAAGCAGGCCGGCTTCGCTACTGACCCGCCTGCCGACTGGGTGGAACCGGCAATGTGGTCGCGATGATCGCCGGCCGCTGGGAGATCGCCGTCGAACATGCGGGTATCTAGCGTCGTTCGGGGTCGATCCTCGCCAAACAGGCGTTAAGCGGCTACCCGGCCTCGATCGCGATGGCGGTCGCT
>DASXYW010000039.1:0-6481 GCA_036502265.1 Steroidobacteraceae bacterium | reverse complement strand
GCACGGCGGGCTCGAGTTGCCAACCGACCAGCCAGTCATGTTGGCGCGTGCGCCCCGTTATGGCATAGCCGCCACCGGGCAGCGCGAACGAGTGCACGCGCGTACTCGTGGCGAACAGCGGCCCCGCCTCGGACGCCGCCGCGTAAGCCGCCTTGGCAACCGGCGGGGTGGCAGATTTCAGCAGTCCGAACTGCTGCTCCGACGCCCGGACGTCGCCGCCATCATCGATGAGGTCGTACCACCAGATGCCCGCAATCCACGGCCGCGCGCTCGCCAGCGCGAGGAAACGCACCAGGTAGGCGGCGGCGACCGATTCGCTTACCCCGAGCCGTCCCTGGTTGGTGGGCCAGCCGATCTCAGTGACCAGCACGGGAATCTCCCTGCCCGGCTCCGACTTCTGCATGTCGCCGCGCAGCGCATCGAGAATCCGGAAGGCTACTTCCGGATTGGAGTGCGCGTGAAACAACGTGTAACTGTGAACCGAGAATGCATCCAGGCTCCTGAGGCCGCCGGCGGAAAAGAAAGCCCGGCTCCAGGCGCGATCGCCGCCGGCGACGGCGCCGCCAATCACGCGCGCGTTGGGGTTGATGGCCTTGATGGTGGCGTAGGTGCGGGCCAGCAAGCGCGCATAGTCCTGCGGATCGCCATGTGTGCGCGGCGGTTTGGAGCCGAAGCCGGTGTTCCACTCGTTCCAGACCTCGTATTGATTGACGCGATTACCGAAGTGGGAAACAACGAAGCCCACGTAGCGCTCGAACGCCTCGATGCCGGCGGCGGATGTCACCTGCCCGCCGCCGTCATAGAAGTCATTGCCATAGTCGAGGATCAGCAGCGGCGTACCGCCTGCCTGGGCCAGCACCGTCACAGCACGGTCGAGTTGGCGGTATTGCTGAGGAAAGTCCAACTGGCCGCGGCTGGTCTCCATGGGACCCCAGTAGACATCGTCGCGAAACGAGCTGAACCCGCCCCGCTGCAGCGCGCCCAGGATCTGATCCGCATTGCCGCGACCAAGCGCCAGGTGCACGCATGCACCCCACTCGAAGCCGTGACTCGCCAACGGCGTCCAGCACAGCACCGCTGCCAGCAACAACCCGGGCGTGCGATGAGGCCGCATCAATGGGAGCGCACAAAGTCGCCGTACCAGGTCTCGAGCGCACGTCTCGGACGGCGGACCACACTACGGCGATACAGGTGGCGCAATGCCTCGTGCGAAGCTTCACTGGTCCAGCGGCTGTCGAAGCGTTCGGCTGCCAGCCGGCCCATATCCCGCAACTGCGCATCATCCAGTCCGCGCACCGCATTGGTCAGCGCACCGACATCATCGGGCGGCACCAGCAGACCCGTAACCCCGTGCTCGACCAGTTCCGGAATACCACCGACCTCGCTGGCGATGACGGGACGACCGGCACGCATCGCTTCGAGTCCCACCAGCGGCAGGCCTTCCCAGCGGGACGGCATCACGATGATCTCGGCACTCGCGTAGTAGGCCTCGAGTTCCGAGTGATGCTTCCAGCCGACGTAGCGGGCGTTGGGTGGAATACGATCGAGCTGCGTGTGCAGCGAGTCGCCGATGATGTACGCGAATACGCTCTCGCCCAGGCGCTCGAGCGCCGCGAACAGAACGTCGATGCCCTTCTGTCGATCGAAGCGGCCGACGAACAGTAGCCGACGGGACCCCGCCGGCCAGGCGATGGCCGTGGCATCGAGGGTGGGGCGATGACGAGACAGTCCGTTTGGAATCACATGCAGCTTGTCGGCCGACAGACCTGCGCGCAGTGCGGCGCGCCTTTCATGGCGTGAGACACAGACGATGGCATCGCACCAGCGCGTCCAGGTGCGCTCGATCGCCCGCGCCAGCGAACGGGACATCGATGACTGATCGCGAAAGAAGGCCCAGCCGTGTGGACAGTAGATGACCGGCAGACGCGGACGCCAGATCGCGAGCAGCGGCCGCAGCAGGGCGCCCGCGAAGGTTGAATGGACGTGCACGATGTCGGGCCTGCGCCGCCGGATTTGCCGAAAAACCACGACAGCGGCGCGCAAGACGTTTAGAACCCGGCGAGTGCCTGCGGCAAAGCCGAGCACGCTGACACCGGCCGGCGCCGCAAGCTCGGCAGCCTGGTCCGCCGGCACGATGGCAATTACCTGCCCGGGTCCGTAGTACTGTCGCTGTGTCCGGATCAGCTCTCGCAGGTAGGTGCAGATGCCGCCCTTGATGACTTCGGCGACGTGCAGCACGTGCAGCTGACGCATCGGCTCAGGCATAGCAGAGCTCCGGTTGCGCGCTACCGAGTATCTCCTCGAGCTGCTGCGCAGCGCGCGCCCAGGTGAACTGGCGCACACGTGCATGGCCAGCCGCGCGCAACTCCTGGCGCAGCGCGCGTGAGCCAATCACCCGCTGAACCTGGCGAGCGATGTCGGCGGGGTCGGCCGGGTCACAGTAGAGCGCCGCATCTCCACAGACTTCGGGAATGGCCGATCCGTTGGAAACGACGACCGGGCAGCCGCAGTGCATGGCCTCGAGCGGCGGAATGCCGAAGCCCTCGTAAAAGGAGGGATAGACAAAGCAGAGCGCGTGCTCGTAGAGCGCCCGCAACTGGCCATCGCTGACGTAGCCCGCGCGGATCAGGTTCGGCCCGGACAGATCGGCCTGCGCAAATACCCGGCTGTTACCGCCACCGGCAGCGACCACCAGGACATCCTGCCCCTCCAGCATGGCAGCCGCCTTGGCGACGCCGGCGAAGTTCTTGTTGGGGCTGCGATTGCCCACCGCCAGCACATACGGCCGGTTTACGAGTCCCAGGCGCTCGAGGATGGAGCGATCGCTTGCCGGTCGCAGCACGTGCTCGCCGCTCTCATAGATGATCTCGATACGTTCGGCAGCTCGCCCGCCGACGTGACGCAAGAGCTCGGAAGCCGAGAAGCGTGACACCGTCGCGACCACGTTGGCACGGCGCATCAGGCCCGCGAACAGCAGCCGATACCAGCTGCGATAGGCCAGGCTGAAAATCCAGGGGTTCGCCAGAGTGTTGGCGTCGTGCAGCACTACCATCTGGCGGCGATAGGCCAGTGGCCCGGAGCTGCAGAGGTTGAGCAGCATCTCGCCGCGGCAATGGCGCGGCAGATCGAGCTGCTCCCAGGCGTGGCCACCGAACGTACCGACGCGCTGCGCGGGCAGCTGCAATACGTCCGCAGCCTGGACCGTCGCCTGCGCCGGCAACAGCAGCCGCACCGCGCGGCGCTGCTGCGGCAGCCACGCGCGCAGCAGCTCCTGCGCAAAGCGATCCACGCCACTGGCGGGCCGGGTCAGAAAGCGCCCGTTGATGACGATCGGCGCGCTCATGAGAGCGCCGGCAGCGCGGTCGTCTCGGGCAACGCCAGGCTGGCCACCGTTGGAGCCCTCGCGGGCAGCGTCAGCAAGCCGGCGGCGAAGCCGCATAGCACCCAGGCGTAGGGAAGCGCCAGGTCGGGAATGCTGATCGTCCAGACAATGGCGATCGCGAGGATGGCGAGCGCGAAGGCGCGCCCGTCGGCATCCCCCCGACGCAGGCAGGCACGAATCAGTGTGGTCAGAAAGGCAATGAAACACAGCAGGCCCGGAATGCCGGTCGTGGATGCCAGGGTCATCGGCAGTCCCGAGACGCGCGAGCTGCCGACGCCGACGCCCAGGCCCCAGGAGTCGATCAGCGTATGCCATGCAACCGCGTTGGTGCGTGCACGATCGATACCGGAGGTGCTCGAGAGTTTGCCGGTGAGGAAGGTGTTCGTGACCTGCCCATCCAGCCACAGCAGATCCAGCAGGTATGCCCCGCCCAGCAGCAGCAGCAGCAGCAGTATTCCGAGCACCGCGCGCTGGTCGAGCTGCGCGCGGTAGATCCACAGCGCCAGCGGTAACAGCAACAGCAGCCCGGCATAGCCACTGCTGGAAGTCGAGATCAGCAGACAGATCAGCAATAGCGCGCCGATCCAGCGCCGGCGCAGACCCAGTCCCAGCAGTGCGAAGGCGCTCAGGAAATGAAATCCAAGCAACGAGGGCTCGAGAAAGGTCGATGACATGCGCTGCAGGCCGAAGGCGTGCTGATTGTAGAGCTGACCTACCCCGGAGTTGGAATTGATCAGTTCGTGCGGCCAGGGCCAGCCGAGCTGATACCCGACCACCTGGTAGAGCCCGAGCAGCGCCGAGCAGGCCGCGCCTAGCGCGAGACCGCGCACCGCTTCCTGCAGCGACACCAGCCGGGCGCGGATCACCCAGCGGCACAGCAGAAACAGCGCGAGGTTGCACAACAGGTAGAAGGCCTGGATTGAATTGCGACCCGATGGGTGCACGCGCTCGACGAATAACGTGTCCATTCCGTAGGCTGGCGGCAGGACATCGGCCTGGCCCTCGAAGATCCGCGGCAGCAGCACAGCGCCGGCCACCGAGATGACCGTAAAGACGATGAGCCAGCCCGTGGCTGAAGTGGCGGGGTCCGGCCCGCGACCGCTGCGCCGCGAGATGCGCAGCTGGTACAGCACTGCGTGCAGCAAGCCGATGCATAGCAGGCCATAGGACGGCATGAGCCCGCTGAATCGTCCGCCGGCGTCGATCATGAAAGGCGCGGCAGCCTGAAAATACACTGCAATACCGGTGGCGACGACCCAGCCGCGCAGACCCGCGCAGGCAATCAGCAGCAGCAGAATAAATACCGGTGCAAACGGGGTCAGGGACATGCGGCGGCGCGGCGCAGTGGCGTCAGTCGCAGAGCACGCTGCCGACCAGCACGGCCGAGGCCGGTCGCAGCAGCGCCTTCACCTGCTCCACATCCGAGACACGCGTGGCATGCCGGCGCATCGATAGCAGGCAGCCCGACGTGCGGCTTGCCAGGGTCTGCGTATCGGCGCATTCCAGTAGCGGCGGCCCGTCGATGAGAACGACGTCGTGGCTATCCCCAAGCCGATTGAGTGCGCGCACGAACGAGGTCCGCTCGAGCAGCTCCTGCGGATTGGGAGGGATGGGACCGGCACAGAGCAGCGCCAGATGGGCGAAGCCCTCGATCGGCGTGACAACCTCGTCGAGCACGGCGCGGTCGGCGAGCAGGGTCGACAGGCCGGTTTCGAGAGTGCGGCCGAACAAACGATGCTGCGTGGGCGTACGAAAGTTGGCATCGATCAGCAAGGTGCGCACGCCGACTTGCGCGAACCCGATGGCGAGATTGGCTGCCACGAGGCTGGCGCCCTCATTGGCGCGCGCGGAAGTGACGGCCAGCAACTTGCGCCTGGAAAACCAGCGCATCGATAGCTGCGTACGCAGCCGGCGCAGCGCTTCCGCCTGCGGACCGAAAGGCTCGAAGGCGGCCACGAGCTGGCGACTCAGCAAGGAGGTGTCACCGTGCAGGCACGGGTAGGCAAACTGCAGCGCCAGCGCCTGCTGTACATCGTGGCGATCGAGCATGCCGAGCTTGACGGCGGCGTCGCCGAAGCGGATCTGC
Organism: Steroidobacteraceae bacterium; assembly: GCA_036502265.1. Taxonomy (GTDB): domain Bacteria; phylum Pseudomonadota; class Gammaproteobacteria; order Steroidobacterales; family Steroidobacteraceae; genus FEN-1191. The sequence continues at coordinate 1,013 of DASXYW010000039.1, read as the reverse complement.
TCGCTGCCCTGGATGGCGACGATCTGTTGGATGTCGTTCTCGTTGAGCTTACCGGCACGCAGCAGCACCTGGCCGATATGCAGGTCGAGCACCGGCTGTGTGCGCGGCCGGTGCTGCAGCGGCAGGGGTTCGAGCAGTTCCTGGACTTCTACGGACATGCGACAGACTCCTTACGAGCTCAAGCCGGGTGCGGCGACAGGCACAGCAGCGATGGAATCTCCGCCAGCAGAACGGCATCATCCAGTTCGGCCAGGTCCGCGGCGCCGTGCACCCGCCGATCGAAGACTTCGGCCAGCACGGCCGACCCGACCGAGAACAGCGCGCCGAGCATCAGCCCGGCCAGCAGGTACAACAGCGGTCGCGGTCGCGATGGGTGCGTCGGCGGCACCGCCCAGCTGAGAATGGCAACGCCGCTCTGGTCGAGCCTGCTCTCGAGCTTGACCGAGCCGGCGCGCTGCATGGCCGCGTCATAGCTCTTCTGGGCGTCTTCGGCATCCCGCGTCAGCATCGACAACGTGTCCCGCGCCTGCTGCAACTGCTGGATGCGCGCTCGCTGCGCATCGAGCGTGTGCTGCAACTCACTGGCGCGCTGCTGCGAGATGTCGGCCTGCTGCCGGATGGAACCGATGGCGGTTTCGAGCTCGGCCGCCACCTTGCGCTTGAGTTCGTCGACCTGCGCGAGCGCGCTCCGGTACGGCGGCGCGTTGACGTCGTAGCGCTCCGCCACGTCGGCCAGGTTGGCCTGCGCGCGCGCCAGGTCGGTCTTGAGCGTCTGCAGCGAGGTGTCTCCGATCAGATCCGGCAGCTGATCCAGCTCCCGGCGCTGCCGCGCATGATCCACCTGCGCCAGGCGCGAGCGTGCATCGGCCAGAGCGGCCTGTGCCGTCACGAGCTGCGTACTGATCTCCGCGTAGCGCGCGTTCTCCACATCCAGATGGCTGTCGTGTTCGTCGATACCCGCCAGCCCGGAGTGCCGTTGAAACTCCGACAGGCGCTGCTGTGCCGTCTCGACG
>DASXYW010000038.1:0-6226 GCA_036502265.1 Steroidobacteraceae bacterium | reverse complement strand
GGACCTGAAGGCCAACCAGACCATGATGCAGCTGTCCGAAGAACTCACTTCAACCGAGAACAAGGTGGCCTTCGCGCGCCAGGCCTACAACGACTCGGTGATGAGCTACAACAATCACCGCGAAGTATTTCCGGCGAGCATGGTGGCCGGCATGTTCGGTTTTCAGCCCGCGCAGCAACTGGATATCGCCAAGCCCGAAGCACGCGAGGCACCCAAGGTAAGCTTCACTTAGGGCCCGCATTGGACTTCTACGCCTACCAGGCGACCGCGCGCCGCCAGTCACGGCTCTTTGTCGTGATGTTCATGGCGGCGGTGGCCGCCGTGGTGATCGCCCTGGATGCCGTGATCTTCACCGTGCTGGCCGCGCGCACTTCCACCTCGAGCTACGGCGGCCAGTACGGCGCTGCGCCACTGGATCCGCTGCAGTTCGCGCTGCGCAACCCGGACACGGTGTTCGTCGTGTCGGTACTTATCATCGGCGTCATCGCGCTGGCGAGCCTGTTCAAGTCCGCGCAGCTGCGCGGCGGCGGCGCGGTGGTCGCACAATCGCTGGGTGGCGTGCGCGTGGAGCGTGATACCGCCGATCCGGCGCGCAAGCGACTGCGCAATATCATTGAAGAGATGGCGATTGCCTCCGGGGTGCCGGTGCCCGAGATCTACGTGCTCGAGCAGGAGCCGGCGATCAACGCGTTCGCAGCGGGACACACGCCCGCCAATGCCTGCATCACGGTGACCCAGGGCGCGCTCGATCATCTGGATCGCGATGAGCTGCAGGGCGTGATCGGTCACGAGTTCTCGCACATCCTCAACGGCGACATGCGGCTGAACATCCAGCTGATGGGCGCCATCTTCGGTCTGCTGGTCATCGCGATCATCGGCCGACTGGTCTTCAATTTCGCGCCGCGCGGCGGCAACGATCGGGATCGTCGCGGCGGCGGCATGGGCTGGGTGGGCGTGGGGCTTGCCGCGATGGTGCTCGGGTATCTCGGATTGCTCGCGGGGCGGATCCTGCAGGCAGCGGTGTCGCGGCAGCGCGAGCGCCTGGCGGATGCATCGGCGGTGCAGTTCACGCGCAACACCACCGGACTGAAGGGCGCGCTGCTGAAAATCGCGGCGCTCGAGGTGGGCTCGAAGTTTGTTGCCGCGGATGCCGAACAGGTGGCGCACATGCTGTTTGCGCCGGGGCTGGATCGGATATTCGCCACGCATCCGCCGCTGCTCGAACGGATCCGCGAACTGGATCCGCACTTTGATCCGGCCGAACTGCAACGCATGATCGAGCAAGGTGTGCCGGGCCCGCAGGCCGGCGGCCATACCGCCGACGCGGCTGCGCCGGCGCGCGCCGCCATGGCGCCGCCGGCCACCAGCAGCGGCTTTGCCGCCGATGCGGCCGTGATTGCCGCGCAGGTGGGTCGGCCGCAGCCGCGGAATGTGGATCAGGCGCAGCTGATGCGCGAACAGATTCCACCGGTGCTGCGCGAGTTTTCCGACACCGGTGCGCATGCCCGTTCCATGGTGCTCGCGCTGCTGCTGAGTCGCGATCCGGCGATCCGCGACGCACAGGCGCAGCGTGTCGCGCGCGAGTACGGCAACGCTGAACTGCAGGTCGTGAACAGTGCCATCAGCGCGGCCGGCACCATCGCGCCGATGCTGCGACTGCCGGCGCTGCTGCAGTTGTTTCCGACGCTGCGGCGCCTGCCGCTTGGCGAACGCCAGCGTCTCAACGCCCTGATACTGGATCTGATTCACATCGACGCCAACATCGACGTGTTCGAGTTCTGCCTGGCGAAGCTGCTGGAGTCGATGTTGAACGATGCAGCAGGTAACGCAGCGCCGTATGGCAAGCTGACAGCGGATGATTGTGCACAGTCCGTGCACGTGCTGTTCGCGACGCTGGCACGCTGCGGCAGCGACGACGAGCAGGAAATCGGTGCCGCGTACGTGGCCGGCATCGGCGGTGTGCTGAAGAGCTATCCCGCGTACCGCACCTATGATGACTGGGCGCAGCGCACCGGCGCGGCATTGAGTGAACTGGATCAGCTGCAGCCATCGGGCAAACAACAGCTGATCGCGGGCTTGGTGCGCACCGTCGCCAACGACGGCCGCCTGAAGGTCGAAGAATCCGAACTGCTGCGCACGACCTGCGCGCTACTGCACTGTCCGCTGCCGATCCTTGCTTAGCGCCTGGCGTCGAGCGCCAGGAAGCCGCTGATTTCCCGCCCGAAACGCTTGATGTCGATCAGGAAGGAGTCGTGCCCCTCGATGCAGTCGAGCGGCGCATAGTGCGTGTCGGTGCCAGCCTCGGCGAAGGCCTTCGCCAGCGATGCCTGCTCGGCAATCGAGAACAGCATGTCGGACTCGACCCCGATGATCAGCGCCCGCTCCACGCCCGAGCGCTTCAGCACTGCCGGACTGCTCTCGCCATGGGCGCGCAGGTCAAAGCGATCCATGGCGCGTGACAGGTACAGATAACAGTTCGGATCAAACGCGCGTACGAAGCGGCGCGCATGCAGTTCCAGGTAGCTTTGCACGGCAAATTCGGGGCCGAACGGGCCGCCATCCTGCATGTCCGGCGCTGCCGGGGTGCGACCGAAGCGTTCGAGCCACTCGGCGGCCGAACGGTAGGTCATCATCCCGAGCTTGCGTGCGATGCGCATGCCGGTTTCGGGGGGGCGCTCGGCGGTGTACTGACCGGCCTTGAAATCAGGGTCGCGCAGGATGGCCTCACGCTGGATCGAACGCAGGGCAATGGCGAACGGCGTGGCTGCGGCGGTGCCGGAGATACTGATGAGATTGCGTGCCGCCCCGGGAAACAGCGCCGCGTAGGCCAACACCGCAATGCCGCCAAGCGAGGGGCCGACCACGGTATGCGCACGCGTAACGCCCAGGGCCTTGAGGGTCTCGTAGCCGCCGCGAGCGATGTCCTCCACGGCGAGGTCCGGGAAAGTGATGCGGTAGGGCGTTCCGGTGGCCGGGTTGATGGATAGCGGACTGGTCGAGCCGAAGGCGCTGCCGAGGGAGTTCACGCATACGACGAACAGCTCATTTGTATCGAGCGCGAGGCCCGGTCCGATGATGCCCTCCCACCAGCCCGGTGCCGGGTTGCCGGCGCAGGAGCGGGCATGCGCCGGGGGCGAGAGCCCCGTAAAGAGCAGCACAGCATTGTCTCTGCGGGGATTCAATTCCCCCCACGTTTCATAGGCAATGCTTGCCCCGTGCAACATTCCCCCGCGCCACATCGGAAATGGATCGGGCAGCGCCGCGAACAGGCGTGCATCGAATACCGTGCTGGTATCCCCGCCGGAGGAGTCCGCGGGCCGCGAGAGCTCAGGGCTCGGAGTCGCCACCGTCACTGATTCCTTCAAAGAGGGGCGTGGAGAGATAACGCTCGCCGGTATCCGGCAGCATCGCGAGAATGACCGTGCCCTGGGGCGCTTCGGCCGCAATTTTCAGCGCCGCCGCGACCGTCGCGCCCGAGGAGATGCCGCAGAAAATGCCTTCGCGGCTGGCGAGCGCACGTGCCTGGACAATGGCGTCCGCGTCGGACACCGTGACGATGCGATGCGCGACCTCGCGGTTCAGAACCGCCGGCACGAAGTCCGGCGTCCAGCCTTGGATCTTGTGCGGGGTGAACGGCTTGCCGCCCAGCAACGAGGCGTTCTCCGGCTCGGCGGCGATGACCTGCGTCTGCGGGCGTGCCAGGCGCAGCATTTCACCGACCCCGGTGAGGGTCCCGCCGGTACCCCAGCCGCTGACGAAGTAGTCCAATCGCTTGCCGGCAAAATCGGACAGGATCTCCGCGCCCGTGGTGTTGCGGTGATACGCCGGATTCGCCGGGCTGTCGAACTGGCGCGCCAGGTACCAGCCGTGCTTTTCGGCCAGCTCCCGGGCCTTGCCCACCATGCCGCCGCTGCGCGCCGCGGCGGGCGTGAGAATGACCTTGGCGCCGAGCATGCGCATGATGCGACGGCGCTCGACGGAAAATGATTCCACCATGACGGCGACGAAGGGATAGCCCTTGGCCGCGCACACCATCGCCAGTGCGACACCGGTATTGCCGGAAGTGGCTTCAATCACCGTCTGGCCGGGCTTGAGCACGCCGCGCGCTTCGGCATCCTCGATCAGCGCGATCGCCAGGCGATCCTTGACCGAAGAGAGCGGATTGAAGAATTCGCACTTCGCATACAGGGTCACGGTGGCGGGCGCGAGGCGCTGGATGCGCACGATCGGCGTGCGGCCGATGGTCCCCAGAATGCTGTCGTAGATCATGCGGATACCTCGGTTAGGCTAGTATTCCGGTGCCTGGCCCTTAGCGGGGTCGCAATAGTGCCATGCCTCGAGCGGTACCGGCTAAGAACCGATTTCTTTGTGCTAAGACTTCAAAAATTGCTGGCCGGCGCCGGCCACGGATCGCGCCGCGCGATCGAGGAGTGGATCCGCGCCGGCCGGATTACCGTCAACGGTAAGCTCGCGCAGCTGGGCGATCGCGCCGAGCCCGGCGCCGATATCCGTCTCGACGGCAAACCACTGGACAGCGGGGCTGGAGCGGCAGCCCATGCCGTCATTCTCTATAACAAGCCGTTGGGCGAAGTCACCACCCGCAGCGATCCGCAGGGCCGTCCGATCGTGTTCGATCAGCTGCCGCCCCCGCCGCAGGGTCGCTGGATCGTGGTCGGACGCTTGGATTTCATGACCTCGGGTCTGCTGCTGTTCACCACGGACGGTGAACTCGCGCATCGGCTGATGCATCCTTCGGCTCAGGTCGAGCGCGAGTACCTGGTGCGCTCGCGGGACATCCTTACCGCCGCGCAGGTCCGGCTGCTGCAGTCCGGTGTCCGGCTCGAAGATGGTGAGGCGCGTTTCGACAGCGTCGTCCAAACCCGCATCGAGGGCACGCATGCCTGGTACCGCGTAGTGCTGCGCGAAGGCCGCAATCGTGAAGTGCGGCGCCTATGGCAGGCCACTGGCAGTGAAGTCAGCCGCCTGCTGCGCATCCGCTACGGCCCGGTGCAGTTGCCGCGCGAGCTCGCATCCGGCCGCTGGCAGCTGGTGCCGCCGGACCTCCACGCGCAATTGTCGCTGGCCGCCACCCGCGCGACCACGATGGGCAGCGCCGGCTCCGGCGCTGCGGCTGCCTCGGCCTCGGCTCCGATCGCGGTCGTTGCAGCCCCTTCCGATGAGCCCGCCGTATGGCAGGCCGCGCGCGCGCGGCGTCGTGTGACGCCCGCTCGCCCGCCAGTGCGACGGGGGCGGGACCGTGACAAGCCCTGAACGTGTCGCCGGGATGGCGTCGATCTGGCGTACATCTTCGCGAAAAAGAGTCGATCAGGTGCCAATCCGTGCCAGCATAAAGGCTCGCGGAGCTCGCCGGCGGCCCGGAAAGGCCATGCTGGCGGGTTCCGGCGCCTCTTTATTATTGGCGCTGGAAGGGCGCGCCGGGAAATCGGACGGGCCGCCGGCGGCGGCGGCGCGGCCGCCAGGGGTTCGCAGCGTTGAATTTCCTGCTCCGCGAGCGGCACGAACGTGCGAAGCTCCGGGGCCGCCACGAGGGCGGCCCGCTGTCCGAGCATAGAAAATTTACCTGTCCTGCGCATTGACACCCCTGCGGGTGGAAATCAGAATACGCGGCTCGTTTTCGCGGAGGGGTACCCAAGCGGCCAACGGGAGCAGACTGTAAATCTGCCGGCTTACGCCTTCGTAGGTTCGAATCCTACCCCCTCCACCAAAACGGGAGGGTTCGTCAGTAAAACAGTGCAGCTCCAAGGAGTTGCTTAGGATCGAAGAGCCGAGGGGTTCACACGAAGCAGGTTGCGGTTGCCATCGGCGGGTGTAGTTCAATGGTAGAACCTCAGCCTTCCAAGCTGATGGTGTGGGTTCGATTCCCATCACCCGCTCCATCGTGAACGAATGAATTAGAGGCTGAGTGGGCCGCCGGGTGCTCTCAGTGACGCAGATCCGCTGACGTAGCTCAGTTGGTAGAGCACGTCCTTGGTAAGGACGAGGTCTCCGGTTCGATCCCGGACGTCAGCACCATGTGGTTTTGTTTGAGTCTTGAGCAATAAGTAGTCGCGCCAGAGGTTGTAGTCATGTCGAAAGAGAAATTTGAACGCAACAAGCCGCACGTCAATGTGGGGACGATAGGTCATGTGGACCACGGCAAGACGACGCTGACGGCGGCGTTGACGAAGGTGATGGCCGAGACCTACGGCGGTCAGTTCATGGCGTA
>DASXYW010000037.1:0-22344 GCA_036502265.1 Steroidobacteraceae bacterium | reverse complement strand
CGCGCTCGCGGAATGCGTGCCGGCCGCTGTGCTTGCCGAGCACCAGGTTGCTGCGTGGCAAGCCGACGTCCTCCGGCCGCATGATCTCGTAGGTCGAGCGATGCTGCAGCATGCCGTGCTGATGGATCCCCGCCTCATGCGCGAACGCATTCTCGCCAATCACCGCCTTGTTGCGCGGGATCGGCATGCCGGTGATGCTCGACACGAGGCGGCTGGTCGGATACAGGCGCGAGGTGTTGACGTTGGACTTCAAATTGAAGAACGCCGAGCGCGTGGCCAGCGCCATCACCACTTCCTCGAGCGAGCAATTGCCGGCGCGCTCGCCGATGCCGTTGATGGTGCATTCGATCTGACGCACACCGGCCACAACCGCAGTAAGGCTGTTGGCAACCGCCATGCCCAGATCGTCGTGGCAGTGCACCGACATCGTGACCTTGTCGATGCCGCGCACGTGCTGGCGCAGGTAGCGGAACAGCTCGCCAAATTCGTCCGGGACCGTATAGCCGACGGTGTCCGGGATATTGATGGTGGTGGCGCCGGCCGTGATCACTGCCTCCACCACCTTGGCCAGGAAGTCGAGCTCGGTGCGTGAGGCATCCTCGGGCGAGAATTCCACATCATCGCAGTACTCACGCGCGATCGATACTCCCTCGACCGCCAGCCGCAGGATTTCCTCCTGCGCCATGTGCAACTTGTGCTGGCGATGAATGGCGCTGGTGGCCAGGAACACGTGTAGCCGATGACGCGGGGCACCCTCGAGCGCACGCGCCGCCAGCTCGATGTCCTCGCGCGAGCAGCGCGCCAGTCCGGCGATTACCGGCCCCTGCACCTCGCGCGCCACGGCGTTGACCGCTTCCCAATCCCCGCGGGAGGCCGCCGGGAAACCGGCCTCGATGATGTCGACGCCCAGCTCCGCCAGCGCCCGCGCGACCCGCAGCTTCTCCGGCTGCGTCATGCTGCATCCGGGCGCCTGTTCGCCGTCGCGCAGCGTGGTGTCGAAGATCAATACCCGGTCGGGAGTCGGTGTCATGGCAGTCTCCGCGGATTCCTCAGCGTGTGTCCTTCAACCACGGCATGCGCTGGCGCAGTCGGGCGCCGACCCGCTCGATCGGATGGTGCAGATCGCGCTTGAGCAGACGTCGATAGTTCTTGGCGCCGCTCTGGGTCTCGCCGATCCACTGCCGGGCGAACTTGCCGGTCTGGATCTCCTTTAGAATGCGGCGCATCTCCTTACGCGTGGCATCGTTGATCACGCGCGGACCGCGCGTCAGATCGCCGTACTTGGCGGTGTCGCTGACGTAACGATGCATCTTGGCCAGCCCGCCTTCGTGCAGCAGGTCGACGATCAGTTTCAGTTCGTGCAGACACTCGTAGTAGGCCACTTCCGGCTGATATCCGGCATCCACCAGCGTTTCGTAGCCGGCCACCACCAGTTCGGTGGCCCCGCCGCACAGCACCGCCTGCTCGCCGAACAGATCGGTTTCGGTTTCCTCGGCGAAGCTCGTGGCCACCACACCTCCGCGTGTACCGCCAATGCCGTCGGCATAGGCCAGCGCCTTGGCGTGCCCGGTGCCGGTCGCGTCCTGGGCCACGGCGATCAGGCAGGGCACGCCGCGTCCCTGCTGATACTGACGGCGCACCAGACCGCCGGGACCCTTGGGGGCGATCAGCACCACGTCGAGGTCCTTGCGCGGCTTGATCTGCTTGAAGTGGATGTTGAAGCCGTGTGCGAACAGCAGCGTCGCACCCGGCTTGAGTTCGGACTTGATCGAGGCATACAGGCCCGCCTGGGCCATATCCGGCACCAGCATCGCAACCAGATCGGCGCCGCCCACCGCCGCCGGCGGTTCTGCCACCGCCATCCCGTCACGCTTGGCCTGCTTCCAGCTCTTGCCGCCCTTGCGCAGTCCGACCACCACGTCAAAGCCGCTATCCTTCAGGTTCAACGCGTGGGCGCGCCCCTGGCTGCCGTACCCGAGCACCGCGATGCGTGCGCCCTTGAGCGCCTTCTTATCGACGTTCTTTCTTGAATAGAACTGAGTCATTCCAAACTCCGCTTGAAAAAACAAAAAACCCCGCATCGGTGGCCGGTGCGGGGTTTCGGTGTGTCCGTTTCCTTAGGGATCAGAAACGCCGGCAGCACCCGCCCCGACCGCTCTGCGCGAGCAGCAGGTCTACCGACAGTAGGATAATGCGGGCGCGTTGCACGGGTCGTTGCGAAAATGCCTCAGGCTCCTGCTTTGATATCATCACAACGATCAAGCACTTGTCAATTTCGCTAAGCTCACCTGCATGCAGACCTTGCTGAGCGGCAACAGCACCGAGGCGAGTGTACCGATCTGGCTCGTGACCGAGAGCAGCCTCGGCGCGCTGTTGCAGCGCCTGCCCGCGGAGCAGGCCACCTGGGCGCGCTCGCAAGCTTATGTCGCCGAGAGAGGTCGCCTGCTGTGTGTGCCGGCGCCCGATGGCAGCAACGCCGGTGCACTGTGGGGACTGGGCAATCTTTCGGCAGCCGACGACCTGTCGCTATGGGACGTGGCCGCGCTCCCTGAACGGCTGCCCGTCGGCCAATACCGCATCGCCACGACGCTCGCGAGCAACGCCGCGACGCAGCTGGCGCTCGGGTGGCTGCTGGGCACCTATCGGCTGACGCGCTATCGCGGCGGCGCCGCCAAGGCGCCGACCGCCAATGCACTGATTGCCCCCGCCGGCGCCGACGTGCGCTACGCGCAGGCGGCGGCCGAAGCTATGGGGCAGGCGCGCGACCTGATCAATGCGCCGGCCAATGCGCTCGGCCCGGCCGAATTGGCCGCGGCCGCCTCCGAACTGGCCAGCGCTCATGGCGGAGTGTTCGAGGAGCACGTGGGCGAGCCGCTGACGCGCAACTTCCCGTTGATCGCGGCGGTCGGTGCCGGCAGCCAGCGCGCGCCGCGCCTGGCCGATAGTCGCTGGCGACGTCGCGGCGCACCGCGCGTGACCCTGGTTGGCAAAGGCGTGTGCTTCGACAGCGGCGGCCTGGATCTGAAGCCTCCGGCATCCATGCTGCTCATGAAGAAGGACATGGGTGGGGCAGCGTGTGCGCTGGCGCTGGCGCGCTTGCTGCTCGAGCTTGAGGCCCCGGTGGACCTGCGCCTGCTCATTCCCGCGGTGGAGAACAGTCCGGGCGCGGGCGCCTACCGGCCCGGGGACGTGTGGCGCTCGCGCAAGGGTCTCACGGTCGAAATCGGCAATACCGACGCCGAGGGCCGTCTGGTGCTGGCCGACGCTCTGGCCCTGGCCGACGAGGACAAGCCTGACCTGCTGATCGATCTGGCGACCCTGACCGGCGCGGCGCGCACCGCGCTCGGTCCGGATCTGCCGGCGGTATTCAGCCCCGACGAAGCCTTGGCTCGCCAGCTCGCCGAACTGGGCCGAGCACACGCCGATCCGCTGTGGCCGCTGCCGCTGTGGCACGGCTACGATGATGAGCTCAGCAGCCGGATCGCCGATCTGAACAACGTCTCGGGTTCGACCTTCGCCGGCGCAGTGATTGCGGCGCTATTTCTCAAACGCTTCGTCACCGCGACGCCAAGCTGGCTGCACGTCGATCTTTATGCCTGGAATCCGAAGGATCGCCCGGGGCGACCGGTGGGCGCCGAGGCACAATGTGTTCGGGCGCTGTATCAGCTCATCCGCCATCGCTACAGTTAAGGAGCGAATCCATGAATGCCGATGACACGCGCATGCGCCGCAGCCGCCGTGGGCCGCCCGATCCGCGCGCCTGGTCGCGTCAGGTGGTGGACGGGGTCAAGCAATCGCCTTCGCGCGCCATGCTGCGCGCGGTCGGATTTCGCGATGAGGATTTCGGCAAGCCGCAGATCGGCATTGCCTCCACCTGGGCGCAGCTCACGCCGTGCAACATGCACATCGATCAGCTGGCGCGTGCGGCGGCCGCAGGTGCCGATGCTGCGGGCGGCAAGAGTGTGGTGTTCAACACCATCACCGTATCCGACGGCATCTCGATGGGCTCTCCCGGCATGCGCTACTCGCTGGTATCGCGCGAAGTGATCGCCGATTCGATCGAGACCGTGGCCGGCGCCGAGGGCTTTGATGGCCTGGTGGCGATCGGCGGCTGCGACAAGAACATGCCAGGGTGCGCGATGGCGCTGGCGCGTCTCAACCGACCCGCCGTGTTCGTCTACGGCGGCACCATTCAGCCGGGCGCTCAGCGGCGCGACATCGTTTCGGTGTTCGAGGCCGTCGGCGGCCACGCCGCCGGCACGGTCAGCGACGCGCAATTGCTCGAGGTCGAGCGCAGCGCGATTCCCGGACCGGGAAGCTGCGGTGGCATGTACACCGCCAACACCATGGCTTCGGCGATTGAGGCGCTGGGCTTAAGTCTGCCAGGTAGTTCCGCCCAGGAGGCCGTGGGCCAGGACAAGCTCGAGGACTGCCGTCGGGCTGGAGCGACGGTGGTGCAGCTGACGGCGCAGGGCATTCGACCGCGCGACATCCTCACACGCCGTGCGTTCGAGAATGCCATTACGACCGTGATCGCACTGGGCGGCTCGACCAATGCGGTGCTGCACCTGCTGGCGATGGCGCAGGCCGCGCGGGTGCGCCTGAAGCTGGATGATTTCACGCGCATCGGCCGACGCGTGCCGGTGCTGTCGGATCTGCGGCCCAGCGGCCGCTATCTGATGTCCGAGCTGGTCCGGATCGGCGGCATCCAGCCGCTGATGAAGCGCCTGCTTCAGGCCGGTTTGCTGCACGGGGAATGTGTGACAGTGACGGGACGCAGCGTGGCAGAGAACCTGACGTCAGTCACCGACTACCCGTCCGGCCAGGACATTATCCGCCCGCTGTCAGATCCCATTAAAAAGGATAGTCATCTCGTTGTTATGTATGGAAACGTTGCCCCCGAGGGTGCGGTGGCCAAGATCACTGGGAAAGAGGGCCTGCGCTTTTCGGGTCCGGCGCGCGTCTTCGATGGCGAGGAGGCAGCCACCGCCGCGATTCTTGGCGCTCGGGTGCGAGAGGGCGACGTGATCATCATCCGCTATGAAGGTCCGCGGGGCGGACCCGGCATGCGCGAGATGCTCAGTCCGACCGGCGCACTCACCGGCCGCGGCCTGGGCGGCAAGGTCGCGCTGATCACCGACGGCCGCTTTTCCGGCGGCAGCCACGGCTTCGTGGTTGGCCACGTCTGTCCGGAAGCCGCACTGGGAGGCCCGCTAGCGCTGCTACGCAATGCCGATCGGATCACCATCGATTCCCGGCTGCGGCGTATCGAGGCGGAGGTTTCCGCCGCCGAGTTCAAGCGTCGTCGTGCGTCCTGGAAGCCGCGCCGGGCGTATGCCCGGCACGGCGTGCTGGCCAAATATGCCCGCGTGGTCAGTAGCGCCTCCTATGGCGCGGTCACCGACGTCAGTGATGCAGATCGCTGATGTCAAGTATTGCCGTTTGTGCTCCGATCTCGGATTAATCTAATTGCGGTGTGGTTTGATTAAGGTGCAATAAGTTCACGGTTCCAGCGAGGGTTGTCACCGCTCCCACTAGCAGTTAAAGTTCCGGCGCTTGTGTCGGTCCGCGCTCTGGCGCAGCTGCGAAAGAACAGCCTGATCGGCCGGGTAACGCTCGGGGGAGGGAAGCGCCGCTGAAGAGCAGTCCGCTGGCGGGGGGGCTCCAAGGCAGCGGTCGCATTTAACGTGTTGTGCCGGGGTAGCGCCGAATTCGTATGACAATAAATATCGCTCACGAAGCCTTCCGCTGGACGGATGGTCATTCGTTTAGCAGTCCCCGAGGACACCCGGCGGTACCACGATGACTTACTACGCGCCCCACGATTCGAGTTACATGCAGCGGCGCGTCGTCGCCTTTGCCGCGATCATCGCGGTGCACGTGCTGGTCATCTGGGCATTCATCAGCGGCTTTGCCAATGAAGGTGCGCGCTACGTCCAGACAATTCTGGAAACCAACATCATCCAACAGGAAAAGCCCAAGGAACTGCCGCCGCCGCCGCCGCCGGTGGATTTGAAAGAACGGCCGCCGGTGCAGGTGGTCGCACCGGACATCAACATCACCGTGCCGGTGGACATGCCTCCGCCACCGATCACCAACATCACGACCCAGCCTGCGCCGCCGCCGCCACGCGCGATCACGCCGGGCACTCCGGTCAAGGCGACCTATGTACCGGACGTACAGGATTATTACCCCGAATCCTCGCGTCGTAACGGCGAGGAGGGGCGCGCCATCGTCAAGATCTGTGTCTCGGCGGCCGGCAAGATCGATTCGGCCGAGATTGCGAACACCACCGGGCATCCGCTGCTCGATGAGGCGGCGCTGAAGGTCGCACACGCATTTCGCTTCAAGCCGGCGACCTCGGAGGGCAAGCCGGTCGCCAGTTGCCCGACGTTGCCAGTGAAATTCGAACTTCACGCCGGATCGGGTTGATCATCGGACTAACTAATCGTTGTAACGAGGCATGGCTTTTAGGCCGCCGGGTTTGCGCCCAGCGGGAACGATCTAAACGAGGAAAATTATGGATACCGCTACCGCCACCGCAGCAGCCACCACCGCAGCGACCGCAGCCACCAGTACCGACACGCCGTACGGCCTGATCCCGCTGTGGGTGAATGGCAACATTGTCAGCCGCGCGACGCTGAGCGTGCTGGTGATCATGTCGCTAGGCTCCTGGTTCATCATGTTCACCAAACTCTGGGACCAGCGCGCCCTGCGACGCTCGGGCAAGATCGTCGAAAAGCAGTTCTGGACGGCGCCGTCGCTCAAGGAAGGTGTCGAGCGGCTGAAGAAAGGGGACGAATACCGATTCATCGCCGAGAGTGGCCTGCGAGCCGCCTCGCACCATGAGGGTCGCCTGACCGACCGCGTCGATCTGCACGAGTGGATCACGATGGCCCTGCAGCGAGCCGTGGACGCCGTCAACAGTCAAATCTCCGGCGGTCTCACATTTCTGGCAACGGTCGGCTCGGTAGCACCGTTCGTCGGACTGTTCGGCACGGTCATGGGCATTCTGAATGCCCTGATCGCGATCGGCATCGCCGGTCAGGCGAGCATCGATCGAGTCGCCGGCCCGGTCGGCGAGGCGCTGATCATGACCGCCATCGGCCTGTTCGTCGCCGTGCCGGCGGTGCTCGCGTACAACTGGCTGCTGCGACGAAACAAGATGATCCAGGACGACGTGCGCAATTTCGCCAGTGATCTGCACGCCTACCTGGTGAGCGGCGCGCGAGTCCAGACTTGACAGCAGGCGCGGTGACCTAAAAGCAGCGGAGCAACCGACATGTCGATGAATATTGGGCCGGGGGCCGATGAAGATCGCGGCATCATGTCCGAGATCAACACCACGCCGCTGGTCGACATCATGCTGGTGCTGCTGATCATCTTTCTGATCACGATTCCGGTGATCACCAAGAATGTACCGGTGCACGTACCCAAGGCAGTCAATATACCGACTCAGACCAAGCCCGAGAACATCACTGTCTCTGTAACCGCCGACGGCGAGGTGTTTTGGGGCCAGCAGCACGTGACGGATATGAAGCGCTTGGTCGAGCAGATCGAACGCGAGGCAGTCAAGGTGCCCCAGCCCGAGATCCATATTCGCGCCGACGCCGACACCGAATACAAAAACGTCGGCAAGGTCATTGCGGCCATCAACCGCGGTGGGCTCATCAAGGTCGGATTCATCACCGAGCCGGATCACGGCGTGCGCGGCACGCGCTAGAGTTTTGGAGTCAAAGCCATGGCGATGAGCGTAGGTAGCAGCGAAGGCAGCGTGATGTGCGACATCAATACCACGCCGTTGATCGACGTGATGCTGGTGCTGCTGGTAACACTGATTCTGTCGCTGCCGATCATGACGCACGCGGTGAAGCTCGACATGCCGCCGCCCAATCCCAACCAGCCGCCGCCACAAGTCCAGCCGGAGATCATCAATCTGGACATCTACTACGACGGCACGATCTCATGGAACGGCCAAACCATTCCCTCGCTTGCCGAGCTCGAGCAGCAGTTTCAGGTAGCGGCGGCCAAGGACCCGCAGCCTGAATTGCATCTGGCGCCTGACAGTCACGTTAAGTACGACGTCGTGGCGAAGGTGCTGGCATCGGCGCAGCGCAATCACATGGAAAAGATCGGATTCGTCAATACCAGTCAATTCGTTGAGGAATAACAACCTGGTAGTGCTGCGTCGGCCGGTTCTTGCAGCCGCCTCAGTCATCTCACCCTAGCCACGCTTCTGCTGCCGGGGGCACAGTCCCACCGGGGGCGCTCCCGGAGTTACCGAGGAACACCATGAGGAATCGTCTGAAAATCGTCGCGCTGCTGCTGTCGATCTGCGGCGGTGTAGGCTTGAGCGGCACCGCATGGGCGGCCGACCAGCCTGCCGGTCCGCAGGTCAGCAAGGCGGTGGCCAAGCCGCTCAAGGCCGCGCAGGACGCCATAGCCGCCAAGAAGTTCGACGAGGCGCTCTCCAAAGTGCGCGAGGCACAGGGTGCCTCGGGCGAGAAAAGCCCGTATGACAGCTACGTCATCAACATCCTGCTGGTGCAGATCTATCAGCAAAAGCAGGACGCCGGTAACTTATACCCGGCTCTGCAGGCGGCCGCCTTGTCGCAGTACGCCACTCCGGATCAGCAAAAGAATTGGCTCAAGGACATCGCACGGTACTATTACCAGCAGAAGGACTACGCCAAGGCGCTGGATATTGCCGACCAGGCCGTCAAGCACGGCGCCAATGATCCTGACACGCTGCTGTTGATCGCCAAGAGCCAGTATCTGACGGCCAAGTACAAGGAGGCCGCGGCGACCATGAACGACGTGGTCAGCAAGTCGGAGAAGCCCGACGAAGAGACCCTGAAGCTGTTGTGGCAGTTCGACCTGAAGGCCGGCGACGAGGCCGGGGCGTCCAAGGCCGTCGAGCGCCTGGTTGCGAACTATCCGAAACCCGAATACTGGCAAAACGCGCTGGCCTCGCTGGTGCGCATGGACATCAAGGACGCGCACCTGCAGCTCAACGTTTACCGGCTGATGAATGACGTCGGCGTGCTTAAACTGCCGTCCGACTATGCCGAAATGGCCGAGATCGCCCTGGATGCCGGCTACCCCGGCGAGACCGTTTCGGTGCTGCAGCAGGCGTTTGCCAAGAACGTGTTCACTGAACAGCGTGACAAGGATCGTTATCAGCATCTGCTCGATGGCGCCAAACAGCGCGCCGCGACCGACCAGGCCAATCTGGCGAATAACGAGCGCTCCGCCCAGAACGCCGCGAACGGGGATGCGCTGGTGCAGATCGGTGGGGCTTATCTGAGTTATGGTCAGCCGGACAAGGCCGTGGCGGCGATCAGCAAGGGCATCGCCAAGGGCAGCCTCAAGAGCCCGGATGAGGCCAACGTGCTGCTCGGCATTGCTCAGATGCGCCTGCACAACGCGGCCGAAGCACAGAAAGCTTTCGACAAGGTCAGCTCGTCCAGCAACAGCGGATATGCTCGGCTCGGCAAGCTGTGGGCATTGCGCACGCACAACGCCTGAAATCAGCCACCTTATCCTGTCAGGAGAATCGCGCCATGACGATCAAAGCCGGTGAGCGCATGCCCGAGGGCAAGTTCAAGACCATGTCCGACAAGGGACCCAAGGACCTCAGCACGGCGGAGTTGTTCAACGGCAAGCGGGTGGTGCTGTTCTCGGTACCCGGCGCTTTCACGCCGACCTGCGACGCCAAGCATCTGCCCGGATTCATCGGCATGGCTGACAAGTTCAAGGGCAAGGGCATCGACACGATCGCCTGCATGGCCGTCAACGATGTGTTCGTCATGAGCGCCTGGGGCAAGCATGCCGGCAGCGGCGAGAAGGTACTGATGCTGGCCGACGGCAACGGCGATTACGCGCGTGCCCTGGGCCTGGAACTGGATGCGAAGGGTTTCGGCATGGGCATGCGCGGTCAGCGCTTCGCCATCGTGGTGGACAATGGGGTCGCCAAGCACGTGGATGTCGAGGCCGCGGGGCAGTTTAAGGTCTCGTCCGCCGAGCAGGTATTGACCCAGGTGTAGCGCGCGTCAACGCGTTATGCGTGACCGCGGCTGGCGTCCGTGCGCGCCGCTGCCAGACAGGTTAGTCTTGGGCGATGAGCCCTGATCACACCGTCACGCCCAGCGATTCCTTAAAGAACGTTCGCTACGAGATCCGCGGCCGGCTGGCGCGACGGGCGCACGAAATGGAGCGCCAAGGCTACGAGATCATCTCGCTGAACATCGGCAACCCGCGCCTGTTCGGTTTTCGCACGCCCGAGACCATGCGCCTGGCGATGATCGAAAACCTGTCCGACAGCGAGGGTTATTGCCACCAGAAGGGCATCTTCCCGGCGCGCGAAGCGGTGGTCATGCAGCAGCAGGCGCGCGGTGTGACTGGAGTGAGCGCCGAAGAAGTATTCATCGGCAACGGCGTCAGCGAGCTGATCGACCTGGTGCTGCGCTCGCTGCTCAACGACGGCGACGAAGTACTGGTGCCCAGTCCGGACTATCCGCTCTGGACTGCCTCGGTGAATCTCAACCGCGGCCGGACGGTGCACTACCCGTGCAGGCCGGAGAACGGCTTCGTTCCTGATCCGCAGGAGCTGGCAAAGCTCATCACCCCACGCACACGCGCGATCGTCATCATCAATCCCAACAATCCGACCGGTGCCGCTTACCCGCGCGCCGTGCTGGAGGCCATCGCGCGCCTGGCCGAGCGCCACCAGCTGGTGGTGTTCAGCGATGAAATTTACGATCAAATGGTCTACGACGGCGCCGAGTCGATTCCGATGGCCACAGTGGTGCGCGATACGCTGTGTGCCACGCTTTCGGGTTTGTCGAAGATCTACCGGGCCTGCGGCTATCGGGTCGGCTGGGCCGTATTCTCCGGGCGGCTGCACGGAGCGACGGATTATCTGGCAGCTTTGGAACTGCTGACTTCGCTGCGCCTGTGTAGCAATGTTCCGGCACAGTGGGCGGTGCAGACCGCGCTCGGCGGCTACCAGAGCATTCACGAATTGGTGCGCCCCGGCGGGCGACTGTACGAGTCGCGGCGCGCGATCATCGAGGCGGTGGCCGCCAGCCGCTATCTGACCCTGGCGCGTCCGGATGGGGCCATGTACGGCTTCATCGGGGTAGATGCGCGCGCTCTGCCGGAGTTTGACGACCAGCAGTTCGCGCTGGATCTGCTGGAGCAGAAACACGTGCTGGTCGCCCCGGGCGTGAGCTTCAACGTCCCCTACCGCAATCACTTTCGGGTGACCACGCTGCCGGATGCGGCCACGCTGCGAACCGTTTTTGCTCGCATTGAGGAATTGCTCGACGGGCAGGCTGCCGCCGAGCCACGAAGTCGCCGCGGGACCGTGGTCGAGGCCCAATCGCGCTTTAAGTAAATTCTACAGTTTCATCGATAATCTCCTGAGTTGCTTGAGCTTAATTCCGAGCTGCTGACCCATCTAGAGAGCGGCGGCACGCTCGTGGTGCCAAGCCGCCAGCGTGCCACGGCTGTGCGACTGGCACACAGCAGCGCGATGCTCGCGGCCGGACTGCGGGTCTGGAACAGTCCCGACGTGCTGCCATGGAGTGGCTGGCTGGAGCGCGAGCTGGATGCGGCTCGCGCGCGCTTCGAACCTCTGCCACGTCGGCTGTCTTCGGCGGAGGAATGGCTGCTGTGGCGTGAAGTCGTGCGCGAGGCCTGCAGCGACTTCGGTGTGCTGATGCCTGACGGGCTGATCGATCCGGTGCGCCGCGCCGTCGGGCGCATGGATGATTTCGGACTGCAGCTGCCGACTGCGACCTCGGCCGAGACCGCAGTGCTACGGGGTGCGCGCGCCGGCTTTCGGCGTCGCTGCCAGGAGCTAGACGCGATTGGCAGCACCTCGTGGCAGGACTGCGCGGCGTTTGTGCGGCCGCCGCCGGGCGTGGTGTTGACCGGCTTTAGCGCGCTCGGACCGGCGCGACAGCGCTGGCTGCAGCAGCACGAGGTACGCGTGCTCGGTGCGTCCGAGTCGGCCGCGGCCGCCAGGCCTGCCACCGTCACGGCCTGCGAGGATCCATCCGGCGAGGCCCATGCGGCCGCGCAGTGGTGCTGGGTACGCCTCAGCCGCGATCCGCAGACTCGACTGCTGCTGGTGGTTCCGCGACTGGCGCAGCAGCGCCATCTCTACGAACGCGCGCTGTCGCAGCGTCTGGACTTTGCTGGCCTGCTCTCGGGTGGGGTCAGCGCCGGGGTGTCGCTGTTTGCGGTCGAAGGAGGCCGGCCCCTGACCGGCTATGCGCTGGCGGCCGCCGCGCTTGATTTGATTGCCGTGGTGGCCGGTCCGGTCCCGTTCGCGCGCTTTAGCTCGCTGCTGCGCTCGCCGCATTTCAGCGCGCTGGAGCGGGAGGGTTCGCTGCAACTGGAGCTGCGGCTGCGCGAGCACAATATCGCCGAGATTTCCCCGCGGGTGCTGGCGGCGCTGAGCGTCGCGGCCGCGCAGTGGGGGGCGGCGGCGGCGCCCTTGCAGGTGCTGTCCGCGGCACTGGCGAGCGTGGCGGAACCGGCCGGGATTGGCGCCTGGGGCCAGCGTTTTGCCGACCTGTTGCGGCGCTGCGGCTGGCCCGGGGCATCGCCACTGGGAAGCGATGAGCATCAGGTGCGAGTGCGCTTCGATGAGGTGCTGGGCGATGTTGCCGCGATCGGCTCGTTGCACGGGCAGCTGAGCGGCCTCGAAGCGGCCCAATTGCTCCAGCAACTGGCGCAGCGCGCGACATTTGAGCCGGCGACCGACGATGTGCCGGTGAGCGTGACGGCGAGCCTGGAGAATCCGGTCGTGCGCTACGACGGCATTTGGATCGGCGGGCTGTCCGCCGATCTGTGGCCCGCGCCGGCGCGGCCCGATCCATTGTTGCCGCCGCTGGCGCAGCAGCAGTCGGGACTGCCCGAAGCCAGCGCGGCCGGACAGCTGACCCTGGCACAGCAGCGCCTGCAACAGTGGCGGGCGCATGCCGGCGAGTGTGTTTTCAGTTGGTCACGCAGCGAAGCGGGCGTCCCGAATGACCCCAGCCCGCTGCTGGCTGACGCGGCGGCGGCGCCCGCGACCGATGATGAGCTCGATCTGCCACGCTGGATCGCGACCCAGGCACCGCCGCTGGAATCGTGGGCCGACAGCAGCGGTCCGCCGGTAACGCCGGGCGTGCACCTGTCCCACGGTGTACGCATATTGGAACTGCAATCACTCTGTCCGTTTCGCGGGTTTACGGAACTGCGGCTACGGGCCTGCAAGCTGCCCGAGCCTGCGCCCGGAATCGATCGCAGCCGACGCGGCCAGCTGCTGCATGCCGCCTTGGAGAGCTTCTGGCGCCAGACGCGCGACTCAACCGCTCTGCTCAACCTGGATCGTGAGCAGGCGCGCGAGCGTGTGCGCCGATGTGTCGCGCAGGCTGCCGCAGCACAAGATGCGCGCCAGCCCGGCGGGTTCTCGGCCGAACTGCTGACCCGGGAATGCGCGCGTGCGGCGCGCCTGATCGACCGCTTGCTGGAATGGGAGCGCACGCGCGAGGTGTTTCAGGTGCAATCGCCCGAGTCACCGCTGGCCTTAACCCTCGGCGGTGCCACGCTTGCCCTGCGGCCGGATCGCGTTGACCGTCTGGCCGATGGCGCGCTGGCGGTCATCGATTACAAGAGTGGTGCGGCGCGACCGTTTGACGCCGCCGCCGAACGTCTGGCCCAACCGCAACTGCCTGCTTATGCGCTGGCCGCCGGCACCGGGGTGTGCGCGGTACTGATGCTGCATATGCAATCGCAAGGGCTGGGGATTCGTGGCCTGGCCGATCGCACGGGACGGGTGCCCAAGCTCAAGCCGCCGCCACAGGGCGCTCCGGCGTGGCCCGAACTGATGCGGCGCTGGGCCGGGCAGCTCGAGCTCCTGATGGCTGAATACCTGTCGGGCTACGCAGCCGTGCAACCGCTTAAGAATGCCTGTACCCACTGCCACCTGCAGATGCTGTGTCGGGTCGACCCGCAGGTGCTCGAAGCCGCCGAACTGGCGGCCGACGATGTAGCCGAGAGCAACGAGTCATGAGCCTGATCGCCGCCGCGACCGATGCCCAGGCCGAACAGCTCGATCGGCATGCCCGGCGCGAGGCGCTGGATGTGCGTCGCTCGATGTTGCTGCAGGCCCCGGCCGGATCCGGCAAGACCACGGTGCTGACGGCGCGCTTCCTGGCGTTGCTGGCGAGCGTGGAGGAGCCTGAGCAGATTCTTGCGATCACGTTCACGCGCAAGGCAGCCGCCGAGATGCGCCGGCGCGTCCTATCGGCGCTGCAGGCGGCGCGCGACGGCGCCGCGGTCACCGGTATCGCACCCGAGTTGCTGCAGGCGGCGCACCAGCGGGACGCGCAGCGCAGCTGGACGCTGCTGCAAAATCCGTCACGGCTGCGGATCGAGACCATCGATGCGCTCAACCACTGGTTGGCCACGCAGCTGCCGGTTGCGGCCCGCTCTGGTCCGAGCCTCGAGATCGCCGCTGCAGCCTCGGTGTTGTACCGAGGTGCCGCGCGGCGCTGTCTGCAAGGGACGGCGGAAGAGCCGGCGATCGCGGCGGCCGTGGAACGACTGTTCGACCGTCTGGACAATGACTGGGGCAAGGTCGAACAGCTGCTGGCCGACATGCTCGGGCAGCGCTCGCACTGGTTACCGCGAGTGCTGCGTACGCCAGATGGCGGACTGGTGCGAAGGGTCGAGGAGAGCCTGCAATCGGTGCTGAGCGCCG
This sequence comes from Steroidobacteraceae bacterium, assembly GCA_036502265.1. Lineage (GTDB taxonomy): Bacteria > Pseudomonadota > Gammaproteobacteria > Steroidobacterales > Steroidobacteraceae > FEN-1191. The sequence goes on along the minus strand of DASXYW010000037.1, from coordinate 7,586 downwards.
AACTGGCCAGGCTGGTGGCAGCGATTCCTTCGGCGCTGCTGCGCGAAGCCGAGCAGCTGCTGAATTACGCTCGCCGGCAACGCCTGGGTGTCGATGCCGCCGGCGCGCAAGCTCCGGTACACCTGAGCGCCCAGCCTGAATCGCTGCCGCACTGGCGTTCCCTGTGCGCTCTGACGCTGACGGGGGAGCAGGAATGGCGCCGCAGCTTCACCGTCAAGGACGGGTTTCCGCCCACGGATCGGGCCATGAAGGATCAGGTGCAGACATGGCTGCAGCGACTGGCTGCCGTACCAGACTCGCATCCACTGTGCCGGGGCTTGCGCAATCTGCCCGCGGCGCGCCTCGAGGCGGATGACTGCGAGGCACTGGAGGCGCTGGCGCTGCTGCTGACACGCGCAGCTGCCGAGCTGCAGCTGGTGTTCGCCAGCGGAACGGGCGTGGATTACCCGTATGTGGCGGGAGCGGCTCGCAGTGCGCTGAGTGAGCAGGGGGCTCCGACCGAGTTCGCGCTGCGGGCCGGCGGCGCCCTGCGTCACATCCTGGTGGATGAATTTCAGGACACGTCGGTCGAGCAGATCGAGCTGCTGCAGGCCCTGACTGCAGGTTGGGGCGCGGGCGACGCACGCACGCTATTCGTAGTCGGTGATCCGATGCAGTCGATCTACCAGTTTCGCGAAGCCGAGGTCGGCCTGTTCCTGCAAGCGCGCGACCAGGGCATCGGCGAGATCAGGTTCGAATCGCTGGAACTGCGCCATAATTTTCGCTCCACACCGCCGCTGATCCGATGGGTCAACGAGCACTTCGCGCCGGTGTTTCCGGCGGACAACGATGCCCGTCTCGCGGCTATCCGTTATTTGCCGTCGCTGCCGCCGCCAGGCGCAGCGCTCGACGGCCAAGGCGCCGCGTGCTTGCATCGCTTGCCGCCCGAGGATCCGCTCGCTGAAGCGGAGCGGGTGGTGCAGATCGTGCGCGCAGCACGCGAGGCCAATCCGGAGGCCACCATTGCGATCCTGGTAGCCGGCCGCGAGCATGCTCAGCTGCCGGCGGCGCGGTTGCGGGCCGCGGGGTTCAACCTGCGGGGCATCGATCTGGAGCGGCTGCGAGATCGGCCCGTGGTGCGCGACCTGTCGGCCCTGACGCGCGCCCTGCTGCACGGGGCCGATCGCACCGCATGGCTGACCTTGCTGCGCGCACCCTGGTGCGCTCTGACGCTTGCCGAGATGGATACCGCGCTGAGCGGTGCTGGCGCCGACCTATTCAGTGCGTTGAAGCGATTGACCGATGGGTCGCTCAGCTGCGGCCCACAGCGGCGCATCGCCAGGGTGTGCGCGGCGCTGGCGCCCGCGATCGAGGGTGCGGAACGCGGCCTGCCGCTGTGGCAGCGGGTCGAGCATTGCTGGCTGCGGCTGGCAGGGCCGGCGGTTCATCGCGGCGCCGTCGAGCAGATCGACGCGCAGCGTTTCCTCGACGCCTTGGCCCTGCACCTCGATTCAGAGCGGCTGGTAGGCGAAGGCATCGATGAGCTTACCGATGAACTGTGGTCAGCATCACCTCCACAATCGGGGGCGATTGAGCTGATGACAATGCATGCAGCCAAGGGGCTGGAGTGGGACGTGGTGATCCTCCCAGGGCTGCATCGGCGCTTGCGGACACCGCCCGATCCGCTGCTGCACTGGATTGAGTTGCCGCGTAGTAGCCAGGGGACCGACTTGCTGCTGGCCCCTATTCGCGCCAGCACCGAGGAGTCTCGCGGCCCGTCACTGGCGAACTACATCAAGCTTCTGCGACGTCAGCGCGCACAACTCGAGCGCGCACGCCTGCTGTACGTTGCCGCGACCCGCGCCCGTCGGCAGCTGCATCTGCTGGGGGCCGCGGTCGATTCGCCCGTGAGCGGCTCGCTGCTCGCCGTATTGTGGCCGGCGGTCGCCGAGAAGTTTCTCGCGTTGCCCGTGGCCGCGCCGCCGATGGCAACAACGCGTCTGAGCGCGGATGCATCGATTGCGTCGCAGACATCGGGGCTGTCGCGGCTGCCGGCCGACTGGTCGCTATCGGCACCGCCGGCTGCCGCAGCAATCGAGGTGGCGTCGCGGCGGTTGCGCCTCGGATCGCCCGAGTCCGCCGATATCCCCGAGTACAGCTGGGTGGGCGCGAGCGCACGTGCGGTCGGCACCATCGTGCACGCGGAGCTGCACCGGCTGGCCACGGAAGGCGCTGCGGCGGGCTATCGGAGCGCACGCGACTACCAACAGTGGCTGGCTGAGTTGGGCGTGCCCGCAGCCGAGCGCGCCCGGGCGGCGGACCGAGTGGCGCAGGCGCTGCAATCCACGCTCGAAGATGAGCGCGGCCGCTGGCTTCTGTCCGCCTCGCACCCGGATGCTCGCAGCGAATGGCGACTGACCGGCTTGCACGCGGGCCGCGTGGTGAACATCATCATCGATCGCCTGTTGACCGATGAGCGCGGCGATCGCTGGATCATCGATTACAAGACCAGCACGCACGAGGGCGGTGCCGTGCGGCTCTTTCTGGACAGTGAGGCGCAGCGCTACCAAGCGCAATTAGCGCGCTATGCCGGCCTGGTCGGAGCGCGCGACGGGCGGCCGCCGCGCCTGGCGCTGTATTTTCCGCTGTTGGGGGAATTTCGCGAGATCAAAGCCGGCGTGCCCTAGCAGACCCGCAGTGCGAGGCGCTACAGCGTACCGGCCACCGATAGCGTGTGCCGTCCGGCGGCATCGGCGGGGCCCAGCATCTGCAAAACCTGCCCGAGTTGGGCATCGGCCGGATCCTTGGCCGCGACCGAGGCCTCCAGGTCGTAGCCGCCCGCAGGCGTCAGGGTCACAGTGCCGGCCAGCGACAGCGGCCCGCTCAGGTCGCGCAATTGCCCGGCCAGTGCGCTTCCCGGAGTGCGCGGTGGGAATCGCAGCTCGATGCTGCCCAGATCCACGCCAGGATTGGCCAGGTGCAGTCGCCGCAATTCGAACGCACCCTGGATCGCGGTCGGATTACCATCCTGAACCTGCGCCGAGTCGATCCCCAGCAGCAAGATTCCGCTGGCACCGGCCGGCAGCGACCCGAATCGGCCCGGCAACGTTGCGCTGGCGACCAGGCCGGTGATCGATAAATTGCCGCCAGGCGCCACCTGCACGTGCGCGTGCCCCGGGGCCGATGGGTCATCACTGGCCAGGTCGGCGTCCAGCCGCAATCGCAGCAGCGCCAGCGGATGCAGTCTCCAGGACAGCCCCGCCAGCGCCACACCGCTGACGCGCAATTCCTCGCACGAACCGCTCCAGACCGTGCCTCCAGGCGTGCCGCACACCACTTCCTTGGGTAGTAACGGCCGCAGCGCGCGCGCCGGCAGGCGCACCAACAGGGTGATCGCAAACACCAGGACGGCGAGAATGAGCGCCAGACGCAATGATCAGCCCGCGTGCAACACCAGTGTCGCCGTGACGATGCCGTTGCCCTTGCCGGCGTCGATGGTGGCGGAGTCCACGTTCACCCCGTAACGCTCGCGCAGTTGCGACAACCACGCCACCAGTGAATCAAACGCGGTCTGGTCCAGACGCACGCTGAGCCCGCCATCGCCGCTCGGCTGGCTGCCGACCAGACTCTTGGTCAAGCCTGACTCGCGGGCCGTGCGATCCACCAGCACCACCAGCGATTCGTGCAGCGCTGGACGCTGGTGGTCCTGCAGCCCGGCAAGCTGCGGTGCCATCGATCGCAACCACTGCAGGTCATCGCGCTTGCGCTCGACGCGCGAGGTGGTCGCGGCGACACTTCGCTGCAGCGGTAGCACCGCGGCCACGACAATCAGCACCACGGTGGCCAGGGCGCCGAGCAGCACGAACCGGCGCTCACGCGGCTGTAGGCCCCGCAAGTACTGCAGCAGACGCTCGATCATGGGTGGTGCCCGCCGGCGGTGGAAGTGCCGGCCGGCCGCATCTGTACCCGGCCCTCATAGGCCGAACCGGCCACCGCGCCAGAGGTCAGATCGGCCTGCCAGCCGCCGCTGCGCAGCGCCTGATCGACACGTTCCAGGCTGGCCGCATCGCTGGCCTTGAGCTTCAGATCCAAACCCCCTTCACGATAACTGAGCGATTGCACCGAGGCCCCATTGACACCATTGATCGCCTGCGCCAGCGCGGCCAGTGCCGACAGCAGACCGGCATTGCCACCTTGTCCCTGGACTAGCAGCCGCCGCTCGACCCGGGTGCGTACCGCACCGGTGCCTGGGTCGCCCGGGATGGCACGTCGCGCCAGATCGCCGATCGCACTATCAAGCGCCCGTTCACTGTGTTGCTGTTGCAGCAGCTCGAGCGACAGGCCGGCGACGTGGACCGCGAACAGGGCGACGGCCAGGGCGGCCGCCAGCCGCCATCGGCGCCAGTCGCCACCGAAGGATTTCTTGAGCGCGAAATCCCCTGCGAGCAGATTAACGAAGTGGCCCTGCATGAGCTGCGGTGCCAGCAGCGGCAGCGGGCCGGCGTTCAGCAGCTGCACCTTGAGGCTGGCGCAGCGGGCGCGCAGCGCTTCGGCGCCTGCCGCGTGGCGATGCCAGTCCTGCGGCGTGGCATAGATGATCAGATGGTCTTCCGACAGCTGGGCACCCGGGGCCGCTTCGAGTGTGATCGCCAGATCATCCGCCGGCAGTGACGTAGGTGCCTGTCCGGCGCGGCGCACGCTCACGGTATCGGAGTCGAGCAGTACCACCGTGTGACCCGGGTTATCCGGCAGCAGCGCGGCCTCGGCGCACAGCACTTCCGCTGCCAGACCCTCGGCGCTGAGGCTCGCGAGCCACTGCTCGGTCAGGGCGCGGGTCACCACGCTGACCGCGGTGCGGCCGCTGATCGCGTCGCGGCCGCCGACCGCAAAGTGCAGCGTCTCGATGTCGGCCGCCAGCTGTTCCTCGAGCGCGTAGGGCGCCACCTGCTGGGGACGCACGCCGCCCTTGGACGGTAGCTCCACCGAGGTCATCAGCACGTCGCTGCTGGGTACGATCGCGGCGATCCGGCGGCCGGCAGCCTCGCCCGCGGCCTGCGCCAGCGGCCCTACCCGCGGTGCACTTAGCGCCTGGCCGTACTCGTCGCAGAGCATCCAGCCGCAGCGCTGCTCCAGACCACGCGACAGATGCAGAATGAGCCACTCCGCCATGTTCATTCCGTCCCGAAGGTTCTGAGTATGGGGCGCATCTGCCCGCTCGGGTCGCGGTACAAGAGAGAGTACAAGGTGAACCGGGCAGTGCCAATAGTGATGACCGAGCGCAGCCGGAAGTAGGACGACTTCATGTCGACAATGCCCGACAGATTCTTTTGCGACTGCGGCAGGCTTGCCTGAAACACGTTCAAGGGCGGAAAGCAACCATTGTTCTTGCGGCCATTGGTCAGGACCGACGCATCGGTGCTGTATTCGGTCTTGCCACTGAGGGCGTCGAGCAGCACGCCCGAGGCGGTGCAAACATTGATGGTGGTGCCCGGCGGCAGCGCGGCGATGTAGGGCGCAAGCTTGTTGTAGCGGTCACGGCCAAAACCCGGCAGCGCCAACAACTCGGAGATGCTCGTGACCGGCATATTGGCCGCGCGATACGGCGGTGATTGTGTCAGGTAGACGCTGTCCTCGGCACCGTCGGGACTGTTGGGCTCATTGTCGACGTCGACCCAATCGGCGATGAGCCCCGCCCATTTGGTCTCCAGTCCCAGCCGCTCGAGCAATTGCTGGAACAGCAGCTCTTGGGCCTGATCGCTGCTGCCGCCCGAGGCCAGATTGTTGATATTGAATTTGCCCTGCTGATCTTCGATCTGGGCATACTCCAGCGTGACCCCTTCGCCCAGTTGGTACGGACCGTAGGGCTGGGCCCAGTACTGATCCATCGACACCGCGGCGGTCGGGCTGCTGGAGACCTTGAGCACATAGGCGGCCATGGCCTCGGCGCCTTCGCCGGCGAGCAGACTCTGATCGGCGCCGAACATCGTGCTGGCACGGCGCGCCGACATGGCGCTGGCAAATCCGATTGCGGTGGCCAGCACTGCGGCAATCGCCACCAGCACCATGGCGGTGATCAGTGCAATGCCAAGCTGCGCATGCCGCGAGCGCGTCATCCGGCCACCTCGATGTGCCGCAACAGCACGCCCCAGTCGTCCAGCTCGATGGTGACCTCGACCGCAATCGGTCGCAGCCGCGGGGCGGTCATGATCGGCCCGCCAGTGGTGACCGGCGGCCAGCCATTTTGCCAGTTATGACCCGAATCCATGAAGCGCATGCTGAAACTCTTGACGTGATCGATCAGGGTTCGGGTGACCGGTTGCACCGCCTCGGTGGCATCGAGCACCGGATAGTACTGGCGTATCAACGCCCCCTTGTCGACCGAGTAGGCGACGCGCTGCAGCTCGCTGCGCTCGATACCCACCGGATTGGTCCAGCCGCCGCGGGTGAAGGTGACCAGTGGCGTGTTGCCGCCGAGCATGCTACTGCTGCCCAATCCGCCGGGGCTGGCGAAGCTGCTGCCAAAACGGTTGCTACTGCTGCTCAAGGTCGAACTCAGACCGCTGAGGCCGCTCATTTGCACTGCGGTGACCGCCGGCAGATAGCCATCGCCGATCAGATTGCGCACCGGGCGTGGGGCCAGCAGTTCGAAATCCTGCTCGATCGTGCGCAACGCTTGCTGCACGGCGAGCAGCCGCGCCGATTGTTCATCGAGTTCGCGCCGGCTGGTCAGCGCCTGCTGCAGCGCGCGATAGCCGAATGCAAACATGATCGCAGTGATGAACAGCGCCACCAGCAACTCGACCAGCGTGAAGCCACACGCGCGCCGTATGCTCATCGTGCTCACTGTCCGCCCGATGACCCGGACGTGGCGCCGGGCGGCGCGCTGAGCGGCGAGGTCGGCGCAGTCGGCGAGCTGCCGCCCAGGGACGAGCCGCCGCCCGGATTGCTGCCCGGGTTGAGAAGTGAGCCCGAGCTCGAGCCGCCGCTGCTGCTCGAGCTGCTGCTCGAGCCCGGTGCGCCAGCCACTGCGGTGCCGGTCCAGTCGGGCGCCTCACCGCTGGCGACCGCGACCGAATCGCCGCGAAAGCCGATCACCGTGGCCATCCAGTTCTGATCCTTGCCCGCGTTGGAATTGGAGATCTTGGGCAGGCCCCGGGTCACCGCCTCGGCGGTGGCGCCCGAGCTGGAGCTGAATCCTGCCAGGCCGCTGGAACTGGCAAATGCGCTCGGTCCGTTGAGGGAAGATGAGCTGCTGAACACCGACGAGCTGCTCAGGCTGGTCAGGCCGCCGCTGGAACTGCTGGAGCTGCCAAAGCCGCTGAACTTGTCCTTGGCCGAGCTGGTGGCGGTGCGCCGCACGCGTACCACGACCTCCAGCAGCCCTGGAATCATCGGCACCGCGGCGACGTCTTGCTGCCAGTGCCAGTTGGAATTGCCGAACGATGTGACGTCGCCCTCGGTGCTGCCGGCGCTCGGTGCCTGCAGGTTCAGACGCGTGTCGGCCACGACGTTGAGCGCGATCCACTGCGCCAGGGTGCGATCGTGCATCGCGGCGACATTGTTGGCCGACGAGGTCAGCGCCGCCAATACCGCGCCCATGCCAAAAG
>DASXYW010000036.1:0-19865 GCA_036502265.1 Steroidobacteraceae bacterium | reverse complement strand
GAGCTTCAGGAAATTCGCGCGCAGCAGATCGCCAGTGCCCGGCGCCGGGCCGACATCGACGTGATCGCGATCGCCGGTGAGCCGGGGCAGTACGCGATCTGCGTGTTGCCGGTGCGCGAAGGCCAGAACCTGGGCACCGGCAGTCACTTTCCAGGCAGTGCGCTCAGTGAGCCGGCCGATACGCTGACGGATTTCCTGCTGCTGTACTACAGCCGCGAGCCGGCGCCGCCGGAAATACTCATCAATATCACGCTGGCGGACCATGAGGCGCTGAGACAGGCGCTGGAGCGCGCCGCTGGTCGGACACTCGAGCTGCGCGTACCGCAGCGCGGCCTGAAGCGCCAATGGCTCGACCTGGCGCTGGAGAACGCGCGCAACGCGCTGCGTATGCGCGCGCTGCGCGCCGAGATCGCGGTCGAAGGCCTGCGCTTGCTGGCGCGCCTGTTCGAGTTGCCGGCGGCTCCCGAGCGAGTCGAGTGCTTCGATGTGAGCCACACCGCCGGGGAGGGCACCGTGGCCTCGTGCGTGGTATTCACGCCCGAAGGGGCGCGCAAGAGCCAGTACCGCCGCTACAACATCGAAGGGGTGACGCCGGGGGACGACTATCGGGCCATGTACCAGGCGCTGCTGCGGCATGGCGCGCATCTGGCCAGCGGCGATCGGCCGCGGCCCGATCTGCTGCTGATCGACGGCGGGCCTGGCCAGGTCGAGGCCGCGGTCAGCGGACTTGAGGCCTCCGGTGTCACGGACCTGGTAGTGGTCGGCGTGGCCAAGGGCGCGGACCGGCGTCCCGGCCAGGAGCGGCTGTTTCGTGCCGGCGCATCGGCGCCGCTGGCGCTCCAGGCCGACAGCGCCGCGCTGCATTTCATTCAGCGGGTACGCGACGAGGCGCACCGGTTTGCGATCACCGGGCATCGGCGCCGGCGCGCCCGTCGCTACCGCGAATCGATTCTGGAGACCGTTCCGGGCTTGGGACCGGCCCGACGGCGCGCGCTGCTGACCCACTTCGGGGGGCTGCAGGGCGTCATGCGGGCAGGCCTCATCGATCTGGAAAAAGTCTCCGGCGTGGGCGCGGCGATGGCGCGTTCGATCTATGATCATCTGCATCCGGGGGCCTGATGATCTGGACGCTACCCAATATCCTGACCTGGCTGCGAATCCTCGCGATTCCTCTGATCGTGCTGATGGTCCTGGTCGGTGCGCGCGAGCATGAGCATCTGGCGTTTCCGATCGCCGGCCTGATATTCGCAGTGGCCGCGATCACCGACTCGCTCGACGGTTACCTGGCGCGCCGGCTGGGCCAGACCACGCGCCTGGGCACGTTCCTGGATCCGGTGGCCGACAAGCTGATCGTCGCGGTGGCGCTGGTATTGATCGTCAGCCGCGACCCGCGGCCGCTCATCGTGCTCATGGCGGCGGTGATCATCGGCCGCGAGATCGCGATCTCGGCGCTGCGCGAGTGGATGGCCGGGATCGGGCAGCGCACCGCGGTCGCCGTGTCACGCATCGGCAAATACAAGACCATCCTGCAAATGACCGGCCTGTCCATGCTGCTGTTCCGTGACGATCTCATCGGTCTGCCGATCTACCGCATCGGCATCTGGCTGACGGCGATCGCCGCGGCGCTGACGCTGATCTCGATGGCGCTGTATCTGCGGGCTGCGTGGCCGCATCTGGCGGACCGCGGCTGAAGTAGCGGGGGGCGCGCGCCCGGCATTGTGTGAACTGCGTCTCGCAGCCCGGTACCTGGGCTGCGGGCCCGCGTCCCACCCTCAAGAATCGCGGCCCGCGGGCCGATAAGCCACTCGCATCCGATCGCCGCGCATTGGAGTAACGCGAGTGCAGCAGAACATGAACATTCTCGTGGTCGACGACTTCTCGACGATGCGCCGAATCATCAAGAATCTGTTGCACGACCTGGGCTACGCCAACGTCACCGAGGCCGACGACGGCAATACCGCGTTGCCGCTGCTCAAGGGCGGCAACTTCGATTTCCTGATCACCGACTGGAACATGCCGGGGATGCCGGGCCTGGAACTGCTCAAGCAGGTGCGCGCCGACCCGCGCCTGGGCAAGATGCCGGTGCTGATGCTCACCGCCGAGGCCAAGCGCGAGCAGATCGTGGAGGCGGTCCAGGCCGGTGTCAGTGGTTACGTCATCAAGCCGTTCACGGCGGCAACGCTCAAGGAAAAGATCGACAAGATCCTGGCGGCACGGGCGGCGGCCTGACCGATCATGGCCGCAACGCCGCTTACCGATGCGCACAGCCATCTCGCTCTTGAGGTGCGCCGGGTGGCAAGCGATCTGCAGCGCGCCCTGGATCACTTTCGCATCGATTCCAATCTGATCGATCTGGCGCAGCGCCAGGTGCCCGATGCGCGCCATCGCCTGGCGCACGTCATCCGGCTCACCGACGATGCCGCCCATCGCACCATCGACCTGGTCGAGCAGTGCTGCCCGCTGGCCGATCGCACCGCGCAGGAGGCCGGGGAGCTGCTGGCGCAGCGCGCCGCCGCGCCGGGCACCCGACTGGCGCCGCAGGTGAGCGCGTTCCTGGTGCGCGCCGGCAACAGCATGCAGGCGGTGCGCGCCAATCTGTCCGAGGTGCTGCTGGCGCAGGGCTTTCAGGACCTGACCGGGCAGATCATCCGCGGCGTGATGACGCTGGTCGAGGATCTGGAGAGCGCCCTGGGGGAGCTGCTGCGCATCGCCGGGACCGATGCTGAGGCGGTGCAGCCGATCGCCGCGGCCGATGGCTTACGCGCCTATGGCCCGAGGGTGCCGGGCGTCGATCACGGTGCGGCGGTCAGTGGTCAGCAGGATGTGGATGCGCTGCTGTCGGATCTGGGGATGTAGACCGTGACCATCGATCTGACGCAATTTCACGATGCCTTTTATGAGGAGAGCTTCGAGGCCGTCGGGCAGATGGAAGAGGCGCTGCTGCGTTTGGATGTCGGCACGCCGGATGCGGACCTGATCAACACCATTTTTCGCGTTGCGCACTCGATCAAGGGCGGCGCAGCGACTTTCGGATTCAGCCAGATCACCTCCTTCACCCATACCCTGGAGACGCTGCTGGATGAGCTGCGCGGCAAGCGCATGCAGGTCAGCACGGCGCTGTCGGATCTGCTGCTGCGATCGGTCGATGTGCTGCGCGAGATGCTGCGGGCCCAGCAGGGCAAGCAGCCGATCGATGCGCAGCGAGTGGCCGACCTGCAATTCGACCTGGAGTTCGCAGTGATGCAGAAGGGGGCGGCGCCGAATGCCGCCGCAGCGGCTGCGGCACCGGCCACGGCAGCAGCGGCCGAGTGCGCGCGCGGCACGCTCTACCAGATCAGTTTCCGTCCATTCCTGCACCTGCTGGCGCGCGGCAACGATCCGCTGCGCATGTTCCGCGAGCTACGCGAACTGGGCGATCTGCAGGTGACCGCCGATACCTCGGCGCTGCCGCCACTGGAGGAACTCGATCCGGAGAACTGCTACCTGACGTGGATGCTGCGCCTGCGCACCGAATCCCCGCGCCAGTCGATCGTCGAGGTGTTCGACTGGGCCGAGGGCGACTGCGCGCTCGAGGTGAGCGTGGTGCAGAACGACGCCGCTGCCGCCACCGCGAGTGTCCCCACCGCGGCCACGCCCCCGGTCGCTAGCCCCGCCAACAGCTCGCCTGAGCCTTCGGTGACCAAGGCCGAGGACAGCGAGCCGCGTGCAGCCCGCAGCGGTGATGCCGGCAAGCCGGGCGAGGCCTCAAAGACGGCTGATGCCGTTAAGGGCAGCGATGCCAGCTCGATCCGTGTCAGCACCGAGAAGATCGACGATCTGATGAACAGCGTCGGTGAGCTGGTAATCACGCAGTCGATGCTGGGCCAATTCGTCGCCGCCGTCGATGGAGTGCTCGGCGAGCGGTTGCGTTCCGGGCTGGCGCAGCTCGAGCGCAACGTGCGTGAGCTGCAGGAGAGCGTTATGCGCGTGCGCATGGTGCCGATCAGCTTCGTGTTCAGCCGTTTCCCGCGCATGGTGCGCGACCTGAGCCAACGCCTGGGCAAGCAGGTCGAGCTGAAGATGAGCGGTGGGGAAACCGAGCTCGACAAGACAGTACTGGAAAAAATTGGCGATCCGCTGGTGCACCTGGTACGCAACAGCATTGATCACGGGATCGAGTCGCAGGAGCAGCGCATCGCGAGCGGCAAGGATGCGCGCGGCACGGTGCATCTGCACGCCTATCACCGTGGCAGCAGCATCACGGTGGAGGTCAGCGACGATGGCGGCGGTCTCAAGCGCGATCGCATCCTGGCCAAGGCGCGCGAGCGCGGCCTGATCGGTGCCAGCGAACAACTCTCCGAGGATGCCATCAACAACCTGATTTTCCTGGCGGGCTTGTCCACCCACGACCAGGCGACCGACATCTCGGGCCGCGGCGTCGGCATGGACGTCGTCAAGCGCAATGTCGAGGAACTCGGCGGCAGCATCGAGGTGCAATCAGAGACCGGCAAGGGCTCGCGCTTCACCATCACGCTGCCGCTGACTCTGGCGATCGTCGACGGCCAGACCGTGGCCGTGGGCCGAGAGTCGTACATCGTGCCGCTGACCGCGATTGTCGAGTCACTGCAGCTGCGCGCCGCCTCGGTCAGCCGGGTAGTTGGCCACGGCGAAGTGCTGTCGTTTCGGGGTGAGTATCTGCCGGTGGTTCGACTGGACAAGCTGTTTGATACGCGCGGCGATCAGCCGCATGCCGCCGATGACGGCCTGATCATGGTGGTCGAGGGCGACGGGCGGCGCGTCGGGCTGTGCGTCGACGAGCTATTGGGCCAGCAGCAGGTGGTGGTCAAGACCCTCGAGGCCAATTACGGCCACGTCGATGGCATCGCCGGGGCCACCATCCTCGGCGACGGCTCGGTGGCATTGATACTGGACATCGCCGGACTGACGCGTTCGGTGTCCGAACCGCAGGCGGCCTGAAGCAAGCAGCGGAACTGTGAAGCGCGACGCATTCCGGGGAGCGGTAATGAGCGCGGGGTTAATCCCCGCCGGCGCACGCCGATACAGCGGCCATCGGCCGCCGCGGGCGCGGTCCGAGGGCGGCCGGATTTGACGTAACGGGTTGGAGCAGCAGGCAATGTCCAAGACAATTCTTGCAGTGGATGACTCGGCATCGATGCGGCAGATGGTTGGCGTGACGCTGCGGGCTGCCGGCTACGAAGTGATCGAGGCTTCCGACGGCGACGAGGCGCTCGAATACGCGCGCAAGCATCGAGTGGACCTGGTGCTGACCGACGTCAACATGCCGCGCATGGACGGTATTACGCTGGTCGCGCAGCTGCGCACGCTGCCGAACTACCATTTGACGCCGCTGCTGCTGCTGACCACCGAGTCCAGCCCGGACCGCAAGATCCAGGGCAAGCAGGCGGGCGCAACCGGCTGGATGGTCAAGCCATTCAATCCCGACCAGTTGCTGGCGACACTTGAGCGCGTACTCGGCAATCAGGCCGCCGTGCGTAGCTGAACGCCATGCAAGCCGCCGCCGCCAATGCCATCCGCAACACGGCCATCAGTGCCACCGCGGAGCAATACCTGACGTTCCAGCTTTCCGGCCAGACCTACGGTGTGGAGATCCTGCGGGTGCAGGAGATCAAGGGCTGGGAGAAGCCCACGCGCCTGCCGCATTCGCCCGAACATGTGCAGGGCGTGATCAATCTGCGTGGCGCGGTGGTGCCGATCCTGGATCTGCGCCGCCGCTTCGGCCTGGGCGAGACCGAATACGGTCGCACCACCGTCGTGATCGTCGTCAAGGTGGATTGCGAGCGCGGCGAACTCACCGCCGGCATCGTGGTCGACGCGGTGTGCGAGGTCTGCAATATCGATGGCGCCGATCTGCGTCCGGCGCCGTCGATCGGCTCAGCGATCGATTCGCACTTCGTGCGCGGCCTGGCGATGGTCGGCGACGGCATGCTGGTGCTGCTCGATATCGCGAAGCTGGTCAATAGCACGCTGACTGACTCCGCCACGACGACGCAGGCCTCGTGATGGTCAGAACGCCAAGAAAGAGGAAGCCTGCGCCGCGTAATCGTGCAGCCGCACCGCTAGCAACGGCAGCCGCCGGCCCGAGCGCGCCGTCGCTGTCGCTGGGCGCCTCGCTGTCGATTCGCGAGGTCGGTGATTGCGCGGCGCGGCTCAAGGTGCTGCTGCAAGGCGGTGCCACCGAGGTCGATGCCAGGGCGCTGGAGACGATCGACACCGCCGGCCTGCAACTGTTGTTGGCGACCGCCGCCGCGGCGCGCCGCCGCGGCCTGACCCTGAAACTTCTGGGCGCGCAGCGCCTTCACCAGGGCGCGGCCAATGCGCTCGGCCTGGCCGAGCAGCTGGCCGCCAGTGCGCAGATCCTGCCATGAGCGCGGCCGAGAAACCCATTGTCGCGCAGCCGGCCGCCGCGGATCCGGTGGTCAGCGCCAATGTCCGCTTTGCGGGCGAGCTGCGGCGGTTCCTGGAACTGGGAGCCGCCCAGCTCGATGCCGCCATCCGCGAGAGCGATGCGCGCGTGGACAAGCTGGCCACGGCAGTCACGGCGGTGGCCACCGATGCGCATGACCTTGCGACCCAGGTGCAGGCTCTGGATGCGAACGACGCCGCAGCAGTGCAGCAGGCCCGCGAGCGCATCAGGACACTGGTCGGAAAGCTCGATCAGGACGTCGCGGCCACCGTGACCTCGCTGCAGTTCTACGACAAGCTGATCCAGCGCCTGACTCACGTGCGCGACGGACTGGCGATCCCATCGGATTCGACCGTGTCGGCGCAGGATCCAGCCCGCTCCGACTGGAATTCCATGCTCGAGCAGGTGCGCTCGCGCTACAGCATGGTCGAGGAGCGCGTGCTGTTCGACTTCATGATGCGCGGTCTGAGCGCCGACCAGATGCTCAAGGCGCTGACCGGCCTGCGGGCCGCCGCCGCGCCCGGCGAACTCGAAGTGTTCTGAAACCGCCCCATGGCAGGAGCGGCCGATAGCGCGCTGCTGCGCGAATACGAATTATCCGACGACGATTTCCAGCGCATCCGCCGCCTGGTGCGCGAGCGGCTGGGTATCGCACTGGCGCAATCGAAGCGCGAGCTCGTGTACGGGCGGCTGAGTCGGCGCCTGCGTGCGCTCAAGATGCGCGACTTCGCCAGTTATCTTAAATGCGTCGAGGACCGGAACGGCGATGAGTTGCAGCACTTCTGCAACGCCATCACCACCAATCTCACCTCGTTTTTCCGCGAAAGCCATCATTTTGATTTCCTGGCGCGGCTGATGCCGGCACTCGAACGGCGTAATGCCAACTGCCGGCGCCTGCGATTCTGGTCGGCGGGCTGCTCGACCGGTGAGGAAGCCTATTCGATCGCCATGGTGGTGCAGCAGCACACGTGCCACCTGCGCGACTGGAACATCCGTGTGCTCGCGACCGACATCGATACCAACGTGCTGGCGCACGCCCGCCGTGGCCACTACCACGCCGATCGGCTGGAGAAGATGGATCCCGAGCGCGTGCGGCGCTGGTTTGAATCCACGGGCGATGAACGCCAGTTCGTCGTGCGCGAGGAACTGCGCCAGCTGGTGAGCTTCAAGACCCTCAATCTAATCGACAGCTGGCCGATGAAGGGGCCGATTGACGTCATCTTCTGTCGCAACGTGGTGATCTACTTCGATCGCGAGATCCAGCGACAGATCGTGGCGCGCATGGCGAGCCTGCAGCGCATCGATGATCATCTTATCGTCGGGCACTCAGAATCGCTGCTCCACGTCAGCAAGCAGTATCGGCTCGTGGGCGATACGATCCATCGGCGGATCGACGCATGAAATCGCGCGCCTCGCAGGCCGCGCCGGCACCGCCGGTCGAGCCATTCGGCCACATTCAACGCCGCTTCGACCGGCGCTTCGACGCCACCGTGGCGACCCTGCATCCCGGCGACTACTACGTAGCCAGTCCGGGCGAGCTTATCGGCACGGTGCTGGGATCGTGCGTCTCGGCCTGTATCCGCGATCGCCGCCTGCGGATCGGCGGCATGAATCATTTCATGCTGCCGGTGGATCGTTCCGATGGCGGTAGCGCCTGGGCCGCTACCGCCAGCGCCGCGACCCGTTTCGGCAACGTCGCGATGGAGCGCTTGATCAACGCGATCCTGAAGCTCGGCGCACAACGCTGCGATCTGGAGGTCAAACTGGTCGGAGGCGGCAAGGTGCTGGATTCCTTGAGCGACGTGGGCGCTCGCAACATCCGGTTCGTGAAGGAATACGTGCGCGTCGAGGGCTTCCACGTGGTGGGCGAGGATCTCGGTGATCTGTATCCGCGCAAGGTGCTGTACAACCCGATGACCGGCAGCGCCCAGGTCAAGCGCCTGGGGCGCAGTGTCGGCGAAGTGCTGGCCGACGAGGCTCGCTATCTGCGCGACATAGCCGGCCGGTCGGTCGGCGGCGACATCGAGTTGTTCTGATGACTATGTCCCGGGAATCGCATCGGCGCATCAAGGTGCTGATCATCGACGACTCGGCGCTGGTGCGAGCGCTGCTCACCAAGATCCTGGCCGCCGATCGTGCGCTAGAGGTGGTCGGCACCGCCCCGGATGCGTTCGTGGCGCGCGAAAAGATCAAGGCGCTCAACCCCGACGTGCTGACGCTCGACGTCGAGATGCCGCGCATGGACGGATTGCAGTTCCTGAAGAATCTGATGCGGCTGCGGCCGATGCCGGTGGTGATGTGCTCATCGCTGACCGAGCGCGGCGCCGACGTAACGCTCGCGGCACTCGAACTCGGGGCGATCGATTTC
Source organism: Steroidobacteraceae bacterium (assembly GCA_036502265.1). GTDB lineage: Bacteria > Pseudomonadota > Gammaproteobacteria > Steroidobacterales > Steroidobacteraceae > FEN-1191. Next base: position 11,073 of record DASXYW010000036.1, on the reverse strand, counting down.
GTCACCAAGCCAAAGATCGATGTCGCCCATGCCCTCGAGAGCTACGCCGCCGAGCTGATCGGCAAGGTCAAAGTCGCGGCGCGCGCCCAGGTGCGCCCGCTCGCGTCGCAGCCGGCAACGGTGCAGCCTGCGGGCGGCATGCCGTTGGCGCGATCCGAGTTGCGTTTCCGCACTACCGATCAGATCGTCGCCATCGGGGCTTCCACCGGCGGTACTGAAGCAATCCGCCGGGTGCTCGAGTCGCTGCCAGCCAACGCCCCGGGCATTGTGGCCGCCCAGCACATCCCGAAAGCCTTCAGCGCCGCGTTCGCCGCGCGCCTGAATGCCAGCTCGCAGCTCACAGTGCAGGAGGCAACCGATGGCGCCGTGATCCTGCCGGGACATGCCTACATCGCGCCCGGCGACCGTCACCTTCAGGTTGAACTCGACGGCGCTCGCTACCGTTGCCGGCTGCTGGACGATGCACCGGTCAATCGTCATCGCCCCAGCGTCGACGTACTGTTCCGTTCGGTGGCCGAGCAGGTGGGTCAGAACGCCATCGGCGTCATACTGACCGGCATGGGTGCCGACGGCGCCCGCGGCCTCAAGCAGATGCGTGATCGCGGCGCCTTCACGATCGCCCAGGACGAGAAGACCAGCGTGGTCTGGGGCATGCCCGGGGCGGCGGTGGCGCTGGATGCGGTCGATCAAATCCTGCCGGTGGAGAGGATCGCCGCCGGGCTGGCCGGGTGGGTCGAATCACGCGCGGGCCGCCAGGCCGCCGGCGGCTGAAAACGACGCCTGGGAGCTTCAAGTTTTGCGCCCGGCAGCCGAATACTGGTTAAGGAATCGCCGGTTTAGGGCGTTGGCGCCTGCGCGATTCAGCAATGTGACGTAGTTCGCATCTGCTTCGCGCCGACAGATCAGTTGGAGATGCTTCCATGACCCGTTGGATCCGCAGCCTGAATTTCTCCACCAAGATGGCGGTTATCGCCGTCGCAGCCGTGGTGCCGGTGGTGGTGCTGACGGTGCTGTTTTTGGCCGCGAAACAACAGGGCATCGACGTGGCGTCGCGCGAGCTGGCCGGGATGCATCGCAGCCAGAGCCTGGAATCGATGCTGCTGCCGCTCGGCATGCATGAGGTACTGGGCATTGCGGTGGCGTCCGGTGAGAACCTGACCGACAAGCTGCAGGCGGCGACCGCCGATGTCACGCGGGAGGTCGGGGCGCAGGACTCGGTGACCGAGAACTACGGTGCGCCGGCCGGCGAGGACTCGCGGCGCTGGAATGAGGTCAAGTATTCCTGGAATGCGCTGGCAATGGCCAAGCCGGGCTCGGTCGCCGAGGTCACGCGCCTGCATGCGCAGCTGCGGCAAAGCATTCTCGACTACCGCGACTACATCGCCACCATGTCGGGACTGGCGCTGGACGGTGATCCGGTGGGGTCATTCATCATCGATGCCTCGGTGACGCAGATTCCGACCTATGAGGCCTACCTGACGCAAATGCGCGCGCAGGCGGTGGCGATCGCCGCGGCCGGCAAGGCCTCGATGGCCGACGTACAGGAGATCGAGCGCACCGAGGTGCTGGCGCTCAATGCGCTCGATGCGATCGACACCGATATTCGCCACGCCGCCGAGGGCGGCACCAGCGGCGAGGGCATGCGCGCGGTGTCCGAGCAGGCGATGGCGCAGGCTCACAACACCTTCGAATCATTTCGCAAGTACCTGCACCAGAGCGTCATCGGTCTCAGCAGCGATGCGCTCGACGTCGTGACGCAGAATGGAGCGCAGCTCGGGACGGCAATCGGCGGTGTGCACGCTTCGATGCAGCAGGCAGCCCAGAAGCGGCTGCAGGCCTCGGCCGACTCGATTCGCGCCACGCGCAATCACATGCTGCTGCTGGTGGTGAGCGCGATGCTGTTCGGCCTGGGCTCACTCGGCCTGGTGTTGATAACGCAAGTGCGGGGCCTGAATGAGACCGTCGCGGTGGTATCACGGCTGGCCGAGGGCGACTATACCCACGAGATCACCGTCGTGGGCAGCGATGAGCTGGCGCGCTCCATGCGCGCGGTGCAGATCATGCAGAGCAAGCTCAGCGGCGTGCTCAGCGGTGTGAAGGAAAGCTCGTTGACGGTCGCGACCGCGGCGCGCCAGATCAATGCGGGTACCTCCGATCTGTCGGCGCGTACCGAGCAGCAGGCCGCCAACCTGGAGGAGACCGCCTCGTCGATGGAGGCCATGACCTCGACGGTCAAGCAGAACGCCGATAACGCTAAGCTCGCCAACAAGCTGGCGCAGGCGGCGCGCACTCAGGCCGAGCAGGGTGGTTTGATTGTCGAGCGCGCGGTGGCCGCGATGGGCGCGATCGATGTGGCCAGCAAGAAGATCGCCGACATCATCTCGGTGATCGATGAGATCGCATTCCAGACCAATCTGCTGGCGCTCAATGCGGCGGTCGAGGCCGCGCGCGCCGGCGATCAGGGCCGCGGCTTCGCCGTGGTCGCAAGCGAGGTGCGAAGCCTGGCGCAACGCAGCGCATCGGCCGCGCGCGAGATCAAGGATCTGATCCACGACAGTGTCAGCAAGGTCGGTGAGGGCAGCAAGCTGGTGAGCGAGTCCGGGCATCACCTGGGTGAAATCGTGGCCTCGGTCAAAAAGGTCAGCGACGTGGTCGGCGAGATATCCAACGCCAGCCAGGAGCAGGCTGCCAGTGCCGAGGAGATCAGCCGGGCGGTGATGCAGATGGATCAAAGCACGCAGCAGAATGCCGCGATGGTCGAACAGGCCAGCGCCGCGGCCGCCTCGATGAACGACCAGGCGGCGCGCCTGTCGCAGCTCACCTCGTTCTTCAAGCTGCGCGAGGCCTACAGCGGCGTACCCGGTCACGCCGAGTTCATCGCTCCGGCACCAGCCAGCGCCGCGACCGCCGCGGCCGCGCCGGTCACGCCGGCCAGTGCATCGGGCGCCAACAAGCCCGGGGCAAATGCCCGCCCGGATCGTCGCGGCGGTTCGCGTCCGTGGACCAAGACGACAAGCGCACCGGCAGAGCCTGCGCGCGCCAGTGCCGCGGGCAGCGGCAGCGACTGGAGCGAATTCTGATAATGACGGCCGCACCGAATACCGAACCCGCAGCCGGCGCCTCGATGCAGCGCGATGCCAGCATGGATGCGTTCGAGTTCGTGCGCGAGCTGGCCACGGAGCTGTCCTCCAGCACCATCGAGCTGCCAAGCTTTCCTGACGTCGCGCTGCGGGTGCAGAAGGTGCTGTCGGCAGACGATGCCAGCGCCGATCGCGTGGTACGGGTGCTGGGCGCCGAGCCGGTGCTCGCCACCCGGGTACTGTCGATGGCCAATTCCGCGGCCTTGAACCCGGGCGGCAAGGCGGTGACCGAGCTGCGCGCCGCCGTCACGCGCTTAGGGTTCGACGCGCTGCGCGCGGCGGCGATGAGCTTCGCGATGGTGCAGCTCAAACGAGCCAAGGCCTTTCAGGGCATCGAGCGGCATCTGAACGTGCTGTGGCAGCACAGCGTGCTGGTGGCATCACTGTGCTACGTGGTGTCGCGGCGCGCCGGCAAGGTCAATCCGGACATGGCGATGCTGACCGGATTGGTGCACGGGGTCGGCAAGCTCTACATCCTCACGCACTCGATGCGTCATCCGGCGTTGTTCGGCGATCAGGCCACCTACCAGCGCATCGTCAAGGACTGGCACGGCAACATCGCCAAGGCACTGCTGGAGAGCTGGTCGATGGCCGACGAGATAGTCGCGGCCGTGCACAGCTACGAGGACGGTGCGCGCGAGCTGCGCGGCACCAGTGCGGCGCTGGCCGACGTGCTGGAGATCGCCGACATGCTGGCGATGTGCAAGGACTCGGCCGATCTGATCGGTACGCGGCTCGAGAACCGCAAGGCCGCGATCCATCTGGGACTAAACGCCGACATCTGCCTGGCGCTGGTGGCGGAGTCGGCCGCCGAGCTGGCCGCCCTGCGCAGCGCCCTCGGTCACTAGCGGTGCAACGTCACCGCTCATCCGCCGTTCAGGTAGGATGATCGCTCCCCGGGTCTAGATCCGCGTCCGCCAGCCGACCGCTGCCGCCGCGAGAGGTTGGCAATGCGGCCGATTCGTTTCCGCGAGTTCGTTGCCATGGCGGCAGCGCTCATGGCGACCCAGGCAATCGCCGTGGACACGATGCTGCCGGCGCTGCCGACCATCGCCGCTGGGCTGGGCGTGGTGAACGAGAATCACGCCCAGTGGATCGTGATCGCCTACATCGCCGGGGTCGGGTCCGGGCAGCTGTTCTGGGGTCTGCTGGCCGATCGCTACGGGCGGCGCCCGATCCTTCAGACCGGGCTGGTGCTGTATGTGGTGGCGGCGGTGTTCAGCGGGCTGTCGCGCAGTTTCGTCAGCCTGCTGCTACTGCGCTTTGCCCACGGACTGGCTGCCGCCAGCATGGTGGTGTCGCGCTCGGCGATCCGCGATCTGTACTCGGGCCGGCAGATGGCGCGCGTCATGTCGCTGACTTTCATCGTGTTTCTGATGGTGCCGGTGCTGGCACCGAGCCTTGGCCAGTTGATCTTATTCCTGGCGCCCTGGCGCACGGTGTTCATCCTGTTCGGCGCCTACGCGGTGTGCGTGCTGCTGTGGGTGTCGCTGCGATTGCCCGAGACGCAGCACCCGGAATACCGCCTGACGCTCACGGTCGATCACATCCTGAGCGCGACCGCGCTGGTGCTCGGCAATCGCACTTCACTGTGCTACACGCTGGCGCTGGCGGTCATGTTCGGCTCGATCCTGGCCTACGTCGGCATGGTGCCGCAGATCTTCGAACATACGTTTCAGCATCCGGGGCTGATGCCGACCATGTTCGCACTGTGCGCCGCTTCGATGGGCGTCACCGCGTTTCTGAATTCGCGCATCGTCGAGCGCGTCGGCATGCGATACATCTCGCATCTGGGGCTGCTGGTGTTCATCGGCTTCACTGCCGTGCATGCGCTGATCGCGGCCGCAGGTTGGGAGAATCTGCCGACGTTCGTGGTGCTGCAGGCCGCGACCATGGCGTGCCTGGGCCTGACCGCATCCAACTTCGGTGCCATGGCGATGGAACCGGTCGGTGCGGTGGCCGGGGTCGGCGCCTCGCTGCAGGGATTCATCAGTACCTTCGGTGGGGCGGTGGTGGGGGCATTGATCGGTCGCGGATTCGACGGCACGACGCTGCCACTGGTGCGCGGTGCATTCATATGCGGGCTGGTAGCACTGGTGTTCGTGCTGCTGGCCGAGCAGTGGCGGCTGTTCCGGGCGCACCATGGCGGCACCGGGCCGCCGGTGGAGGGCATGGTCTAAAGGGCGCCGGTTCGGCTAGTGAAAGTCTCTCGAATCGCGTCGCAGGCCGAGCCACGCCGACCGGTCATGCAGCCGATGCGCGACCACGTGCGCGACGCGATCGCGCCGCTGCAGCGTGCCGTCGACCACCAGCAGGCTGGATTCGAGTGCGCAGCGGCGCTGCGCTGCGAACAGCTTCGGCCACAGAATGATGTTGACGATGCCGGTCTCGTCTTCCAGCGACGCGAACACCACGCCCGAGGCGGTGGCCGGCTGCTGCATGTGCGTGACCAGGCCGCCGACCAGCACGCGGCTGCCATCGGCGAGCTGCTGCAGATCGCTGCTGCGGCGAAACCCGCGGCGCGCCAGCTGCGGGCGCAGCAGCTCGAGCGGATGCCGCCCGGTGGTCAATCCGAGATGGCGGTAGTCGGCGAGGATGTTCTCTCGTTCGGTGGGCTGCGGCAGTGCCAGTGGCGTCTCGCGCGCCGACCGGCCGGCGAGCAGGCCCGGCAGCCGCTCGACGCCGAGCGCCTGCCAGCTGGCATCGTGGCGGTGCGCGCTCAAGCTGGCGAGCGCACCGGCGGCGGCGAGCGCCTGGATGGAGCGGCGCGACAGACGCGCACGTGCCGCCAGCTCATCGATGCTGATAAATGCCCGCTGTGCACGCTCGGTCACGATGCGCTCGCCGTCCTCGCGCGGTAATCCGCGCACCAGCCGCAATCCCAGGCGCAGTGCCGGCTGCACTCCGGCGGCGGGCGAGGCGCCTGCCAGCTCCAGCGTGCAGTCCCAGTCGCTGCAGCTGACGTCGGTCGAGCGCACCGTCACGCCGCTGCGGCGCACGTCCTGAGTGAGCTGTGCCGGGGAGTAGAAGCCCATCGGCTGGCTGTTGATCAGTGCGGCGGCGAATGCGGCCGGCTCGTGGCACTTGAGCCAGGAAGAAATATAAGTCAGCAGCGCGAATGAGGCGGCGTGGGATTCGGGAAATCCGTATTCGCCGAATCCCATGATCTGCTTGTAGATCTGCTCGGCGAATACCGACGAGTAGCCGTTGTTCGCCATGCCGGACAGCAATCGCTCGCGGTACGGTTCGAGTCCGCCGCGACGTTTCCAGGCGGCCATCGCGCGCCGCAGGCCATCGGCCTCACCGGCGGTGAAGTCCGCGGCCACCACCGCGATCTGCATCACCTGTTCCTGGAAGATCGGTACGCCCAGGGTTCGCTGCAGCACCCCTTTGAGCGCCGCACTCGGGTAGTCGACGCTGTCCGGATGTTCGCGGCGCTGCAGATAGGGGTGCACCATGTCACCCTGGATCGGCCCCGGACGCACGATCGCGACCTCGATCACCAGGTCGTAGAAATTGCGCGGCTGCAGCCGCGGCAGCATGCTCATCTGGGCGCGCGACTCGATCTGAAACACGCCGATGGTTTCGGCGCGGCAGATCATGTCGAAGGTGGCCTCGTCCTTGGGCGGGACGTCCTGCATGCGCAGGCGGGCGCCGCGATAGCCCCGGATGAGGTCGAAGCAGCGGTGCATCGCGGTCAGCATGCCCAGTGCCAGCACGTCCACCTTAAGCAGCCCGAGGGATTCCAGATCGTCCTTGTCCCACTGAATGACGGTGCGGTCGGGCATGGCCGCGTTCTCCACCGGCACCAGCGCACTTAAGCACTCACCCGAGATCACGAAGCCGCCGACGTGCTGCGACAGGTGACGCGGGAAACCGATCAGGGTGCGCACCAGTTCCAGCATCAGTGCCAGGCGCGTAGCTGCAATGCCAAGCTCGCCGGTGGCGAATTTGCGCTCGATCTCGCCCGGCTTGTCCCACCACACGTGCAGCCGCGTCAGCCGCTCCAGATCGGCATCGGCAATGCCGAACGCGCGGCCGACGTCGCGCACCGCGCTGCGCGTGCGATAGCAGATCACCGTGGCGGCCAGCGCCGCGCGCTCGCGGCCGTATTTGCGGTAGATGTACTGCACCACCTCTTCGCGCCGCTCGTGCTCGAAGTCGACGTCGATGTCCGGCGGCTCGTTGCGCTCGCGGCTCAGAAAGCGCTCGAACAGCAGCTGCATGCGTGCCGGATCGATCTCGGTGATGCCGAGCGCATAGCAGACCGCGGAGTTGGCGGCCGAGCCGCGTCCCTGGCACAGGATATTCTCGCGCCGCGCGTACTCGACCACGTCGTACACGGTCAGGAAGAAATGCTCGTAGCGCAGCTCCACGATCAGCGCCAGCTCGCGCTCGATGACGGCGCGGATTGGCGTGGACATGCCGCGCGGCCAGCGGCGCCGGATGCCCTGCTCGACCAAGGCGCGCAGGTGCTCGCCGGCGCTGAGGCCCGCGGGCACCAGCTCGGGCGGATATTCATAGTGCAGCTGTCCGAGAGAGAATTCGCAGCGCTCGGCGATCGCGACGCTCTGCTGCAGCAGCGCCGGCGGATACCGCCGCTGCAGCTCGGCCAGCGAGCGCAGGCGGCGCTCGGCGTTCGGATACAGCCTCAAGGCGGCCTGCTCGAGGGTGCAGCCGTGGCGGATCGCGGTGAGTACATCCTGCAACGGCCGGCGCGAGCGCAGGTGCATGTGCACGTCGCCGCTGGCGACCGCCGGCAGGCCGCTGGCCTGGGCCAGCGCCAGCGCGGCCGTGAGCCGCGCGGCATCGTCGGCGCCGCGATGCAGCTCCACCGCCAGCCAGCCGCGCGCTGGAAAGAAATCCCGCAGCCAGGCAGCCTGCGCCGCCCTGGCATCGGCTGCGGCTGGCCACAAGGCCAGGCAGTCGTCCAGCCCGGATTCGAAATCCGAACGCGCCAGCTGGTATTCGCCCTTCTTGGAACGCCGGCGTGCCAGGGTGATGAGCCGGCAGATCTGCGCGTAGGCGCGCTGCGAGGGCGCCAGCAGCACCAGCTTCAGGCCGCAGCGGGCGCGAAACTCGGCCCCGATGATGAGCTTGAAGCCGGCGGCGTCCGGTGCGCGCTGCAGTTCGCGCAGCGCCTCGTGGGCGCGTACCGCGCCGGCAAGCGAGCACTCATCCGTCAGCGCCAGGGCGCGATAGCCGAGCGCATGCGCCTGGGTGATCAGCTCGGCCGGATGCGAGGCGCCGCGCAGGAAGCTGAAATTGCTCAGGGCGTGAAGCTCGGCGTAGGCGGGCATCGTGGCGCACCGTGCTGCTAAGTCCACAGCCCCTGCAGGTACCAGTCGCCGTGGGTCAGGTCGTGAAATACCCACAGCCGCGCACCATCCGCACTGCGCGCGACGTAATAATCGCGCTGCGCGTCGGCGCCGTCCCACCAGCCGCTCTCAATGCGTTCCGGTCCGCTCAGCAGCCGCGCCGGCGGCTCGATGCGTCGCGGCTGGCGCAGCAGCGTGCAGGGCCGCAGGGCGGCGTGCATCGGTGCGACCGGCGCCGGCTGTTGCGGCGTGGTCAGCTGCCAGGCGCGCTCCGGCCGGTAGTCGGCCTGCAGCCGCAGACCCTGTACCTGCTGCTCGCCCAGCCGGGCCTGCAGCCGGTCGAGCAGCAGCTGCAGCTGTTGCAGCTGCTGCTGGTCGCTGCCGAAGAAATCCGCCTGCACCACCGAGGCGGCGGTGAACTCGAGTGCTTCCAGCGACAGTGCCCGTACCGGCGCCGCCAATGTCAGATTGTGCAGGCGCTCGCGCACCAGCAGCAGGAACTGCGCCGCGTCGCGCGCCGGCGCCGACAGACCGATGATCACGCTGCTGGAGTTCCTGCTCTGGTGCTCGAAGCGCAGCGTGAAGCGCAGCACGGCGCAGTCACGACCGCGCAGATAGCCCTGGAATTCCAGCAACAGGCGCCGCAGCGGAAACAGCAGCGCGGTGCTGTCGTGCACCTCGCCGTCGAATTCGAAGCGGGCGCGATAGCTTGCCGGTAGCGGCCAGGCCGGGCGCGGGTCGGGCGCCCGGGCGCACAGCCGCCGCAGATAGAGACTGCTTTCGGGTCCGAAGCGCCGCGCGATCGCCGCGGCGGGCAGCGCCAGCACCTGGCCGATGCAGCGCAGGCCGGCCGAGTGCAGCGCTGCGAGCACCTGGTCCGGCAACCCCAGCAAGGTCAGCGGCAACGGCTCGAGCCGCGCGCGCAACTGCGCGCGCGTGCTCACACAGCGCGGCGGCGCGATCCGCGTCAGCAGCGCCGCGGCGGTAGGCGAGGGCGCAAGCGCGCAGTGGTGCTCATAGCCGAGTTCGGTCAGACCGGATTGCAGCTGGGCGATCAGGGCGGCATGACCGCCGAACAGCCGCGCACTGGCGCCGAGCTCGAGCCACAGCAGCGGCTGCTCCCCAAGCTGATAGTGGACCAGGCTGCTCCACTGGTAGGCCCAGGCGGCCAGCCGCTCCATCGCGGCGCGCGGCGAAGCCTCGCGCACCAGCTGTGCCAGGCGCACGCACAGCCACAGCCCGGCGGTGCGGCCGCTCATGCGACGCCCGTCGGTGTGACTCCCACACACAGCGTAAGGCCGGCGCGGCCGCCGCGGGCTTTCTGGATCTCGACCGCAATGCCATCGGGCGCCGGATGCAATCGCAGCCGCAGGGCGGCGGGCGAGGCTTCGAGCGCGGCGGCGGGCGGACGATACAGGATCCCGAGGCTGCCACCGGTCTCGGCCGCGAGCTGCAGCCGGCGCACGTTGCGATCGACGATGCAGGCCGGCCAGCTGAGCACCGCGCCGATTGCCGGACAGCGCAACGCCTGCTCCGCCGCCCACAGCGACTGCTCCAGGCTGCGGGTCTGGATCAGCAGTACCCGCTCCAGCGGCAGTCCGTGCTGCGCCAGCGCTGGCGCATACGGCAGATAGGGCGGGGCGATCCAGGCGATATAGCGCCCGGCGCGTGCCAGCCGGGATAAGGCCGGCAGCATCAGGCTAAGCTCACCGATGCCCACCGCGTCGCTCATCAGCTCGGCGATGGCGCCGATCGGCCAGCCGCCACCCGGCAGGTTGGCATCAAGCGTAGGGTAGCCCGAGGGCGCGGCCGGCTTGGGCGCCACGCCCGCGCCCTTGCCCTCGCGGCACAGCCGTGCGAGCTGTTCGAGCTGCTGGGCGCGATTCATAAGGCACGCACGATGCCGACCACGATGCCTTCGATCTCGCAGGACTCGCGCCGCAGATCGATCTGGAGCGGGGCGAACTCGGGATTGGCCGGCTGCAGATGCAGCATCGGCCCGCGGCGGCGGTAATACTTGACCGTGGCCTCATCGCCCAGGCGCGCAACCACGATCTGGCCGTTGCTTGCCTGCGGGGTGCGATGCACGGCCAGAATATCGCGATGTGCGATGCCGGCATCGCGCATACTTTCACCGTGCACGCGCAGCAGGAAGTCCGGGCGCGGGCGAAACAGCGAACGATCGATGGCGAGCATATCCTCGATGTTGCTCTGGGCCAGCGTCGGCACGCCGGCCGCTACGCGTCCATACAGCGGCAGCAGCGGGGGAGGGGAGGGGGCGCTGGCGGTCGTGAGCGCGCTGGCCGGTGCGCTCGCCTCGTCGGCGGCGCCCAGCACACGGATGCCGCGCGCGATGCCGGGCTCGAGCTGCAGAAAGCCCTTGCGCTCGATGGCGCGCAGATGCTGATCGATGCCCTGGCGGTTGCGCAGGCGCAGTGCGCGGGCCAGGTCGGCGCGCGTGGGCGGCAGGCCGCGGCGAGCGATGAACTGGGTGATCAGGCGCAGGATCTGCTGCTGCCGGCGGCTCAAGACGGGGGCGGATTCGGATACCATACGTCTGTATGGTATCGGGTTGCGAAGCGAAAATCAGGCCGCGCTATTTCGAAGTTCTAAAT
>DASXYW010000035.1:0-3235 GCA_036502265.1 Steroidobacteraceae bacterium | reverse complement strand
TTTTCATCGGTAGGCAGGCGCAATGACCGCACACACGTCGCCGGGGGATACAGATCCAGGCGCATTCGGCCAGCCCGGCTCGAGCCGTCGCAAGATGATCTGGTGGATCGCCGGCGGCATCGTGCTGCTGGCGCTGATCGTGTGGCTGGCGCACCATCGCGCCGCCTCGGCCAGCAAGGCCACCGGCCGTGCCGCCTTCAACGGTCCCATGGCGGTCGGCGTGGCCACCGTCGCCAGCGGTGACATACCGATCACGATCAACGCGCTCGGCACGGTTACGCCATTGGCCACCGTGATCATCCATCCGCAGATCAACGGCCCACTGGTCAAGATCGCTTTCACCGAAGGCCAGATGGTCAAGCGCGGCGATCTGCTGGTGCAGATCGATCCGCGTCCCTACCAGGCCGCGGTGGATCAGGCCGACGGCCAGCTCAAGCGCGACCAGGCGTCGCTGGCCAATGCCAAGGTCGATGTCGATCGCTACAAGACGCTGCTGGCACAGAACTCGGTTTCTGATCAGACCTACGCCACGCAGGTCGCCACCGTGGCTCAACAGCAAGCCGTGGTCGCCAGCGACAAGGCCGCGCTCGAAGCCGCGCAGCTGAATCTGGACTACTGTCGCATCACCTCACCGGTGGCGGGGCTGGTGGGCCTGCGACAGGTCGATGTTGGCAATTTGATGCAGGCCGGCAGCACCACCATCGCGGTGGTGACGCAGATGCAACCGATGTCGGTGCTGTTCACGGTTCCCGAAGACAGCCTGCGCAACATCCTGCAGCGCCTGCGCGAAGGCCAGAAGCTCGCCGTTGACGCCTACGATCGCAGCGTGACCCGCAAGATTGCCAGCGGCACGCTCTCCAACGCCGACAATCAGATCGACACCAGTACCGGCACGCTCAAGCTGCGCGCGATGTTCGATAACGCCAATTTTGAGCTGTTTCCCAACCAATTCGTCAACGTGCGGCTGCTACTCGACACACTGCACGACGTGATCGTGGTGCCCGGAGCGTCGATGCAGCAGGGTGCGTCCGGCAGCTACGTCTACGTGGTCAATGCCGACAGCACTGTGAGCATGCGCGCGGTTCAGACCGGACCCTCGAGTGGCGATCTGATCCAGGTCACCAAGGGATTGCAGGTCGGCGAGCGCGTCGTGGTGGACGGCGCCGATCAGCTGCGCGATGGCGCCAAGGTGGTGGTGCCCGCCCCGGGCGCCCACCCCGCCGGCGCCTCGGGCTCATCCAGCGGCGCCCAGCGGGGGCACCGCCGCGGCACCGGCAGCTCCAGTGGCAGCGGCGGCTATGCCGGCGGTGGTTTCGGCGCTCACGGCGGCAGCAGCAGCGGCAGCGCAAGTAGCAGTGGCAGTGAAAGCGGCAGCAACGGCGGCGGCGGCAGCGGTCAGGCGGGTGGCGCAGCGCCGCCCTGAGCGAGCAGCATGAATCCGTCCCGTCCGTTTATCGTCCGGCCGGTCGCGACCTCGCTGCTGATGGCGGCGATCCTGATTGTCGGCGCCATCGGCTACCTGTTCCTACCGCTATCGGCGCTGCCGGAGGTCGACTACCCGACCATTCAGGTCCAGACCTTCCTGCCGGGCGCCAGCCCCGAGGTGATGACCTCGACCGTCAGCGCACCGCTAGAGCGTCAGTTCGGCGAGATGCCGGGACTGAAGGAGATGTCATCGCGCAGCTCTGCCGGTGCCTCCGTCATCACGCTGCAGTTCGACCTGGCGCTCGACATCGACATCGCCGAGCAGGAAGTGCAGGCCGCGATTAACGCCGCCACCAACCTGCTGCCACAGAGCCTGCCGGCCCCGCCGATCTACGCCAAGGTCAATCCGGCCGACGCGCCGATCCTGACGCTGGCGGCCACCTCGAGTTCGATGCCGATCACCCAGATCGAAGACCTGGCCGATACGCGCATCGCGCAGAAAATCTCGCAGCTCTCCGGCGTTGGCTTGGTGAGCATCAATGGCGCCCAGCGCCCCGCGGTGCGCATTCAGGCCAACCTGCAGGCACTGGCGGCTTACAGCCTCAACATCGACGATCTGCGCACCACCATCGCCAATGCCAACTCCAATGCTCCGAAGGGCAGCTTCGATGGCACCGCGCGCGCCTACTCGATCGACGCCAACGACCAGATCTCGAGCGCCGACCAGTACAAGACCATCATCGTTGCCTATCGCAACGGCAATCCGGTGCGCCTGGCGGACGTGGCCGCGGTCACCCAGAGCGCGGAGAACAACAAGCTCGCCAGCTGGATGAATCGGCAGCCGGCGGTCCTGATCAATGTGCAGCGCCAGCCCGGCGCCAACGTCATCGCGGTGGTCAATCAGATCCGAGCCCAGCTGTCCTCGATTCGCAGCTCGATGCCGGCCAACGTCGATGTCACGGTGTTGTCGGATCGCACCAACACGATTCGCGCGTCGGTCAACGACGTGCAATTCGAGCTCACCCTGGCGGTCGCCCTGGTGGTGCTGGTGATCTTCCTGTTCCTGCGCAACATTCCGGCCACGGTGATTCCGAGCCTGTCGGTGCCGCTGTCGCTGATCGGCACCTTCGCGGTGATGTATCTATGCGGCTTCAGTCTCAACAACCTGTCGCTGATGGCGCTCACCATCGGCTCCGGCTTCGTGGTCGACGATGCAATCGTGATGATCGAGAACATCTCGCGCTACATCGAGAAGGGCGAGAAACCCCTGGCCGCGGCGCTCAAGGGCTCGGAGGAGATCGGCTTCACCATCGTGTCGCTGACGGTGTCGCTGATTGCAGTGCTGATACCGCTGCTATTCATGAGCGAGGTGGTGGGACGGTTGTTCCGGGAATTCGCCATTACGCTGTCGATCGCGATTCTGATTTCGGCATTTGTATCGCTGACCCTGGTACCGATGCTGTGCGCCAAGATGCTGCGCACACGCGCCGACAATGAAGCGCGCGGCCAGAGTGCGCTGGCGCGCCGGGCCGAACAGGCGTTTCAGCGGCTGATCGCCACCTACGACACCCTGCTGGTGTGGGTGCTCGACCGTCAGACGCTGGCGCTGTGGGTCGCCACCGCCACGGTAGCGTTGACGGTGCTGCTCTACGTCGTGATTCCGAAGGGGTTCTTCCCGCTGCAGGACACCGGCTTCCTGCAGGGCACGACCGAGGCCGCGCCGTCGGTCTCGTTCGCGGCCATGGTCGAGCGCCAGCAGGCATTGGCCGACCTGATACTCAAGGATGCGGACGTCGACAGCCTGTCCTCG
>DASXYW010000034.1:0-3393 GCA_036502265.1 Steroidobacteraceae bacterium | reverse complement strand
CCCGAAACGGCAGACACAGACCCTGCACCGTGCCAATCCAGATCGAGTCTGACAGCCGCAGCTCGGATTTCCCGTTGCTGGCTTTCGACTTCAGACCCGACCAGATGACCATCACACCCACAACGGCCAGTGCCACAGCGATCAGCGTCATGTTGCCGAATAGCTGCTCGACCGCCGCTCCCGGTGCGTTGCCGAGTACCACTCGTTCAATCAGCAGCGTGAGAGCGAGTCCGATCACGCCGGTGCACACCGTGGCGACGATGATGTTGCGAGCAAACGCCATGAACGCCGCGGCCGACGAGAAGAAGCGCCGGCGCCAGGTGTTCCAGAAGTAACCGATGACCGCCAGCATGGTGCCGGTGTGCAGCATCACCAGCAGAAACGTCATGGCCGGTGTGGTGGGGTCGAGCCCCATGAGCTTCTCGGCCAGAATCACGTGTGCCGAGCTGGACACCGGCAGCAGCTCGCACAGACCCTGCACGACAGCCAGCACGAATACCTGGATAACCACGGGCATGGCCGGACTATACCGTGGCCGTCTCGGTTGCTATAGGTCCTTTGACACGCCAGCAAACAATCCGCTGCGCGGACCGAATTGCGGGGCGCCGACGCCAATGCCGGTGCCATTGCGTATTTCGTAACGACGATCCAGTAGATTGATGACATCCAGGCGCAGCGTCAGCGCGCCACTGGACAGGTGCACCACGCGGCTGGCGCCGAGATTGACCTGCACGTAGGTCGGCAGGTGATCGCCATTGGGGATGGAACTGCCGTCGGTGAGCACCAGATCCGAGCGCAGGCCGGTTCCGAGCAGCATGTCGGCGCTGAAGCGGGTTTGCCGCCAGCGATACGAGGTGCCAGCCGAAGCGGTGATCCGCTGTTCGTGATCCAGATGAATGTAGTGGTCGGCGATGTAGGCCACGTCGTCCGCCGAGAAATTGAATAGTGCGGTCTCGATGCCGCGCCCGGTCGCGCTCTGGAATGCAAGGTTGGCGTAGGCCGACAGATTGCTGCCGGCGTAGTTACCAGTGAATTCGATGCCCTCGATCTTACCCTTCAGGTAGTTGAACGGCGTCAGGATGATCGGTGCGCCGAACTGGCCTTCGTCGAGCAGGTTCTGCGAGCGCCGATAGTAGCTGTCGACCCCGACAGTCCAGGCGTCGCGCAGCTTCTGCTGGGCACCCACGTCGAAGTAGTTGCTTCGCTCGGCCAGCGGCGGGGTGGCACTGGTCACGGCCGGTGCCGCCGTGGTGCCGATGAAACGCGCGATGGTCTCGCCGCCGATCAGCTCGAATGGCGGCGGCGTGAAGTAGCGCGAGTAGCCGGCGTGCAGCGTGGTGCCGGCGTGCGGCTGCCACACGACGTTGATGCGCGGGCTGAGCTGCGTGCCACTGGTGTAGGCCTGGTAGTGATCCAGTCGCAGGCCGTAGTTCAAGGTCAGCGGCGCGGCGATGGTCCACTCGTCCTGCAGGTAGACGCTCTGCATCCACTGCGTCTGCGAGCCATTGTCGATGATCGGCACCGGCAGCTGGCTGGTCTGTGCGCCGGCCGCGTCCACCGGCAGCACCTGTGAACTGGTGTTGCTGGTGGCGTCATCGTGCTGCAGGTAAAGGCCGGCGCGCGCGGTGTGCCGGTCGTTGATTTTGGAGGAGGCGTCAGTTTGCCAACCGATGGCGACGTCGCGTTTGTAGGCCCACTGCGCGATGCCGTCATACAGCAGGTCGCCGAGCGGATCGGGGGTGAAGTTGAGTGACGAGTAACGGCCGGTCAGCGAGCTCTGCCAGTCGAGCGCCCCTTGCGCGTGCTGCCAGCTCAGGACCGCGTAGTTGGTGAGCTCGCGCTGATTTTCGTTCAGATCGGCGCTGGGGAAATCGGTCTGGCCGTTGACGCTCAGATCCAAAGAGGGCGTAACGCCGATCTGATCGGGAATCTGAAACTTGCCGTTCGAGGTGCCCAGGATCATCGATAGCCGGTCGTTGGACCCGAGGATATCCTCGAGGTATCCGAAACCATGGAACTGCGTGGTGTGATCATGCCGCGGGCTTGCGCTTCCATCGGGTGACTCGATGCCCAGATCGCTGCGCTGGAAATCACCTGATACGAAATAATTCAAGTTGCCCGAGCGACCGCCATAATCGAAGCTTGGTTGAAATGTTCCGTGACTGCCGCCGTACAGCGAGATCGAGCCGCCGGGCTCCATTGCGCCGGTCTTGGTGGTCATGTCGACGATGCCCGCGGTGCGCAGTCCGTATTCGGCCGGCAGTGCGCCGGTGATCAGCTGCATCGAGGAGATCAGGCGTGGGTTCAAGGACTGCCCAAACACACTGATGCCTTCGGGCAGGATGATGCCATTAAGGCGGTATTGCAGATCATTGTGATCGCCACGAACATGAAACTGTCCGAACGAATCCTGGGCGACATCCGGCGCCTGCAGAATCACCTGATTGAGCAGCGTGTTGTCGCCGCCGGGCGTGGCAGCGATGGCCGCATCATCGATGGTGTAGGTGGAGGCGCCGGTCTGGGTTTGAATGCCGGCGCGCTTTTGGTTCAGCAGTTCGGCGGTCACCACTACCGTCGGCAGCGTCACGTCTCCGGTCCCCGCGGTGGCGTCGACATCGGTGCTGTCGGCCGCGTGCACGCCGGTCGCGATCAACACGCAGCCGACCGCGGCGGACAGTCGTAGACGTCTATATGTGTGATTCACCGATCGGATCCTGAAGAAAGCCAATTGAAAACCCACACGGCCGTTCCGTATGGCGTTGGCGATGATGGAATGCCCCCCGGCGGCGGGCGGGCGATCAGGATCAGATCAGCGGTGGACCACGGGCATGGTAGAAGATCGCCGGCGAGCGCCGCGCCCGCGCGGCGATCAGCAGCGTGACCGCGACGCTGAGTGTAAACACCGGCGGGGCGTAGCGTGGCAGCTCCGGCGGTCCGGCTGAGCGATCCGCGTGCATGCACAGCAGGCACTGCACGTGGGTGTCGAAGCCGCGCGCGCTCTCGTTCTTGTGGTAGTGAGCGGCCTGCGCCACTCCGGCGCCGAACACCGCGCAGACCGCCAGCAATGCAATCAGCCGGCGCAGTCGCCAGCTTCGAAGTCGCTGCAGAATTGCAGTGCACATACCCGGCGGAAGAATAGCCTACTTGGGCGGTGGTCGGGTAACCGCGGTGGCCAGTCCCGCTGCATCCGGTGCCAGAGCCCCGGGATCGCATGCTTAAGTCAAGCTGGCGATATAGTACAAGCCGGGCTGCTTCGACGGCATTTGCAAGGATCACCATGCCTGGTACGGCGAAACTTGAACCGAGCTTGCGGCGGTTTGCGGATGAGGAGGCCGTGACGGCCGCTTTGGCGACCGAGATCGTCGCCTCGGTCGAGGATGCGCAGCGCGCCGG
>DASXYW010000033.1:0-4603 GCA_036502265.1 Steroidobacteraceae bacterium | reverse complement strand
GGCCGTCCCCGGGGTGGTAGGCTTGAGGCTTTCACCGTTTATGCAGACATCCACCGACAGCGTTGGCCGCTACCGGCTGCTCGAGCCCGAAGAGCCACCGGCTTTTCTGGAACGCGGCCGGCAGGCGCAATCCAGCTTCTTGATCGTGGTCGATCACGCCAGTTCGCGCATCCCAAAACGGCTCGGTAATCTGGGGCTGCCGTCCGGCGAGCTGCAGCGGCACATCGCCTGGGACATCGGCGCCCTGGCGGTGGCGCGCGAGGTTACCTGCCTGCTGGACGCGGTGCTGCTGGCACAGAACTATTCGCGCCTGGTCATCGATTGCAATCGTGACCCAGGCGTCGGTTCATCGATCCCTCGCAGCAGCGAGGGCACGAAGATCCCGGGCAATCTGGACCTCAGCGAACAGGACAGGTTGATCCGCCGGACCGAAATATTCGATCCATACCACGATCGCCTGCGTGGCCTGCTCGACGAGCGCTCGGCGGCCGGCCGTCCTACCATCCTGGTGGCCCAGCACAGCATGACCCACGTCTACCTTGGCGTAGCGCGCGCGATGCACGCCGCGGTGCTCTACAACCGTGACCGGCGCTTCGCCTCGCTGGTGCTTGATTGCCTGCGGCGCGAGCCACAACTGGTGGTTGCCGAAAACGAACCGTACGGGGTCAGCGAGGTGGACGACTTCACCATACCGCGTCACGCCGAAGCCCGTGGACTGCCCTGTGTGGGTATCGAGGTCCGCCAGGACCTGGTCGCGCACGAATCAGGACAGAAGCAGTGGGCGCAACGCATCGCGCGCGCATTGCAGTCTGCGGAGGGCAGCCTGCCGAAGTCAT
This sequence comes from Steroidobacteraceae bacterium, assembly GCA_036502265.1. Classification (GTDB taxonomy): domain Bacteria; phylum Pseudomonadota; class Gammaproteobacteria; order Steroidobacterales; family Steroidobacteraceae; genus FEN-1191. The sequence goes on along the minus strand of DASXYW010000033.1, from coordinate 3,767 downwards.
GAGCGGGAGTGAACGCAACAAGCCCGTGCTGGCACTCAATGCCTTCGACCCTGGGCGCGCTGCGACGCTCGAGGGCGAACTGGCCGAGCGCGTGCGCCGGCGCTTGCGGCTGTACGGTTCGTCGTCGGTGCTCTTTTACGAGCAGCCGCTGGAACTCGTGCGCGCCCAGGGTTGCTGGCTCTACGACAGCGCGGGAATCGCATACCTCGATGCCTACAACAACGTACCCTCGGTCGGACACTGCCATCCCCGTGTGGTCGAGGCGGCCGCGCGGCAGATGGGCCAGATCAATGTGCACAGCCGGTATCTGCACGACGGCGCGCTCGACTATGCCGATCGTCTGCTGGCGATGCAGCCGCGGGAACTGTCCAACATCGCCTTTACCTGCACCGGCAGCGAGAGCAACGATCTGGCGCTGCGACTGGCCGCAGGCTTCACAGGCGCCAGCGGCGTCATCGTCACCGAGGCTGCCTATCACGGCAACACGGCGCTGACGACAGCCGTATCGCCGAGCTCCTACCTGGAGGATTCGGCTCCGCCCCACGTGCGGGTGGTGCCCGCGCCTGCCCGACCCGAGCAGTTCGCGGCACACGTCGCGGCTGCCATCGCCGATTTCGAGCGCAGCGGCCGGCGGCTGTCGGCGCTGCTGATCGACGGCATCTTCTCAAGCGATGGCGTCTTTGCCGACCCACCCGGATTTCTGCGCGACGCGGTCGAATGCGTGCATCGCGCGGGCGGCCTGCTGATCGCCGATGAAGTTCAATGCGGCTTTGCTCGTACGGGCAGCGCCTTCTGGGGCTACGAGCGGCACGGGCTGCGGCCCGACATCGTGACGCTGGGCAAGCCCATGGGTAACGGCTACCCGATCGGCGCTGTGATCACGCGTCCGAAGATTCTGGACTCGCTGCGCGAGCGGGAAGGATATTTCAACACCTTTGCGGGCAACCCGGTCGCGGCGGCGGTCGGCGGTGCCGTGCTGGATGTCATCATGGAAGAAGAGCTGCTCGCCAATGCAGCGCAGGTGGGTAATTACCTCAAGCAGCAGCTGCAGCAGTTGGCGGCGCAGCGGCCCACGCTCGGTGCCGTACGGGGCGCGGGCCTGTTCCTGGGCGTGGATGTGCGGGCGCCGGCCGTCGCCGCGACGCTCATCAACGCCTTGCGGGAGCGGCGCGTGCTGATAGGCGCGGCGGGCCGCACCGGCGACGTGCTGAAGATCCGGCCACCGCTCTGCTTCAGCCGGCAGCAGGCGGATCTGCTGGTCTCGGCACTGGATGACACGCTGCAGATGCAGCCGCACTAAGGTCCGATCAGGGCGGCAGGTAGCCGAGCAACTCCTCGCCGCTCATGACGTGGCAATAGATCCGGTTGATCGTCTCAAGCTCGTGCTCGTGCAGCGCGGCCGTGGCGGCGGCGCAGCCATCCTCGACCACGATGACCGAGAAGCTCTCGTCGGCCAGGCTGCGCACCGTCGACGAAACGCACTGGTCCGTGAAGATGCCGCAGCAGACCAGCTGCGAGATGCCCAGGTTGTGCAGCATCAGGCGCAGATTCGTGCCGGTCAGCGCGCTGTCGGTGGTCTTGGTGATCACGATCTCGTCGGACTGCGGCGCCACCGAGGCGGGAATCTGCGATTCCCAATCGTCCTTAGGCAGCAGCAGATTGTTCCAGCCGGGTAGCTTCTGGCTCAGCGAACGCTCGCGGCCATCGCGCGTCTGGCAGGCGATGCGCGCGAACAGCACCTCATGACCGTCCCGCCGGAAGCGCTCGAGCAGGCGCTGGATGGTAGGCAGCACGACGCCGTGCATGCGCGCATGGAACGGCGTCCAGGCATCGTATTCCTCGCGCTCCACCGGCTGCAGCGAAGCATGGTCTCGGCGCATGAGGTAGACGTTCTGAACGTCAATGACGAGCAGCGCGAGTCTACCGCGCTGCAGCCGGGGATCGTCCGGCTGCGGCGCGGAGTGATAGTACAGTGACCGAAACGCGGTCTTCCAGCTGGCGGGGCGAGTGGCCATGGCGCGCAAGTGTAACCTTCGTCGCGCGCCGTCGAATATAGCGGTATGCCGTCAGCTTTCATCTAGGAGAGACCATGACCACGCTTCGTCCGATCCGCCGAGCAACCATCGCCGCAGCCTGCGCCCTGGCGGTTACATTTTCGTTGGCTGCAGCCGCCGAGGACATGTCCGCGTTTGCGACCGCCTCTTATGTGCGCGGCCTGCGTACGCCAGAAATGATGCACAAGATCGATACCGACGGCGACGGCACCGTCTCGCGCGACGAATGGATCGCCTACCAGGAAAAGGTGTTCGCCATGCTGGACAAGGACAGGTCCGGCCAGGTGGATGCCAAGCAGTTCATCAGCCCCAGCGGCGGCGATCTGTCGGGCTTCGCCACCGGCGGATTTGCGCGCGGTCTGCGCACTGCCGAAATGATGCACAAGATCGACGCGGACGGTGACGGCAAGGTCTCGCATGACGAGTTCATCGCCTACCAGGCGCGAATCTTTGACCTCATGGACACGAGCACTACCCACCACGGTTCGCTCGGCAAGCAAGAGATGCTGGCCACCGGCGGCGCCAACACTCGCTGACGCTGCCCGCTCACCGTGGGACTACCTCGGCGGCGATCGTAGCGATCGCCGCCGATTCTTTTCGGCGCCAGCAGCGCGATGGCGCTGGGTGCGCCTCAGGGACTCGGCGCCAGTATCTGATCGAGACGGGCCGGCATGGCCGGATCGCGTTCCAGGTGGGGATAGCGCAGGCCGTCGTGGTAGTCCAGCCGCGCTACCCGGTAGCGATCGCCGATGCGTACGATGAGTTCGATCGGTGCCGCGTCCGTGTGCGCGGCGCGGATCGCATCCTTCAGCACGTCGGCATCATAGGCGACGCCGTTCACGGCCAGTATCTGCGCGCCCTCGGTAAGCCCGGCCTTGAACGCGGCACCGTCCCAGACTACATCGGACAGCTTGCCCTGGCCGCCGCCATCCGCGTCATCGTCGATGTCGACGCCGATCGAGAACATCAGATTGACGTGCTTCCTCTGTTCGTCCTTCGAACTTTGCAGCGCGTTGGGCGTATCCGAGTAGACGAGCCGGTAACCGCCGCGGCGCAGACCTTCGAGCGGCGGCGGCTGGCCAATCGAGTCGAGGCGCTGGCGCAGAAATCTCGCCCAGTCGTAGCGCAGGACGTCGTTGAGGGCACGGACGACATCACCGAACGTATAGGTCACCGGGGTGATACTGCCGTCGTTGATGCCGAAGAACGCACGCGCGAAATCATCCAGCGAACGCTTGCCATCGGTCTGCTCGCGAATCAAGGTGTCCGCTTCCAGCCAGATGAGTTCCCCCTCCTCGTAGTAGTCCTCGAACCGCTGCCATTCGCGCCAGGACTGCGGCCGGCGCGGATTGATGATTTCATCGTTGGTCGTATCCTGCAGCGGCCGCCAGCGGCGACCGGGCTGCATTTGATAGTAGGCCGCCCAGTAGGCGAATTCATCGAGCGCCTGCTGCCTGCTCCAGAGTCCGGAGCGGGCCGTGAGTACCTGGCCCCAGTACTGGGTCTGGCCTTCGTAGACCCATAGCAGACTGTTCTGCATGGGGACGTCGTAGTTGGGCGTCCAGAGATCCGCGGGCCGGTGGAACTTACCATTCCAGGAATGCGTGAACTCGTGCGGCAGCAGGTCGCGCTGCCACGCCGTGCCGTCCCACTTCGTGAACGCTTCCGGATCACTGCCGTTTTCGCTCGACTGCTGGTGCTCGAGCCCCTGCT
>DASXYW010000032.1:0-11374 GCA_036502265.1 Steroidobacteraceae bacterium | reverse complement strand
CGCTTGAGAAAAGCCGGCTGCAGCCGGCGCCAATTCCCCGGCAGCCCTGTGACGGTGTGATCAAATTCACAGCCGGCATCGACCGGCAAAACAAGCCGGTAGAACCACTTAGCCACGCCGTGCCGGTCCTGGCATGGGCGTTGCTCCACTCGTCTGCAATGAAGTTCGCTGCACGAATCGGCAGTCTGTTGCCGGTCCTGATCGGCACGGCGCTGCGCGCGCTGAGCGCGGAGCCGGGCGCGCCGTTTGCCGCGCCGTTGCTGCAGGCACCGCCCAGCACCGGGACCGGATTGCTGCGCGTGACGCTGGCTCTGTTGGTGGTGCTGGCGGCGGTGCTGGCAGCGGCCTGGCTGACCCGCCGCATGCGCGCCTTTGGCAGCGGCCGCGCGCTCGCCGACCTTCAGGTACTGGCGCAGATGCCCCTGGGTACGCGCGAACGCGCGGTGCTGCTGCGGGTCGGCGACTGTCAGCTGCTGATCGGTGTCACCCCCACCAACGTGCGCACGCTGCATGTGCTGCCGTCGGCGGTGCCGAGCGAATCGAATCCGGAAGTCGCCGCGCCCACCAACCGGGCCGAGGCTCTCAAGCCGACGTTCAAATCGATGTTACTCAAGAGCCTGGGAAAATGAGCCCGCGATCGAAGCGCCTCCTGTCGCTGCTATGGCTACTGCCATTGGTGCTGCCGCTCCTGGCTTCGGCCGCGCCTTCGCCGGGAATTCCGGCACTGGCGGTGCACAACAGTGGTGGCGGGCAGACCTATACGCTGACGATTCAGCTGCTGGCGCTGATGACGGCGATCACGCTGCTGCCGGCGGCGCTGCTGATGATGACCGCATTTACACGCATCATTATCGTGCTGTCGATCCTGCGCCAGGCCATCGGCGCGGGCCAATCCCCGCCTAATCAGGTATTGCTGGGGCTGGCGCTGTTCCTGACACTATTCGTGATGTCTCCGGTCATCGACAAGATACGCACCGCTGCGGTCACCCCGTACATGGCGGGCAGCATCGATACCGGCACGGCATTGGATCGCGGCCTCGCGCCGCTGAAGTCCTTCATGCTCGAGCAGACACGCGAAGGCGATATCGCGGCGTTCGTGCGCATGTCCGGTGGCAAGCGATATGCGACTCCGCAGGACGTGCCGCTGTCGGTGCTGGCGCCGGCGTTCGTGACCAGCGAGCTGAAGACCGCGTTTCAGATCGGGTTTCTACTGTTCATTCCGTTTGTAATCATCGATCTGGTGGTGGCGAGCGTACTGATGTCGATGGGCATGATGATGCTGTCACCGGTACTGGTATCGCTGCCCTTCAAGCTGATGCTGTTCGTGCTGGTGGACGGCTGGACACTGGTCATGGGCTCGCTGGCCTCGAGCTTCTTTCACTAGCGCGGGAGCATCGGCCATGACACCGGAAACCGTGATGACGATTGCGCAGCACGCGATCGAGATGACCGCGATGCTGGCGGCCCCGATGCTGTTGGTGGCGCTGACGATCGGCCTGCTGGTCGGCATCTTCCAGGCTGCCACGCAAATCAACGAGATGACTCTGTCGTTCATACCCAAGCTGATCGGCATGGCTGCCGCACTGCTGATCGCCGGTCCATGGATGCTCAAGGAGCTGGTCAACTACACCCGGGTGCTGATCGAGAGCATTCCCGCGCTGATCGGTTGAAGTGCCGATGCCGGTCGTCGATTACGCGCAGATCGAGAGCTGGATCGGTCTGGCGTTCTGGCCGTTCCTGCGCATCGGCTGCTGCCTGATGGTGGCGCCGCTGTTCGGTGCCAGCTTCGTGCCGCCGCGCGTGCGCATCGTGCTGGCCGGGGCGCTGACCGTCGTGGCGATGCCGCTGATCCCTAAGCCGACCGATCTGACGCTGCTGTCGGCCGACGGGGTGATCACCACGTTGCAGCAGATGCTGATCGGTGCCGCCATGGGCTTCGCGCTGCAACTGATGTTCGATGCGCTCAATCTGGGCGGACAGTTGCTCGCCAACGGCATGGGCCTGGGGCTGGCCTTCAACATCGATCCACTGCGCGGCGTCGAGACGCCGGCGCTGGGCCAGCTCTATGTGGTACTCGGCACGCTGACATTTATTGCGCTGGATGGACATATCGCGCTGATCCAGACCCTGGTGGCCAGCTTTCACGGGCTGCCGGTCGGAACCGTTGGATTTTCACCGCAGGCGCTGCACACGCTGGCGAATTGGGGCAATCAGCTGTTCCTGGGCGCGGTGCGGGTCGCGCTGCCCGGCATGACCGCGCTGCTGGTAATCAATCTGGCCTTCGGCGTGACCAGCCGCGCCGCCCCCAGCCTCAATCTGTTCGCGGTCGGTCTGCCGGTGACGCTGGTGTTCGGTCTGGTGGTCATCTGGCTCGGTCTGCCGAGCCTTCAGTCCGGCTTCCTGGACATGCTGGCCGGCGCATTCCAGATGCTGCGGGCGATGGCCGGCGTCGGCTAGAAGCAACGCCATGGCAGAATTCGACGATCGCGATCGGACCGAAAGCCCAACACAAAAGCGCCTTGACGAGGCGCGCACCAAGGGCCAGGTGCCGCGCTCGCGCGACCTGGGCGCCGCGGCGGTGGTGCTGACCGGAGGCGTGGGCCTGTCGTTGCTGGGCTCGCTCACCGGCGGAAGGCTGCTGGCGCTGATGCATGACTCGATGACCTTCAGCCGCGACGCGGCCTTCGACCCGGGGCGTATGCTGCTGCAGTTCGAACAGATGGCGCTGGCCGGTGCCCTGGCCGCCGCACCGCTGCTGGCACTGCTGCTGGTCGCCGCGGTGCTCTCGCCGCTCGCACTGGGCGGCTGGACCTTCAGCACCGAAGTGCTCGCGCCTGATTTGAACCGACTCAATCCGGCCAGTGGCCTGGCGCGGATGTTCTCCACGCGCGGGGTGATCGAACTCGGCAAGTCCCTGGCGCGCTTCACCGTGGTCGCGGTGGTGGCCGCCGTGCTGCTGTGGCGGCAGTTTCACAGCTTTGCGGGCCTGGCCACGCAATCTACTCAGGCTGCGATCGGGCACGCGCTCGCTTTGATCGGCAGCGCCCTGATCGCACTCGGCGGCGCCCTGGCGCTGATCGCGATCGTGGATGTGCCGCTGGCGCTGTGGCAGCACCACAAGTCACTGCGTATGAGTCGCGAAGAGATCCGCGAAGAATTTAAGGAGACCGAGGGCAGCCCCGAGAGCAGATCACGTGTGCGCCGCGCCCAGCAGATGATCGCACGTGGTCGCATGATGCAGCAGGTGCCGACCGCGGATGTGGTGATCACCAATCCGACGCACTACGCGGTGGCGCTGCGCTACGACGAGCCGCGCATGCGCGCACCGGTGGTGGTGGCCAAGGGCCGCGATCTGATCGCCCAGCGCATCCGCGAGCTTGCGCTCGAGCATCGCGTGGCGCTGGTCGAGGCCGCGCCGCTGGCGCGCGCGCTGCATGCCAGTTGCGAGCTCGGCGACGAGATTCCGGCACGCCTGTATGCCGCGGTCGCCCGGATCCTGGTGTACGTCTACCAGCTGCGCACCGCGCGGCGCGGCGGCGGTCCGGCGCCGGTCCAGCCGCGCCTCGAGCTGCCGGAGGAGTGATCGGCGGGATTTGTGTGACGCAGGTCGCACTCTAGCGGCCGCCCGCACGCCCGAGCGCGTCGGAAAATCGTCGTTGCGGCCCGGCACAAGAATTGCTCCTGTCAGGGGACATGGCCGAAATTGCGATCAATGACACCCGGGCGGCGGCAGGACCCTGGGCGATGCTGCTGCAGATGCTGCAGCGGGGCGTGGGCGCGCCGTTGCTGCTGCTCGCCGTCCTGGCCATGGTGGTACTACCACTGCCACCGCTGGCGCTGGACGTGCTGTTCACCTTCAACATCGCGCTATCGGTGCTGGTGGTCATGGCGGTGGTCAATATCGCCCGGCCGCTCGACTTCGGCATCTTTCCGACCGTGCTGCTGCTGGCCACGCTGCTGCGGCTGGCGCTCAACGTCGCCTCCACCCGCGTGGTGCTGCTGCACGGTCACGAGGGCACCGCGGCCGCGGGCCACGTCATCGAGGCCTTCGGTCAGTTCGTGGTCGGGGGCAACTATGCGGTCGGCATCGTGGTGTTCGCGATCCTCACCATCATCAATTTCGTGGTGGTGACCAAGGGCGCCGGACGCATCTCCGAGGTCAGTGCCCGCTTCACCCTGGACTCGATGCCTGGCAAGCAGATGGCGATCGACGCCGACCTGAATGCCGGTCTGGTCACGCAAGACGAGGCGCGGGTGCGTCGCGCTGAGGTGCGCGCCGAGGCCGACTTCTACGGCTCGATGGACGGCGCCAGCAAGTTCGTTCGCGGCGATGCCACCGCCGGCATCCTGATCCTGATCATCAACATCGTCGGCGGCCTGGCGATCGGAACTCTGAGTCACGGTCTGGGCTTCACCGACGCCGCTCGCGTCTACACGCTTCTGACCATCGGTGACGGACTGGTGGCGCAGATTCCGGCGCTGCTGTTGTCCACCGGCGTGGCCATCATCGTCACCCGCATGTCGCGGCCGCAGGATCTGGGCAGCGAGCTGACGCGGCAGCTGTTCCGGCAGCCACGCGGGCTCGCGGTCGCGGGCAGCGTGCTGGGCATCCTGGGACTCATTCCGGGCATGCCGAACCTTGCCTTCCTGATGTTCAGCGCTGCCTGCGGTGCCGGAGCCTGGTATCTGAAGCGGCGCGCGCAGCGCACCGCGACCGCAGCGGCCGCAGCCGTGGCGGTGAAACCTGCCGCCGCCGATTCCGAGCAGCGCGAGCTGTCCTGGGACGACGTGCAGCCGGTGGACCAGATTGGACTGGAAGTCGGATTTCGCCTGGTGCCGATCGTCGACAAGGCCCAGGGTGGCGAGCTGCTGGCGCGGATTCGCGGCGTGCGCCGCAAGCTGTCGCAGGAGCTGGGCTTCCTGGTGCAGTCGGTCCATATCCGCGACAACCTCGAACTGGCGCCCAACGCCTATCGCATCAGCCTCGCGGGTGTCGCGATCGCCGATGGCGTGGTGTATCCCGACCGCGACCTGGCGATCAATCCCGGGCGCGTGTTCGGCAAGCCGCCCGGCATCGAAACGCGCGATCCGGCCTTTGGCATGGAGGCGATCTGGATCGAGCCGGGGCAGCGCGAGCAAGCCCAGGCTTTGGGCTACACCGTGGTCGACGCCAGCACCGTGGTCGCTACGCACCTGAGCAGCGTCATCCAGACGCATGCGCACGAACTGCTCGGTCACGAAGAAGTACAGCAGCTGCTCAACGGCCTGGCGAAGAGCGCGCCGCGCCTGGTCGAAGACCTGGTGCCCAAGACGCTGTCGCTGGCCGTAGTGGTGCGCGTACTGCAGGGCTTGCTGGCCGAACGGGTACCGATCCGAAATCTACGCGCCATCATCGAGACGCTGGCCGAGCACGCGCCGCGCACCCAGGACCCGGCGGTGCTGCAATCGCAGGTTCGCATCGCGCTGGGCCGGCAGATCGTGCAGGACATCGTCGGCAGCGCCGCCGAGCTGCCGGTCATCACGCTGGAGCCGGAGCTCGAGCAGCTGCTGCAGAACTCGCTGCCAGGTCAGGGCGGTGGCAGTGGCGCGATGGAGCCCGGGCTGGCCGAGCGCCTGCAGGCCCGTCTGGCCGAGTCCGCCGGACGACAGGAAGCCTCGGGCGAGGCCTCGGTGCTGATGGTCACGCCACCACTGCGCAGCACTCTGGCGCGCTTCACGCGTACCAGCGTACCGGGCCTGCACGTGCTGGCATGGAACGAAATTCCCGACAACCGACGCGTTCGCCTGGTGGCCGCGGTCGGTCGCTAAGCTGGAGATCGAAGGACAGATGAAAATCAAACGCTACGTAGCCGCCGACATGCGTAACGCCTTGCGGCAAATCCGAGAAGAGCAGGGACCCGATGCGGTGATTCTGAGCAGCCGGCCGATTCCGCAGGGGGTCGAAGTGTGTGCCGCCATCGATCTGGAGCTGGCCGCGGGCCAGGGCACGCTGGCGGAAGCGGCTGAGCTTAAACAGCTCGAGCAGCAGGCACTGCAGCAGCTCGAACCTCCGGCGGCACGCGGCGTTGGTCAGTACGATGAGACCCCATTCCGCAATTTCTTTGCCGACAGCGCGGCAGAAGCGGCGCCGCCCACGGTCGGTGAAGAGCTGCGCAGTCTGCGCGCACTGCTGGAGCAGCAGGTGGCGGCGCTGGCCTGGAATGATTTCACGCGGCGCGAGCCACTCAAGGCGCGCGCTCTGGCGGAACTGGCCAGCCTGGGCCTGGATCGCACGCTGGCATTGCAAATCGTCGGCGATCTGCCGGCTGGCATCCAGGGTGAGCAGATGCAACGGGCACCGTATGCCATGCTGGCGCGGCGCATCCCGGTGTGCGCATCGCCGCTGGAGCGGGGCGGACCACTGCTGTTGATCGGGCCGCCGGGCAGCGGCAAGACCACCACGCTGTCGAAGCTCGCGGCCCGCTACGTACTGGAGCAGGACGCGGCCAACCTGGTGTTGATCGGCGCCGACGACGAGCGCCTGGGATCGCAGGAACAGCTCCGCAGCCTCGGCCGGCTGCTGGGCGTGCGCGTCGAGTCCGTGATTGGAACTGCGGCGCTGGCTGCGCGCATCCGCACGCTCCCCGGACGCACGCTGCTAATCGATACTCCCGGTGCCGGTAGCCGCGACCTGGCCGCAGCGAACGAGTATCGCGCGCTGCGTGAACAATGCCCACAGCTGCAGACCATGCTGATCCTGCCGGCCAGTGCCCAGGGCGGTGTGATTGATGATGCCGTGGACAATTTCGGAATTGGCGTGGCCACCTGCTGCGCGCTCACCCGTATCGACGAGGCGGTCAGCCTCGGCGGCGTGCTGTCCGCGCTGGCCCGCTCGCTGCTGCCGGCGGCCTGTTGCTGCGACGGCGCGCGCATTCCCGAGGATCTGAAGCCGGCGCGCTCGCACCAGCTGGTGGCGCGGGCGATCGAGCTGGCGCGACAGGCGCAGACCGTGGCCGACGATGATCTGCTCGCCCGGCGCTATGGACATGGCGTCAATGCTGCAGCCTGACGCACCTACCGCCCTGCAGCGGGCCGCGCCGGTGCAGGTCATCGCGGTGACGGGCGGCAAGGGCGGCACCGGCAAGACTGCGGTGTCGGTCAATCTGGCCACCGCGCTGGCGCGCGCCGGCCGTCACACCATGCTGCTCGACGGTGACCTGGGACTGGCCAACGTCGACGTGCTGCTGGGCCTCACGCCGCGTTGCACGCTCGAGCAGCTGCTGAGCGGTGAGCGCACGCTCGAGGAGCTCATCCTTCAGACCGATTCCGGTGTGCGGGTGGTCCCGGCCGCCTCGGGCGTCGCCCGCATGGCCAATCTGAACGCTACCGAGCAGGCCGCGATCGTGCGCGCGTTCAGTCATCTGCCCGGACCGCTGGACGTGCTGATCGTCGATACCGCTCCGGGCATCAATCCGTCGGTGCTGCAGTTCTGCCAGGCAGCGCAGCAGGTACTGGTGGTGTTGCGCGATGAACCCACTTCACTGACCGACGCCTATGCGCTGATCAAGGTGCTCAGCCGCGATCACTCCGTGCGCAGCTTTCGCGTGCTGGCCAACATGATCCGGCGCGCCGGCCAGGGCGAGGGTGTATTTCGGCGCCTGCAGCGGGTCACCGATCGCTATCTGCAGGTCGCGCTCGACTATGTCGGCGAGATTCCTGAGGACGATGCCCTGACCAAGGCGCTGCAGGCGCAGCGCCCGGTGATCGAAGCGTTCCCCCTCAGTCCGGCCGCCCAGGCCTTCACTCGTATCGCCGGCGTGGCGCAGCGCTGGCCGGTCTCCGACGGACCGAGCGGTCGCATGGAATTCTTTCTGGAGCGCCTGCTGCGGGGAGCCCCGGTGCGGCTGAAGGTGCTGAAGTGAACACCGGCGCGCGCGCCTATGCCAGCGCGCAGCCCGCCATTGACATGGACGCCCTGGTGCGCAAGCACGCCGACCTGGTCAAGCGCATCGCCTATCACCTGGTCGGCCGCCTGCCGCCGCAGGTCGAAGTCGAAGATCTGATGCAGGCCGGTATGATGGGTCTGCTCGAAGCGGCGCAGAACTTTACCACCGGACGCGGCGCGAGCTTCGAGACCTATGCGGGTATCCGCATCCGCGGCGCCATGCTGGATGCCCTGCGCAAGCTCGACTGGGCACCGCGCTCGGTGCATCGCAAAGCGCGGGCCGCGGCCCAGGCACTGCGCGAAGTCGAGGCGCGTCGCGGGGCCGAGGCCAGCGAGGCCGACGTCGCCGAGCACATGGGGGTATCGCTCAGCGACTACCAGCGCATCGTGCAGGACACGCTCGGCTGTCAGCTGCTGCGCCTGAATGATGCCGATGAGGGCGAGGAATCGGCGCTCGACCGGCTACCCGACGCTGCACCCGATCCGGAGGCCAACGCTCTGGATGAATCGCTGCGTCAGGCGATCATCGATGCGATCCAGGAATTGCCGGAGCGCGAGCGGCTGGTGCTGTCGCTGTATTACGAGCAAGAGCTGAACCTCAAGGAGATCGGCGCAGTGCTCAAGGTTACCGAATCGCGCGTCTGCCAGCTGCACGGCCAGGCCCTGCTGCGACTCAAAGCGCAGCTCACCGAGTGGCACGGCTAGCGGGGCGCGCGTGGATATCCTCAGTATTACCGGACTGCTGCTGGCGACGATCGCCATCGTGCTGGGCGCGGTGCTCAAGGGCGCCGGCATTCACGCACTGGTATCGGCCGCGGCGTTCATGATCGTGGTGGTCGGCACCGTGGCGGCGATCTGCGTGCAGACGCCGATCGAAGTCATGAAGCGGGCGCTGGCCATGTTTCCGTGGATCCTGCGGCCGCCGTCGCACGAGCCGCTGCGGGTGATCGGCAAGATCATCGACTGGAGCAATATCTCGCGCCGCCAGGGCCTCTTGGGCCTCGAGGTGCCGATGCAATCCGAGCCCGATCCGTTCCTGCAGAAGGGCCTGCAGCTGGTGATCGACGGCAGTGAGCCAGACGCCATCCGCAGCACGCTCGAAGTTGACATGCACGCGCGCGAGGTCGCCGACATCCGCGCCGCCAAGGTGTTCGAGGGCATGGGCGTGTACTCGCCGACGCTCGGCATTATCGGCGCGGTGCTGGGGCTGATGGCCGTGATGCAGAATCTCGACGATCCTTCCAAGCTCGGCCACGGCATCGCCGCAGCCTTCACCGCCACCGTGTACGGCATCGGCATGGCGAACCTGTTCTTCCTGCCGGTCGCCAACAAGCTCAAGCTCGCCGTGCAGACGCGCACCCACATGCATGAAATGCAGGTCGAGGGACTGATCGCGATCGCCCAGGGCGAGAATCCGCGTCTGATCGAGGGCAAGCTGCTGGGGTTCCTGCAATGAGCGGCCCGGAAAACCGACGGCCGCATTCGCGGCGCCGACGGCGCCAAGATGATCACGACAACCACGAGGCCTGGGCAATTCCGTATGGCGACCTGGTGACGCTGCTGCTGGCGTTCTTCGTGGTCATGTACGCCATGTCGTCGGTGAACGAGGGCAAGTATCGCGTGCTGTCCGATTCGCTGGCCGAAGCCTTTCACGGCACGCCGCGCTCGTCGCAGCCGCTGGAGGCGGATGGCTCAAGGCTGCAGCCGATCGAGCAGTTACCGCTCACCCAGGTGCACCGCATGATCAGTTCCAGTCTACCGGCGCGGCACATCATGTCGGCCCCGACGGCGCCCGCGCCTGCACATCCGACCGTAAGTCCGACCGCCGACCCGCCGTCAAGTGAAGCGCAGAGCGCACCGCCCGGTGGTGACCTTGAGCGCCTGGCCGAGGACGTCAGTGCGGCACTGGCGCCGCTCATCGCCTCGGGCAATGTGCGCGTGCGCCGCTACGATTCCTGGATCGCGGTGGACATCAGCACCGACATCCTGTTCGTCAGCGGTGTCGCACGGTTGTCCGGACCGGCCGTAACCGCTTTGCAGCGCCTGGCCGATACGCTCCGCTCGGTGCCCAATGCCATCCGCGTCGAAGGACACACCGACAACCGTCCTATCAACACACCCGCGTTCCCATCCAACTGGGAGTTGTCGGCGGCGCGTGCTGCCAGCGTCGTACACCTTTTCATGGACCGCGGGATCGCGGCCCAGCGCCTAGCCGTGGTCGGGTACGGCGAATACCGACCGGCCATGAGCAACGCGACACAGGACGGTCGCAACGCCAACCGGCGCGTCGAGGTTCTGATTTACAACCGTGACAGCGGCCCGGATGGGCTGCGTTAGCGTTTCGGGCAGTCTTTGCAGGAGTACTTAAGCCGTGATGTTGCTACATGATGTTTCGATATCGGCACTGGCTGGCGCCGTGCTGGCGCTCGGTCTGGTGATTCTGCTCGAGGTCTACACCGTCGCCCGCCTGCGGCGTTCGATTGACGTCAATCTCGGGCGCGTGTTCGAGCAACTGGAGATGCTGCGTGCCGAGTCGCGACAGCTGATCGACGCGCACGCGCAGGCGGCCGCGCGCGCCGCGCCGGCTGCACTGCCCGCGCGCCCGACCTTGGTCGAATTCCAGTCAGTCGAACGGCCGCTGAATGACAAGGCCCCGCTCGAACCCGAAATGCCCCAAGCGCCGGTAGTCGAGGCCGCCGGCGCGCCGGCAACGGGCAACGATGCCTACTCGAGCGCCGCCAAGCTGGCTGCCAGCGGTCTGTCGCCCGAAGACATCGTCGCGCGCAGCGGTCTGGCAGCGGGTGAAGCACGGCTGCTGGTGTCGCTGGCGGCGGCCCGCGCGCGTCGCGACCAGAGCGGCCGAGCTCAACGCGAGCAGACTTCAAGCCGCGCCGGTTAGGTATATCGTGTCGGGGTCGCCGGGCAAGCGGTACCGCTGTGCAGTGGCTTGCGGCCAGTAGCCGCCCAGCCTCAGACTTTTCGCATCATCGAGGAGGCTGAAGGATGGCTATCACCAGCATCAGTCCATTTCTGTGGTTCGATTCCTGCGCCGAGCCCGCCGCCAGGTTCTACGTGTCGCAGTTCGGGAACTCGCGCATCACGCACGTCTCCCATTATGGCGCTACCGGACCGGGCCCCAAGGGCAGCGTGATGGTGGTCGCGTTTGAACTCGAAGGCCGTCGCTATCACGCGCTCAATGGCGGACCGACGTTTCGGCTCGACGAGGCATTTTCGCTGATGGTCAACTGCAGCGAGCAGACCGACATTGACCGATTGTGGAGCACATTGGGCGAGGGCGGCTCGCACAACGTGTGCGGCTGGCTCAAGGACAAGTTTGGGCTGTCCTGGCAGATCGGCTATGACCGCCTGCCCGACCTGCTGACGGGTGATCAGGCCCGGGCAGATCGAGTGATGGCAGCGGTGATGAAGATGAGCAAGATCGACATCCAG
>DASXYW010000031.1:0-2583 GCA_036502265.1 Steroidobacteraceae bacterium | reverse complement strand
CCACCCAACATTCATGTCACCACACGCAAGTAGCGGTCGGGCGAGCTGAGCGGGAGGGCCTTTGCACCCGATTTTGCCTCATTGGAGGCTCCTACCATTCGGTATACGGAATGATACGGCCCCGGCCGTTGTAGTCGCGATCCCGCTTTCGGCGACGCGCTGCTGCGCGAGGGCATCGACACCATGCTCACCGGCGATGTCGACACCGGCAAGGCGGTGTGCCTCCCGCAGTGCTGCGATTTTATACGGTAAGGGGGTGGGTCCGGGGCTGGTTTCGGGCCGACGCCGATGCTTTGTTACGGAACGTTCGGTTTATGGCGTGTTAACATGGCGTGCAATACGGAATGCACGCCATATCGGAGATCGAGCTGCTATATTGCACGCCATAAACAGGGTTGCTATCGTGGGGGTCGATGTGGCGTGCAATACAACCAAGCTCTTTTATGGATACCCAACCGAGCTGGCTGCAGACCTTCCTTGATCGCCTGGCGGCCGATGATTTGTCCGCAGCCACACGGCGTGGCTACCGCTACGATCTGCTGCACTTCATCGCCTGGTACACCGACCTGTATGGCGCGGCGCCAGAACTCACCCGGCTGACCGAGCACGACCTGATCACCTGGCGGCAGCACATGATGACGCAGGGCGGGCTCAAGGCGGCTTCCATCAACCGCCGGCTGGAGGCTGTGCGTCGGCTGCTGCGCTGGGCCGAAGCGAGCGGCACTGTCGCGCGCAATATCGCTCTCCACGTCAAGTCGGTGCGTGTCGTCCGCGAGCAGCGGCCGCTAGGGCTCACGGCTGTGCAAGTGCATGGCTTGTTGCGCGCTGCTGGCGAGAGCTCTCACGGACTCTCCCGGCGCAATTATGCCCTGGTTCAGCTCATGCTTCAGACTGGCCTGCGGGTCGGTGAGGTGGCGGCGTTGCGGCGGCGTGACGTTGTGCTCCGCGAACGGGCCGGCACCGTTCGGGTGCGGAACGGCAAGGGACTCAAGGAACGTGAGGTGCCGTTGAACGCCACGGCACGCCGCGCCTTGCGCCAACTGCTCGAACAAGAGCCTGCGGCACGATCCGAGGCCGCGGTGTTCCGGTCGGGTCAAAGCACGATCATGCCGGTGCGCTCGATTCAGAATGCCGTCGCCGCGCTGGTGCGGCGGGCCGGCCTGACTGGCTCTGCCATCACCGCCCACAGTCTGCGCCATACTTTCGCACTTGCCTGGCTGCGCCAGCATCCGGGCCAGTTGGTCGAGCTGGCGCAGCTGCTAGGTCACGAAAGTCTCGACACCACCGCTGTCTACACCCGCGCCTCGGCAGCCGATCTGGCGCGCGGCGTCGAACAGACGCCGTTCAATCTCGGCGGCTGATATGCTGGATGCAGCGCGGGACGAGGTCGATCTCGACGTGCTGCTGCGCGACTGGTCGCTCACCAAAAGCGATCTTCTGGAGATCCAGCGTGCCCGCAGCCAGGGCCGCCTGTGGACTGCGCTGCATCTGTGCAGCCTGCGCCGAACCGGGCGCTTCGCCGACGCCCCCGAACGCATCCCACACGAGGCCATCGTCCATCTTGCTGGCCAGATCGGCATCGACCCGCCGGCTCGGCTGGTTGTCTTACCGCGTCAGGCGACCGACAGCGCCATTCGCAATCGTGTGCGCGAGTACCTTGACTTCGTGCCGTTCTCGGCAGACGCGGAAGCCCGCCTCACGGCCAGTCTCGCCGAGCTTGCTCTCGACGGGCTTGGGGCGGCCGAACTGGTCGAACGCGCAGAAGCTTTCCTGCTGACGGCGCACGTTGTGCTTCCTGCCCGCGCTGCACTTGAACGTCTGGTCGCGTCGCTGAATCGTCAGGCCCTTGAAGCGCTGTTCACCCGCATTGCCGGGCGGTTCTCCACATCCACCCGCGCCGCCTTCGATCGTTTGGTCGGCAACGCCGATGATGACGAAGCGGAGGTTGATGGCAAGGCAACTGTCGGTCGTTACCGGACGCCATCGGCCAGCTCGATGGGACGCTTCACGCGCACTGCGGGCGAGCGATTGGAAGAGATCAATGCGCTGCTGCACGACCTGCCCGACCTCAGCGATATTTCGCATCGGGTCGTGCGACAGCTCGCCGAGCTGTGCCGGCGCTACGACGGCCATGCCCTGCGCCGCTTTCCCGCCGCCAAACGCTACAGCCTGCTCGCCTGCTTCCTGCTCGATCGCCGGCAGGGACTGCTGGATGACATGGTCCAGGCGCACGACAACCACATGACCGGGTTAATGCGCCGTGCCCGCCATGCGGCCGAAGCCGACGCCCGGCAGTTGCGGCAGGCGGCTGAAGCGGGGCTGGTCACCCTGATCGACACCGGCGAGGCCGTGTTCACCGGTGATCGCGAGGAATCTGTGGCTGGATTGCGCGAACGGATCGGTGCCGATCGTCTCGAAAAAGCGCTGATGGCATGCCGTGCCGTCGCCGCCAATGACGCGCGCGGCGTGGTCGATGCGGTGATCGCCCGCTATCCCGATCTACGCAAGTCGCTGCCCGCCTTCTGGTCGCTGCCCTTCACCTCCGACACCGGGCGGGATGATCTGCTGGCGGCGCTCGATGTT
>DASXYW010000030.1:0-15689 GCA_036502265.1 Steroidobacteraceae bacterium | reverse complement strand
AGTCGAAGCGATTGGCGCCCGAAGCCACGGTGCCCTGGGTCAGCG
This sequence comes from Steroidobacteraceae bacterium, assembly GCA_036502265.1. Taxonomy (GTDB): domain Bacteria; phylum Pseudomonadota; class Gammaproteobacteria; order Steroidobacterales; family Steroidobacteraceae; genus FEN-1191. The sequence continues at coordinate 15,644 of DASXYW010000030.1, read as the reverse complement.
CCAGTGCCTTGGACACGATCAGCGTCGGATCCACCGGCGTCACATTGATGCCGTTGGCCATGGCCTGAATCGCCGCCAGCATGGTCGCGGCACTGGCCGGACAGTTGGCCGGATTGCCCCAGCAGTTGTGCGACTGCTGCGCCAAGCGGATGTAGAACACCGAGTTGGTCGGGTTGTTCAGATCGATCTCGGGCTGCGCGAACGCGTACGCCTCGCTCAGACTGCCGCTGGCGAAGAACGGCGACTGCGGCGTGGCGGCGGTGTCGGAGTGACAGCGCGAGCAGTACTGCTGCACCACCGGGTACACCGTGGTGCTGAAGAGTGTCGGGTCCGGCGGGAACACCTTGGTGGCGCCGACCGTCTGCGACGGCGGCGCGGTCAGCGGGATCTGGGTGCCGGTGGCCGATCCGGACGCACCGCCGGCCCAGTTGGCGATCCAGGTGGTCAGGATGTCGGCGCATGCCTGCGGGCTCGCCAGCCAGCAGTTATGACCGCCGCCGACCTTCTGCACCATCACCGAGGTTTCCGGCTGCGATAGATTCACCACGGTCAGCGCCGCGCTGTAGGCCTGGTTGATGTCGTCCGAGCGCGCGAACATCGGCGACTGTCCGCCGGCCTTGTGGCAGCTGCCGCAGCGGTTGCTGGGCGAAATATTGACCCACAGGTTGGCCTCGAATGCCTGCACGTCGGCGCTGTCGGGCGCCGGACCGTTGTAGCTAGCCACCTGCGTGGTGGCGCTGAGGTCGGGATTCTGCGTCGTGGGCGCACCGCCCGAGCAGCCACCCAGCAGCAACGTCGCCGCGAGCGCAAATGAGATCGTGGCTTTCACGGCAGGCCTCCTACTGGCCCTTACAGTAGACGGCGGCTTCTCCGAACGCCGTCTTCATGTTGTAGTTCGCAGCGATGAAATCAGCCGTGGTCTGCGCCACCTGAGCGCGATCGGCGGCATTGCTCGCCGGCCGCAGACACATCGCCTGGAACGCCTTCTGCACCTGGCAGGTGGCGAACTGCTGTGAACCCTCGATCTCCTGCCCGAACGATTTGGCGCCATTGCCATAGCCAGGCAGCCCGCCGTTCCAGCCCAGCAGTGCGTTCGGACCGCTGCGCCAGTAGTTGATCCAGCTGTCATCGACGGTGACATGGCCGTAGGGAAAGTTGCCGGTGTTGATGGCGTACTTGCCCTGCACCTGACCGGCCGTATAGACCATCTGTCCGGTGCTGGTGTTGTACTCGTAGTACGCGAACGCGCCGGCCAGCGCATCCATGCCGGAGTGACAGCCGATGCAGGTGGTCAGGAATACGCGGCTGTCGCCGCCGGGCGAGCGCGAGGGATCCTGGCGAATGCGGTCCGGCGGCCGCGTAATGTCCATGATCGTCTGCAGGTCGTTGCACATGTAATTGATCATGGTGAACCGCACCATCGCGCGGTTGGTGCCCTTATAGAAGAATGCCGAAGCCCCGCCGAGCGTGGTCATGACTCCAGCCGTGGCTGCCGATGGGATACCCAGCAGCGCCGACTGCGTCTGCGGCTTCAGCACCGTCGACAGGTCGGCGCCGTGGTCGTCCAGATACTGATAGTGATTGTTGTTCGACGGCGAGTACGCCGGCGCCCCGGCGACATTGCCGGTGTACACCAGGTCGGCCGACAGCACCGTATTGAACGCCACATTGTCGTGCACCATGCCGATGATGGTGGCCGTGTAGTCGTTCAACGGCACGAACACCGACTGCGCCTTGTTGCTCATCGGCGCGGCGAAGTTGCGTATCGTGATGTTGTAGAAATTCGGATCCTGCATGGCCAGCTGCGCGGCTGCCATGGCGTTATTGCCGCTGACGTCCGCCGACATCTGCGCCAGTATCGAAGCGCTCGGAGTGGTGCCGGTGATGCGAGCGAACATTCTCTCGGCCTGCTCGTTCGGTCCGGCAAGCGTCGGTGTGAACGGCTGCATCGCCGTGATCAGCGCGATCGCGACTACCAGCGTAGTGAGCATGCCCCGTGCGTTTGAGCGGTCGAACATTGCCTTGAGCTCCTGACTGCGGCCCGTCTGCAATCGGGCGCCATGATAGGCATGCCGGCGCCGCGCGCGTAATGTCGCCGCGCGACGACGGTCCGTTCAGTTACGTCAATGGCGTTATGCTTACCGTCATGAAAAACCTGCGGCGCGCCTGCGCGCGATCGCCCGAACACGACACAACGCACGGTTTCAAAATTGTGCGTCTGGTCTCATATCGCCGCCCGGCACAGCAGACTGCAAGCGCCGACTAAATACCGTGAAGTGGTTGGCGGCCTGATGATCGAGGATGGAACATAAAATGCGCATGCATCAGCCTGTCGTACGCGTGGCGCTCATCGTCGCCCTGATCGGAGCGGGATTGCTGACCGGCTGCAGCAACACCGGCGGTTCGGTCGCCATCGCTAATTCACAGCCGCCGGATTCGCAAACCACCGATTTCGGCATCGTCTACGTCAAGCGCACCGTGCCGATGCCGGGTACGCAGGACGATCTGCGCCTGCGGCGCGCATTCATTCCTCAAGCCGATCTGTATCTGCTAGATGCCACCAGCGCCGGCGGCACCGAGCACAACATCACCGCGCGCGTGACCAGCACCGCGCCCAAGGGCACGTTCTACGATCTCAAGGACGTGGACGTCGCCAGCGACGGCACCAAGGTGCTGTTCGCAATGCGCGGTCCGCTGATGCCCAATCAGCAGGATCGCAACCCGCCCAACTGGGACATCTGGGAATACGTGGTCGCGACCGACTCGCTGCACATGGTGGTGCCGGCGACCGATCCGAGCGGCACGACGTCGCAGTACGTCTCGCCGCACTACCTGCCCGATGGCCGCATTCTGTTCGCGACCACCCGACAGCTCGATGCGGGTGCGGTGCTGATCAACGAGGGCAAACCCGAATTCGAAGGTCAGACCGAAGAGCTGAACGAGTCGGCCTTCGTGCTGCACGTCATGCAGCCGGGTCCGGAGGACTCGGTGTTGCCGGCGACCAGCACCACGCCGGCGACGCTCACCACCACCGGCATGCACCAGATCACTTTCAATCAGAGTCACGACACCGATGCCACCGTGCTGGTCAACGGTCGGGTGATGTATAGCCGCTGGGATCACGCCAACGGCAGCAACGGCATCCAGCTCTACACCAGCAACCCCGACGGCACCGACGTGGAGCTGCTGTTCGGCAAGGGCAGCCACGATGTCACCAGCACCGATCCGGGGACAGCCGGCACCTGCCCGGCGGATGATGACTGCACGGTGCAGTTCGTCAAGGCGCGCGAGATGCCCGACGGCAACATCCTGGCGCTGGTGCGGCCGTTCACCGACGCCGATTTTGGCGGCAACCTCATGATCATCGACACCCAGCACTACGTCGAGAATAACCAGGCGTACCCAGATACTGCCGGCAACGCCGGTTTTTCGACCAGCGCCGTCGCCGAGCAGCCCGCCACCATCAACGCCGTGGTCGCCGCGGTCGACACCACCAAGACGCTGCCGGCGATCTCGCCGGGCGGGCGCTTCTCCTCGGCGTTTCCGCTCTGGGACGGCACCGGACGCGTGCTGGTGACCTGGAGCGAATGCCGACTGCAGAACTTGGGCGGCACGATCCTGCCCTGTACTGCCAGCAATCTGGCCGATACCACGCTGACCGCGGCGCCGGTGCTGTACAGCGCCTGGATGCTCGATCCCAATGCCGGCACCTTCAAGCCGATCGTGACGCCAACCGAAGGCGTTTTCGTCACCGACATCGTGGCGCTGCAACCGCGCCCGGCGCCTCCGGCCTACATCGGCGACACTTATACAGTGACCACACCGGCTGTGGGCGTGCTCGACATCCGCAGCGTCTATGACTGGGATGGGGCCGCCTGGAGTGGCACCGGGGCAGGCGGCATTGCCGCGATGGCCCAGACCGTGGCCGACCAGCGGCCGGCGCGCTTCCTGCGCATCGAAAAGGCGGTTTCGATTCCCGACAAACAGACGCTGAATTTCAATCACGGTACGGCGTTCGGCTTCGCCGGCAATTACATGCGCGAGATTCTCGGCTACGTGCCGATCGAGCCGGACGGATCGGTGCGGGTGCAGGTGCCGGCCAACGTGGCATTTCAGATCTCGGTGCTCGATGCCAATGCGCGCCGTTTCATGCCGCTGCATCGCGCCTGGCTGCAGCTCAAACCCGGCGAGCAGCTCACCTGCAATGGCTGCCACATGGCCCCGGCGCAGCAAAATCCGCCGGCCGGTGCGAGCTCGTTCTCGCACGGTCGTGCCGGCACCTTCGCCTCGGCCTGGACTGGCGCCACCTCGACCGGCCCTTTCCCCGGTACCCAGGGCACGTACACCACCTGCCTCAACGCCGATGGCAGCGGTGAGACCATGGCGCAGGCACTGACCGGGTACAACTGCGGCCAGTCGCCGACCTCGGCCACCGCCGCGGCCATTCTCAGCGTCAACGTCGCGTTCAATGATCCGTGGTTCGGCGGCGGCACCGGCAATGAGCCCATTCTGTTGTCGTACGATGATCCGACCTTCACCACGCCGCTGCCGACCTCGCAGAGTTGTGCATTGCCCAATGGCTGGACCGCAAACTGTCGCGTGGTAATCAACTATCACACCCACATTCAAGCGCTGTGGGACAAGGACCGCGGTGCCAACACCTGCGTCACCTGCCACAACGCCAGCACCGCCGCCACCGGTTACCTGGATCTGGCCGACGGTGCCTCCGCGACCGATGCCAACCAGGACAACGCCTATCAGCAGCTGCTCAATGGATTCAGCGTCACCACCACCGATCCGACCACCGGCACCACGACCACTACCCAAGTGCGCGCGGCGGAATTCAATTCCGGCGACGCTCGCGGCTCGCACTTCTTCCAGGTCTTTGTGACTGACGCCACGCATATCGGGCTGCTATCTCCCGCTGAGCTGCGGCTGCTGTCAGAATGGGTAGACATTGGCGCCCAGTACTACAACAACCCGTTTGACGCTCCGACGAATTGAGCTCGCGATCCTGCTCGCGCTGTGCGCGGCCCTGCTGGTCGCAAGCCCGGCCCGCGCAGCACGCGAACTGCTGCAACTATTCATTACCCAGCCGTATCTCGAGCTGCACACCGGCCCCGGGCGCGGCTATCCGGTCACGCAGGTCGTGGCCCGCGGCGAGTCGGTCGACGTGCTGTTTCGCCGCACCGATTGGTACAAGGTGCGCACCGAGCGCGGCGCGGAGGGCTGGGCCGCGGCGCGCGAGCTCGCCAAGACGAGTCTGGCCGACGGCTCGCCGTTCACGATCAACGTGGGCGATCGCGCCGGCTTTGCCGCGCATCGCTGGGAGGGCGGCGTGTTCACCGGCGCCTATGCCGGGGCGACGCTGGTCGCGGCCTACGGTGCGCTGTCGATCACCAACAATCTCAAGCTCGAGGTTGGCGCCTCGCAGTACACCGGCAACGTGTCGGACGGATACCTGCTGGACATTGGCCTGGCGCACGTGTTCGTGCCGGAGTGGCGCTTCTCGCCGCTGGTCGACCTGGGCACCGGCTGGGTGCACGTGGAGCCCAAGGCCACCCTGGCCAAGCCCGTGGACCGCAACGATCAGGTAGGCTACGTCGGTGTCGGCGGCCGCCTCTATCTGACACGACGCTTCTTCCTGCGCAGCGAGTTTCGCAAGTACGTCGTGTTCACCAAGACCAACGCCAACGAGGTCAACGAAGAATGGAGACTCGGATTCGCCTTCTTCTATTAGGCACCGCGCTGGCCGCCTGCAGCGGCTGCGCCTCGATGCACTGGCCGTGGCATCACCACAAGGCCTCGCAACCGGTCGTTAGCAGCGCCGACGACAACGCGCCGCCGCCGACCGTGATCGAACCGCAGGTCGAGCGGCGCAAGGTCAAGGTGCCTCATATCCGAGCCAAGGACCTCGAGGTCGGCGCTTATTACGGAGAAATTTCCATCCAGGACTTCGGTGCCCAGCCGGTCGCCGGGCTGCGCCTGGACTACCACGTGACCGAAGACCTGTTCTTCGAGGGCAGCTACGGTCGCGCCAAGGGGGGGCTGACCAGCTTTGAGGAGCTCAGCGGCCGGGCGCGACTACTTTCCGATGCTGAGAGGCGCTTCACGTACTACAACCTGTCGCTGGGCTACAACTTCCTCCCTGGTGAGGTATTCGTCGGTCGCAATCTCGCCATGACCAGCGCCCTGTACATGATCGGTGGCATCGGCAACGTCAAATTCGGCGGCCAGCAGAATTTTGCCGTGAATTTCGGCGCCGGCTTTCGGGTACTGCCGACGGATTGGCTGGCGCTGCACATCGATGTCCAGGACCTGGTGTTCAAGTCCAATGACATCGGCGTCAACCAGCTGAAGAACAACCTGCAGGCGACCTTCGGCGCGACCGTTTTCTTCTAGCGAGGCAGACATGCGAGCCGACAAACTCAAGCTTTCGATCGCTTTCCTGGCCATAGCCGCCGCGGCCGCACCGGCGCTGCCGGCGGCCGGCATTGCCACCGGCACACCGGCGGCCGCGTTTGCGCTGCCGGCGGCCGCCGGCGATACCGTTAGTCTGGCGGAGCTGAAGGGCCAGGTGGTATTAATCAATTTCTGGGCCAGCTGGTGCGGACCGTGCCGCCAGGAGATGCCGATCCTGGATCAGCTCTACAAGAAATATAAGACCGCCGGGTTCACGCTGCTCGGCGTGAATGTCGAGCCGAAGTCGGCCGACGCACTGAGCTTCCTGAAGGGCACGCCCGTCTCATTTCCGATACTGTTCGACACTCAGAGCAAAGTCAGTACGCTGTACGAGGTGACGGGGATGCCGAGCACCGTGATCATTGACCGTCGCGGTAACATCCGCTACATCCATCACGGCTACAAGCCGGGCGACGAAGGCGAGTATCTGGACCAGATCCGGACCTTGATGCGCGAGTGACGCGGCGCCCGGACATGATGCTCAGCAAGCCCCAGGCGATCGCAGTCGTGCTGCTGGCCGTCGTGCTGCTGGCCGGCTGCAGTCCGATCCAGCCCTGGGTCAAGCCCTACGAGCGCGAGCATCTGGCCGATCCGATCATGTCGTTCGATCGCAATCCGATATCCAGCGGTTACCTGGATCACGTGTTCGAAGTGCGTGAAGGCGCCCGCGGCGCCACCGGCAGCGTCGGTGGCGGCTGCGGCTGCAACTAGGGGCAGAGCGCTCTTGACTCCCTTTCAGCATCAGCGCGTGCGCTGGCTGATCGCGATCGGCTTCGGACTCGGCGCCGTCGGGCGCGCCGACGTGCTGCCGGAGGATCGCAGCGACGTGCTGTATCACCGCTACGAGGGCGGCGGCCTTACGGTTCAGGGTCCCTCGGTGCTGCTACGCAAGAAATTCGGCGACTCCTTCTCCGCGTCCTATCAGTACTACGAGGACCTGATCTCGAGCGCCTCGATCGACGTCCTGTCGCAGGCCAGCGCCTACAAGGAAAAGCGCACGCAGCACAATGTGGGACTGGACTATCTGCGCGGCAGCACGCTCTACAGCATCGGCTGGATCAATAGCAACGAGCCTGACTACAAGTCCAACACCGGCTTCTTCAACATCAGCCAGAGCATGTTCGGCGACCTGACCACGATCTCGTTTGGCTATACCCAAGGCTGGGACAAGGTCGGAGAAGTCGATCACGGCATCGTGGTACGCAGCTTCTCCAAGGATGCCGACCGGCGCAATTGGGCAATAGGCCTGTCGCAGGTCCTGACGCGCAACATGCTGCTGGGCCTGAACTTCGAAGCCGACGAGAGCAATGGCTATCTGCAGAACCCGTATCGCGGTGTGCGTTTCATCGATCCGACCGTGGCCCGCGGCTACAGCTTCGGCGCGGCGGTCTCGCCCAATACCCGCACCGGCATCGCCGGCTCGGTGCAGCTCAAGTACTACCTGCCCTGGCACGCCGCCGCCGAGGGCAACTATCGCCTCTACAACGACACCTGGGGCATCACCGCCAATACCGCCAAGCTGGGCTATACGCAGACGCTGTTCAGCGACTGGACCCTGGAGGCCACGGCACGCTACTACTGGCAGACCGCTGCCAATTTCTACAGCGACCTGTTTCCGTTCCAGAACTCGCAGAACTTCATGTCGCGCGATCGCGAACTGGCGCAGTTCCGCAGCCTGACCCTCGGCCTGGGCGCCAGCTACGAATTTCATCCGGGCTGGCCGCGCTGGGTGGACAAGGGCTCGTTGAATTTCAGCTACAACCGCATGCGGATCAACTACCAGGACTTCCACAACAACCTGCTGATGAGCGTGGTTCCGGGCGACGAGCCGCTCTATATTCTTGATGCCAACGTCATGCAGTTCTTTATTTCCTTCTGGTACTGAACGATCATCCGCTCCCTAGGCTCAAATGCCCTGGAGGCGACCATGATCCGAAGCATTTTCCTGTCGGCGATCCTGTCCGCGGCCGCGCTGGCGGCGCCATGGACCACTGCCCTGGCACAAAGCCACGAGCAGACGCGCGAGGACGCGCGGCTGATCACGGCTACGCAGGTACTCAACGAGCTGCTGCAGACCCCCGACCAGCGCGTTCCCGACTGGCTGATGCAGCGAGCCTACGGCGTGGCGGTCATTCCCGAGGTGATCAAGGGAGCGTTCGTGTTCGGCGGCCGCTACGGCAAGGGCGTCATGAGCGTGCGCGACGCGGCCGGCCATTTTGGCAATCCGATCTTCATCAGCCTGGCCGGCGGCAGCGTCGGCTGGCAGGTGGGGGCCACCTCCACCGACGTGGTGCTGGTGTTCGTGACACCGCGCAGTGTGGAGAACTTCGCGCGTGGCAAGTTCACCCTGGGAGCCGACGCATCGGTGGCCGCAGGTCCGGTGGGGCGCCAGACCGAGGCCGCCGCCGGGGTCGCTGCCGAGATCTACTCCTACTCGCGTTCGCGGGGGCTATTCGCCGGGGTGGCGCTCGATGGCACCGTGATCGCCTTCGACAAGGGCTCCAACCGCGACTTCTACAACAGTGAGGACGTGACCACCTCGATGATCACCGCCAAGAAGGTCACGACCAGTGCCGAGTCGGCGCGGCGCTTCACCGCCGCGATCATCGCCAGCGCCAACGGCGAGAGCGCGGCCGCGCCCGAGCCGGGCGGCGGCGCAGCCCCGCCCCCGACGCGTCCCGCCGCTGCCGCCCCCGCGTCATCCTCCTCCGGGGCCGACGTCCATACCTTCCCGATGGAGGACTCGCACCCGGGCGGCGAGCCGCACCCGTAGCGGCATTGATGAGCCGGTCGGCCGCCTCAGCAGCGGCAGACTACGCGCTGCACGCGCACGGCCTGCGCAAGCAGTACGGCGCGCTGGTGGCCGTTGACGGCGTCTCCTTTTCAGTGCGCGCCGGCGAGATCGTCGGCCTGCTCGGACCCAACGGCGCCGGCAAGACCACTACCATCAACATGGTGCTGGGTGTGCTGCAGCCAAGTGCCGGCCAGATCCGCATCGAAGGCATCGACCTCGCCCGCCAGCGATCCCGCGCCCTGGCGCACACCAATTTCGCCGCGGTCTATGCCGCGCTACCGGGCAATCTGACCGTGTATCAGAATCTGCGCTTCTTCAGCCTGTTGTATGACGTGGGCGAGGGGTCGGCGCGCATCGAGCAGCTGCTGGCCGAGTTTGACCTGCAGGGGCTGCGCAATACCCGCAGCGGCGCCCTGTCATCCGGTGAGCAGACCCGGCTGGCGCTGGCCAAGGCGCTGCTGAATCGGCCACGGCTGCTGCTGCTGGACGAGCCGACCGCATCGTTGGATCCGTCCGCGGCCGATACCATCCGCGGGCGCATCCGCACGCTGGCCAGCACTGGCAGCTGCGGCATTCTCTGGACCTCGCACAACATGTACGAGGTCGAGGCGATCTGTGATCGGGTGCTGTTCCTGTCGCACGGCCAGATCCTGCTCGAAGGCGATCCGCGAGCGCTGCCGCAAGCGCACGGCGCCGCCTCGCTCGAGGAGCTGTTCATCCAGTTGGCGCGCGAGCCACTGGTACCGCCGCCCGCCGGGCCGCGAGGTGGCGGATGAAGCTGCGTCCGATCGCGGCGATCGCCCTGCGACAGTTCTACTTGATGCGCAGCAGCCCGACGCGCGTGCTGCCGATGATCGCATGGGTGGCGGTTGATATCGTGTTGTGGGGCTTCATCTCGCGCTACCTGAACTCGGTCGCCTCCACCGGGGTCAATTTCGTCGCCAGCCTGCTGGGGGCGGTGCTGTTCTGGGACTTCTTCACCCGGGTGATGCAGGGCGTGACCATGGCGTTCTTCGAGGACGTCTGGTCGCGCAATTTCATCAACGTGTTCGCCACGCCGCTGCTGATCTCCGAATATCTGGTCGGACTGATCTGCACCGGCGTCATCACCAGCCTGGTCGGGCTGGTCGTGATGCTAATCCTGGCGACCTGGCTATTCGGCCTGCCGTTCTTCTCGATGGGATTGCTGCTGCTGCCGTTTCTGCTGGTTCTGTTCCTGTTCGGTATCGGACTCGGAGTGCTCGCCAGCGGCATGGTGCTGCGGCTCGGGCCGGCCTCGGAGTGGCTGGTATGGCCGATTCCAGCGATGCTGTCGCCGTTCGTCGGCGTGTTCTATCCACTCTCGACGCTGCCGGCGTGGATGCGCGGGATTGGCCATGCGCTGCCGCCCTCGTATGTGTTCGAGAACATGCGCTCGGTGGTGGCCGGCCACGGCTACTCTGCCTCCGGCCTGCTGCTTGGCATCGGTCTGGCGCTGTTCGACATTCTGCTGGCAGCGTGGCTGTTCACACGGGTATATCGCTACGCGGTGCGCAGCGGGCTGCTGGCGCGCTACAGCGCCGAAAGCATGACCTGACGCGCAGTGATGAGCACGCTTGGCCTGTATAGCATCGCGGTGCTGATCTGGGGTTCGACCTGGCTGGCAATCAAATTTCAGCTCGGCGTGGTGCCGCCCATGGTGTCGGTGGTGTGGCGATTTGCCCTGGCTGGCCTGTTGCTGTTGGCGTACTCGGTCCTGCGTCGCCGGCCGCTGGGATTTGCCGCGCGCGAGCACCGCTGGATTGCGCTACAGGGCGCGCTATTGTTCGGGCTCAACTACATCGGCGTGTATCTGTCCGAGCAGTATTTGACCTCCGGCTTGGTGGCAATCGTATTCTCCATCGTGGTGTTCCTGAACGCGCTGGGCATGCGGCTGTTCTTCGGCCTTAAGATCCGGGGTTCGACCGTGCTCGCCGCCGTGGTCGGCGTGAGCGGCGTGGCACTGGTGTTCTGGCCGGAGATGCTGCGCTTTGCCAACCAGCGCGAGCAGTACGCCGGACTCGGCTGGGCGATCGGCTCCACCGTGGTGTGCGCGCTCGGCAATATGGTGGCCACGCGCAATCATCGCCATGGACTGCCGGTGCTGCAGATCAATGCCTGGTCGATGCTGTATGGTGCGGGGCTGGTGGCGTTGCTGGCGTTCGTGACCGGGCAGAGATTCGACTTCCAGGCTTCCTGGCCATATGTCATATCCCTGGTCTACTTGGCCGTGCTGGGCTCTGCGGTGGCCTTCGGCGCCTATCTGACACTGATGCGACGCATCGGTGCCGATCGCGCCGCCTATACCGCGGTTGCAATTCCGGTGGTGGCGCTGCTGCTGTCTACTGCCTTCGAACAACTGCAGTGGCGAGTGGCGACCTTTGTCGGCATCGGACTTTGCCTGGCCGGCAATGTGCTGATGCTGCGCCGGCCGCTGACCTGAAGCGCTGAGCGTGGCCGCCACCCTCATTCTTATCGTGATCGGCGTGGTCAGTCTGCTGGGGCTGTACGCCGCGCCGTGGGTGATCGAGCGCAATCTGTTCCGGCCGTTCTGGTTCCTGTCCCGGCGCGAGTACTGGACCGCCATCACCAGCGGTTTCGTACACGCCGACCTCGGGCACCTGCTGTTCAACGCCCTGACCTATTGGTTCTTCGCCTTTCCGCTGGAACGCGTGATCGGCACGCCGCGCTTCTTGGCGCTGTATTTCACCGGCCTGATCGCCAGCGATCTTGGCACCTATTTCAAGCATCGCGATGATCCGCAGTACGCCTGCCTCGGGGCGTCGGGCGCGATCCTGGCCGTGCTGTTCGCCTCAATCGTGTATTTCCCCCACCAGTCGATCATGATCATGCCAGTGCCGCTGCCGATTCCGGCACCGCTGTTCGCCGTGGGCTATCTGATCTACACCTTCTATGCCGCCCGGGTCCCGCGCGGCCGCATCAATCACGATGCACATTTCACCGGTGCACTGGCCGGCCTGGCATTCGTCGCGCTGACCGATCCGGCCGCTGGCGCACGCGCCCTGCAAGGGCTGCTGCGCTAGCGCGGCGATATCCGCGCTAGACTCGTCCGCGTGACCAGCCCCTCCCGCCGCCATCGTGCCCGGGCGCGTCCCAGGGATGGCTCTGATCGACAGTTCGTGACCTACGGTCTGCGCCGTCGGCTGCGGCAGGACCTGTATCACGTGTTCATGACGGTCAGCTGGCCGCGCCTGTTCGCCACCTTTGCCGGCTTCTTCTTCGTCTTCAACGTGGTGTTCGCCGCGCTCTATTCGCTGCAGCCTCGCGACATCGCCAATCTCAATCCCGACGGCTACTGGGGACGGTTCTTTTTCAGCGTCGAGACGCTAGCCACCGTGGGCTACGGTGACATGCACCCGCAGACGCCGTTCGCGCACATCGTCGCGGCGATCGAGATATTCATCGGGCTGATGAGCCTGGCGTTGATCACTGGCATGATGTTTGCGCGTTTCTCACGCCCCAAAGCGCGCTTCATGTTTTCGCGCTACGCGGTCATCCGACCGGTGAATGGCCAGATGACGCTGATGCTGCGCGCGGCCAATGCGCGCCAGAACATCGTCATGGAGGCGGCGGCGCAGCTGCGGCTGCTGCGCGATGAGGTTACCCCCGAGGGTTTCCGGCTGCGCCGCATCCAGGACTTGAAGCTGGTGCGCGACCGCCATCCGGTGTTCCTGTTCGGCTGGTCGCTGCTGCACGTGATCGACGAGCACAGTCCGCTGGCCGGAATCACCCCCGAAGAGCTGCAGGCACAGCACTGCTACCTGCTGCTGACCGTCATCGGTTCCGACGAGACCACCGGACAGAACCTGATGGCTCGCCAGGAATATCCGGCCTCGATGCTGCGCTGGAATCACCGCTTCGCCGACATCCTCACCACCGACGGCAAGGTCGATCACTTCGACTACACGCGCTTCGACGACATCGAACCACTCGATTGAGCTGGCCTAGGCGCGCAAGCCCTAGGCCGGATCGATGTCGCGGGCGCTGATCGTGACGGTGAAGCGCCGCCCGCGCCGCACCAGCTCCACCGGCGTGGGCGCACCAATGCGTGAATCGATCAGCAGCCGGTGCAGATCGTCCACACCGCCGATCCACTCGCCGTCGAAGCGCACCAGCAGATCGCCCGACTCGATTTCGGCCTGCGCGGCCGCACTGCCCTCGATCACGTTGAGCACCCGCACCGCCGAAGCCTGCGGCAGATCGAAGTGCCGACGGATGCGCTGTGGTACGGAAACGGTCTGCCCGCCGATGCCGATGCTGGCGCGTCGCACCCGACCGTGGCGCAGCAGCTCCAGCGCCACGCGCTGCACCGTGTCGATGCCGATGGCAAAGCAGATACCCTGAGCGCCGGCGATGATCGCCGTGTTCATGCCGATGACCCGTCCGGCCGAGTCCATCAGCGGACCGCCCGAATTCCCGGGGTTGAGCGCCGCGTCGGTCTGGATCACGTCTTCGATCAGGCGCCCGGAACCGGCGCGCAGCGAGCGCCCCAGCGCACTCACCACGCCGGCGGTCACGGTGCAATCGAAACCGAGGGGATTGCCGATTGCGATTGCGACCTGGCCGACTCGCAGGTCGTGCGAGCGTCCGAGTGTGACCGCCGGAATGGAGGCGCTGACGCGAATCAGGGCGGTATCGGTATGAGGATCATCGCCCAGCAGGTCGGCGTCGAATTCTTCGCCACGCACCGTGGCCGCACGCAGCGCGCCGGCGCCGCGCACCACGTGGCTGTTGGTCAGGATCAGCCCGTCGGGCGCGAGCACGAAGCCCGAGGCACTGCCCCCTTGCGGCCCTGCGCCCACGGCCCGCCGCGTGTGGATGGAGACGACCGCAGGGGTGGCGGCCTCGGCCACGCCGGTGACAGTGCGCGAGTAGGCGTCGAGCAGCCCGGTGTCGGCGTCGACATCGAGGGATTGCGCTGCTGCAGAGTTCATAGCGACAGTTCTCCGCGTCGCAGCGCCTCCGCCACCGCCTCGGCACGGGTGGCGGCATCAAGCTTCGCCAGAATTGCGGCGACGTGAAATTTCACCGTGTTGGGCGACACCCGCAGCGCACGTGCGATGGCCTTGTTGGAGACGCCGGCAGCCACCAGCCCGAGCACTTCGCGCTCGCGCGAGGTCAGGCGCGCCGGACTGCGTGCTTGCATCAGCATCACGGTGTCGGTAATGGTGGCGAGCACGGCGGACTGCAAGGGCTCGCCCGTCAGGGGTCAGGCTCGGGCCGAGCGCCACTCGGCCAGATCGACCGGCGCGGTCTGTATTTGTCCGCCACGGCGCCAGCTGAGTTCCAGGCGCTGACCGGGTCGGGACTGGCCGATGCGGGCGGCAAAGGTTCCCACGTCCGCAACTTCGACCCCGTCGAGCGCCTCCAGCAGATCGCCCGGCGCAAGCCCCACGGATTCGGCCGGCGACTGTGGCTCCACTCCGGCCACGGCGATGATGCCCGGATTGCTGCGTCCCCAGCGCTCGCGCGTGCCGCGATCCAGCCAGAGCCACTGCAAGCGCAGCCCCAGATACGGGCGCGGCAGATAACCATGACGCTCGACCGCTGCCACGATGCGCTCGATGGTCGGCATCGGGATGCCGAGCAGCTTGCCGCGCGGCCCGCTCACCAGCATGGCTCTGGCGACACCGGCAAGATCGGCGACCAAGGCGCCCTCGAATCGCGCATCCAGCTGCGCGTCAAATTCCAGACGCCGCGCGATCGCACCGCCACGACGGGATTGCCACGCCGGGCCCGACAATCGCACGGTACCGAACCCAACCAGCGGTGCACTCGGCGTACGCCCGACGACGATGACGCCGGCCGCGGCTACAAGCTCCGAGGCATCATCCGGGACCGAAATCCCCGCGTCGGCCGGCGTCGGCGGCGATTCGGCGCTCACCCGCAGCACGGCCACATCGGTGGCCAGATCGCAGGCGAGCACCGCAGCGGGGGCTTCGAACCCCTCACCGATCGCGACGGCTCGCTCACTGCCGGCGAGCGCCTCGGCCGCGGTCACCACCAGATCGCCTCGCCAGCGCATCGCGGACAGCGATCGATGGCGGCCCAGTGCGATGGCCAGCGTGCGCGGGGCAACCCGGGACGCAAGTTCGGAGCGCTCACGCGACCACTGCTGCAACAACGATGATTCAGTCATGGCGCACAGGCTGCGCGCCGGGAGGATCTGCGGGTACTACCCGGATGGGTGGGCCTCAACGAATTGCGCGAGGCCGACTTTCCATTGCGCCGGCCGGCGGCTTAATGTCCGGCTCCAGTGAGCTTTGCAGCACTTCAAATCGGGGCGGCATCGTCGCCAAGATGGCCTTGGTACGACGATGCCGCACCGCTTCCCCCCGCATCCGTCAAC
>DASXYW010000029.1:0-1648 GCA_036502265.1 Steroidobacteraceae bacterium | reverse complement strand
AGATGCTGGCCGATCTTGCGCACGAGCCAAGCGTGGTGCCGTTTGCCATTCTAGGCATGTGTGGCTATCTGGCCGGTGTCACGCAGGCGCCGCTGACTTCCCTGGTGATCGTGATGGAAATGACCACGCAGCATGCCATGGTACTGCCGCTGATGATCACTGCGGCCATTGGCGCGGCCGTCTCCAAGCTGCTGACACCGCCGTTGTACCAGACTTTGGCACAACGTTACGCGACGCCGCGCAGCCCCGAGCAGGCCGCGCCGCCTGCCAGCCAGAAATCACTGAGCCCGTGATCGAGCGGGGCGGCAGGGAACTTACCTGCCACGAATGTCGGCGGCTGCCTTGCGCAGAATCTCAGCGATGCGCAGCTGCTCATCGCGCGTGGCGTCGGCCTTGGACGAGAGCGCCAGTTTGAGGTCGTAACGGGCCACCTGCAGTTCCGGCGCCGTGTCATCCGGGCGCGGATCGCCCGAATCGATCGGATCCTCGGCCGTGGCTTCTGGCTGCATGGCGCGGCGGACCTTCTGCATGCGACGCCCGATCTGCTGCAGCTGTGCCAGCAGGGTGTCGACGGCGGCGCGGTTGTCGGCCAGGTGTTTGAGGCCCGCCTCGGTGGCACGATAGAGCTTGCGGGTGCCCTCGGGCTCGACACTCGCATGGCCGATCTCCTCGAGATAGGTCAGGGCGGGGTAGACCATACCCGGGCTGGGCGAGTAGTAGCCGGTCGAGCGTTCTTCGACCGCCTTGATGAGTTCGTAGCCGTGGCTGGGCTTCTCGGCCAGCAGGGCCAGCAGCAGCAGTTGCAGGTCGGTCGAGCCTAGTTTGCGACCCGGTCCGAAGCCGCCGCGACCGCCGGGGCCGAAGTCCTCGCCGAAGTGGTGGCCGAAGCCGAAGAAGCCCCCGTGGGGACCGTGATGACGGGCCGCGAAGTGCTCTCGCAGATGCTCCCGGGGCGGGTGGAAAAAGCGCATGGTTGACTCCTTGAGTCAGTCTTAAGTCGCATTGTGCGATCTAATTAAGATATATCTTAGATATATCCAGCTGACGAGTCAAGTCGGCGATTCACGCTTGGGCTACTGTCTCGCCATGCCCTCCGATGTCGATTACATGCGCCAGGCCATGATCCTCGCGGCGCAGGCCCAGCAGCGCGCCGAGGTGCCCGTGGGCGCGGTGCTGGTGTTGGGGGAGCGGGTGATTGGACGCGGCAGCAATTGCCCGGTTGCCACGCACGATCCCACCGCGCACGCGGAGATCGAAGCCTTGCGGGCCGGTGGCAAGGCCTTGGGTAGCTATCGCCTCAGCGATACGACGCTGTACGTGACACTGGAGCCATGCGCAATGTGTGCAGCGGCGATGGTGCATGCGCGGGTGCGTCGGGTGGTGTTCGGAGCCTGGGACCCGCGCGCGGGTGCCGCGGGCAGCATCATCGATATCTTCCGGCTACCGGGACTCAATCATCGCGTTGATGTCTTCGGTGGTGTGCTCAGCGAGGAGTGCGGCGCGCAGCTGCGGGAGTTTTTCGAGCAGCGCCGCTGACATGGGCTCAGGCCGCCGGTCGGCCGACCCAGGTGGCATCCGGATTGGCGCTGGCGGGCGGCAGCTTGCTCGTATTGCCCTGCTGCCATTCCAACAGCTTGAGGAAGCGCTG
>DASXYW010000028.1:0-5772 GCA_036502265.1 Steroidobacteraceae bacterium | reverse complement strand
GGCAACTCGACCATCGACGGACTGGAGTTGTCATCGCAAGCGCGATTCGGCGGCCTCAGCGCCAACGTGGGACTTGCGCTGAATCACTCGGCGTTGGGCAACGCCAAGGCAATAGCGGCCTATGAGTTGTCCGCCGCTATCAACACCAATCTGCCCCAGTGCGCGGCGGGCCAGGCTGCCGGCTGCAACGATTATCTGCCCTACACGCTGAGCTTGAACGGCGAGGCCAATCCTTATTCACCAACCTTCCAGGCTAATTTCTCGCTGGCGTACGCGTTCGCCCTCGGTGAGAACAGCTCGCTGACCCCGCGGGTCGACTACTCGTACACGGGCAAGCAGTACGCCTCGCTATTTCAGAACACCGATTTCTATCTGCTCAGCGCTCGCAGTCTGCTCGATCTCTACGTCAACTACGGCTACAAGAACTGGGACGTCCAGCTGTTCATGCGCAACGTGACCAGCCAGGTCTACATCGCCGGAATCGGAGGCGCCACCGGTACCGCCGGATCCAGCGGCACCGATGCCTTCTACGGCGATCCGCGCACCTACGGGATCAGCATAAAGACCAGGTTCTAGCGCACCCGAAAGCTCGGGCAGTTTCGGTCCCGGCCGCGGCACGATGGCGTCTCGGCCTGGTTTATTCGCTAAGCTATCGGCCATGCAAATCCTGGCAAAGGCGGAGCAGGGCGCGGGCCTGCCGGTCTGGCTCGCAACCGACGGCAACCAGGCGGACCTGCTCCAATCGCTGCCTGCCGCGCAGGCCGCCTGGGCACGCGCGCAGGGGTTCGCCGCCGAACGTCATCGTCTGCAACTTCTACCCGGCGCTGACGGCGCGGTCGCTGGCGCGATTCTCGGGCTCGGCGGTGCACGCAGCGTCGAGGATCTGACGCTCTGGGACGCAGCGCCCTTGTCCGAGCGGCTGCCGGCCGGGATCTGGCGGCTGGCCACGGAAGTCTCGCCGCAAGCCGCAACGCAGTTTGCGCTCGGCTGGCTGCTCGGCAGCTACCGGTTGACCCGTTACCGCAGTACGTCCGCCAAGCCGCCCACTGCCAATGCGTTGATCGAGCCGCCGGGCGCTGACACGCGCTACGCGCACGCCGCCGCAGCGGCGATGGGCTGGGCACGTGATCTGATCAACGCGCCCGCCAACCAGCTGGGACCCGAGGAGCTGGCAGCGGCCGCGGTCGAGCTGGCGGCCGAGCACGGCGGTGCAGCAGTGGTGCGCAGCGGCGACGAACTGACCCGCGACTACCCGCTCGTCGCGGCGGTGGGTGCCGGCAGTGCCCGCGCACCCCGCCTGATCGATTGTCGCTGGCGCCGTGACGGCGCGCCGCGCGTGACTTTGGTCGGCAAAGGAGTCTGCTTCGACAGCGGCGGATTGGATCTGAAGCCATCGGCGGCCATGCTGCTGATGAAGAAGGACATGGGCGGGGCCGCCTGCGCGCTGGCCGTTGCGCGTTTGTTGCTTGCGATGCAGGCACCGGTGGAACTGCGCCTGCTGATCCCGGCCGTGGAGAACAGCGTCGGCTCGCGCTCCTACCGGCCTGGCGACGTGTGGCGCTCGCGCAAGGGCCTGACGGTCGAGATCGGCAACACGGATGCCGAGGGGCGGCTGGTGCTCGCAGATGCGCTCAGCGACGCCGATGCCGAGCGGCCGGACCTGCTCATCGACCTGGCGACTTTGACGGGAGCGGCCCGCACGGCGCTCGGTCCCGACCTGCCCGCGGCTTTTTCAGCCGACGAGGCGCTGGCCGAGGAGTTTGCGCGCATTGCACGCACACACGCCGATCCGGTCTGGCCGATGCCGCTCTGGATGGGTTACGACGACGAGTTCGGCAGCCGCGTTGCCGATATCAACAACGTTTCGGCTTCGCCGTTCGCGGGAGCCATCATTGCGGCGCTCTTTCTCAAACGTTTCGTCACGGCCACACCGAACTGGCTGCACGTGGATCTGTATGCCTGGAATCCCAAAGAACGCCCGGGCCGACCGGTGGGGGCCGAGGCGCAGTGCGTGCGGGCGCTGTACCAGCTGATCCGCCGGCGACTGGGTTGAGCCGCCGCTCCGAACGTCCGGGCACTCTGGTCGAGGCCATGTTCAGCCGCGAACGGCTGCCGTGGGCCCTGATCGGCATACCGCTCGGCCTGGTCGAGGGCGCCACGGTCGCAGTGTTCGTCAAAAAGGGCTACGCCGGGGTGCTGCCCGCTGCGCGCGTGAACCTGGCCGTGGCCCTGGTGACCGGTGCACCCTCCATGGCCAACATCATCAGTTTCGCGTGGGCCAATCTGGCCCACGGGCGCTCGCGTGTGTCGCTGCTGGTCGCGCTGCTGGCCGCCTTCGCCGTCTGCGTCGGGCTGATCGCGTTCGCTCCGAGTGCCGGTGGCGGCCTGTTGCTGACGATCTTCGCAGTCATCCTGGCGCGCATGCTCTGGGCGGGCGTATTGACGGTGCGCTCTGCCATCTGGACGGCCAACTATCCTCGCCACCTGATGGCCCGCATGACCGGGCGCATCGTCGTGTACAACGAGGTGGGCATGGCAGCCGTCGCCTTGAGCGCCGGCTCGCTGCTGGACCTGCATCCACTGCTGGCTCGCTGGCTGTACCTCCTGGCTGCGCTGGCTGGCCTTTGCGCCGCGTGGCTGTACCGCGCCGTGCGCGTGCGGCGCGAATTCCTGCTACTGGCGGCCGAGGCGAGCGAGGGCGGCTCGGGCGCGCCCTTCAGCCTGGCGATGCTGCGTGAGATTCTCGCCGCCGATCCGGCCTTTCGCCGCTACATGTTCTGGATGGGCATGTACGGTGCCGGCAACCTGATGCTCAACTCCCAGATGGTGGTGCTGTTCACCGATCGGCTGCACCTGTCGAGCACCACGCAGGTGCTGCTTTTGACCGCGCTGCCGCTGCTGCTGATGCCGATATTCCTGCCGGCGTGGGCGCGGCTGTTCGATCGCGGCCATATCATCGATTATCGGGCCCGCCAGTGCTGGGCGCTGGTAGCCGCCATCGCCATCATGTGCGGCGCGGTGGTGCTGCGCCTGCCGTGGCTATTGTGGCCAGCCAGCGTGCTGCTGGGCCTCAGCTATGCGGGAGCCAACCTGGGCTGGAACCTCGGCCACAACGACTTTGCGACCCTGGGCCGCGCGCAGCACTACATGGGTGTGCACGTCACGCTGACGGGTGTGCGCGGCCTGCTGGCAGCGCCGATCGGCATGCTGTGCTATGAATGGCTGGAGCGCTGGCGCACCGGCCTCGGCATTGCCGCGCTGCTGATACCCTTGATCATGGTGACCGCCGGAGCGATCGGCTTCGTGCGCATGCGCGCCGCCGGCGCAGGTGCGGCGTCACGGTCGTGAGCAATCTGGCATGAGGAAACGATGGGAAAAAAATCGCGGGTAAGGCCGGCCGTGGGCTTGCGGAGCTATTCGAGTCTGGTCGTAGACGGCGCCAAGCAGGCGCCGGCGCGTGCCATGCTGCGCGCGGTGGGCTTTGGGGACGGTGATTTCAGCAAGCCGCAGATCGGCATCGCCTCCACCTGGGCGGATCTGACTCCCTGCAACGTGCACATCGCGGAACTGGCGCGTGCCGCTGCCGGTGGTGCCGACGAGGCGGGCGGCAAGGCCGTCATCTTCAACACCATCACGGTGTCGGACGGCATCTCGATGGGCTCGCCGGGCATGCGCTATTCGCTGGTCTCGCGCGAGGTCATAGCCGATTCGATCGAGACGGTGGTCGGTGCGGAGGGCTTCGATGGCGTCGTGGCGGTGGGCGGCTGCGACAAGAACATGCCCGGCTGTGCGATGGCGATCGCCCGCCTGAACCGGCCGGCCGTGTTCGTCTATGGCGGCACCATCCGGCCCGGCATCCAGCGCCGTGACATTGTTTCGGTATTCGAGGCAGTCGGGGGCCATGCTGCCGGCAAGCTCAGCGATGCGCAGCTCCTGGAAGTGGAGCGCACCGCGATCCCCGGCCCCGGCAGCTGCGGTGGCATGTACACCGCCAACACGATGGCCTCGGCCATCGAGGCCTTGGGCCTGAGTCTGCCCGGCAGTTCGGCGCAGGAGGCTGTCGGCACCGATAAACTGACCGACTGTCGTCGTGCGGGCTCTGCCGTCATGGCGCTGCTGCGCGCCGGCATCCGGCCAAGCGATATCCTGACGCGGCGCGCGTTCGAGAACGCCATCACCGTGGTCATCGCGCTGGGCGGTTCCACCAACGCGGTGCTGCATCTGCTGGCAATCGCGCAGGCGGCGGGCGTGCGACTGGCACTCGATGACTTCACTCGCATCGGCAAGCGCGTGCCGGTGTTGGCGGATCTGCGACCGAGCGGCCGGTACCTCATGTCCGAGCTGGTCGCCATCGGCGGTATTCAACCGCTGATGAAGACTCTGCTGGACGCCGGCTTGCTGCGTGGGGAGTGCCTGACGGTCACCGGCCGGAGCGTGGCCGAGAATCTCTCCCAGGTGAAGGACTACCTGGACGGTCAGGACATCATCCGGCCGCTTTCCAACCCAGTGAAGAAAGACAGCCATCTGGTTGTTCTCTATGGGAACATTGCCACGGAAGGCTCGGTGGCCAAGATCAGCGGCAAGGAAGGATTGTCCTTCACGGGGCGGGCACGTGTATTCGAGGGCGAGGAAGCTGCCACGGCGGCAATCCTGGCAGGCAAGGTCAAGCCCGGGGACGTGGTGGTGATTCGCTACGAAGGGCCGCGGGGCGGGCCGGGCATGCGTGAGATGCTCAGCCCGACCGGTGCGATCGTCGGACGAGGGTTGTCCGGCAAGGTTGCGCTCATCACCGACGGTCGATTCTCCGGCGGAACGCACGGATTCGTGGTAGGGCATATCGCCCCCGAAGCGGCCAGCGGCGGCCCGATCGCATTGCTGCGAAATGGTGATCGCGTGACGATTGATGCACGACAACAGCGCATCGATGTGGCTGTTTCAGCGGCTGAACTTCGCGTCCGGCGCCGAGCCTGGAAGCCGCGGCGTCCGTATGCAGCCCACGGTGTGCTGGCCAAGTACGCGCGGGTCGTCAGCAGCGCATCGACTGGCGCGGTAACCGACCAGTGAACCGCGCGCCGATAACACGGGCCAGCCGCGCATACTAATAAGGAACCCGACACTCGGAGTGAAAGATACCGACACCGCTTTGCCATCTTATGACCACAAAATGAGGCTGGCTCGGGGATTGTCAGGGTTGCGGCGAGCAGTTACAGTTCTTGCGCTCACGCTGTTTCACTAGGGCTACGGCCTGTGACAGTAAAGCGCACGTTGGCCCAAGGGCTGCATGGGTGGGCGTGACGGAGCAAGGTGATCCGGGGAAGACAGCCGACATGCTGGAAAGACGATTATTAAAAGGGCTTGCGGCGCGCGCGTGCGCGCGGTCAAAGAGCCTTGAGGAAATCACACACTAACTATGGCCGCCTATTACCCCCAGGAAGCGAATTTCTTTTCCAAGCGGATGATCGTGCTGGTTGCGATCATCATCCTGCACGTATTCATCATCTACGCGTTCGCCACGGGACTGGCCAAGAGCGGCCAACGCTATCTGCAGACCATTCTGCAAACCAACATCATTCAGACGGAGAAACCGAAGGATCTGCCGCCCCCGCCGCCGCCGGTCGACCTGAAAGAGAAGCCGCCGGTCCAGGTCATCGCTCCCGACATCAATATCACCGTACCGGTCGAAACCCCGCCGCCGATCACAAACGTGACGACCAAGGCGGCGCCGCCGCCGCCGCCGCCGCGCGCCGTCGTTCCCGGCACGCCGCTCTCGCG
>DASXYW010000027.1:0-3477 GCA_036502265.1 Steroidobacteraceae bacterium | reverse complement strand
CGCTGCGGCGCCGCTGACGCCGCCGGATGGGCGCCGCCTTCGACCTCGGCCTGCAGGCGCTGCACCTGCTGCTCAAGCTGCTGATTGCGATACTGCAATTGCTCGATCGAGCCGGTCAGGTCACGGATGGTTTCTTGCATGCGATCGATGCGGGTGACGATGTCGCTTGGCGAGTCCTGGGCATACGCATTCTGCGCGCCAAGCGTGCCAACCAGTGCGATCGCAAGGAGGGTGCCGGATCGAATCATAGCCGATGACATTGTGCTGGATTGTCCGATTTCAGGATAGCCCGCCCTGCGTCCAAATTGTGACTGCTTGCCGCGCCAGGGCCGGCATTGTGACGCGGCAACTCCGGGCCTATTCGGCCGGCTGGATGCGCGGATGCTTGCGGCTTGCCCGCCACTCCTCGAAGCGCTGCACCACGACGAACAGCGACGGCACGAACAGCACCGCCAGGCAGGTCGAGGCGATCATGCCGGAGAACACGGTGATCCCGATCGACTTTCTGGCGCTGGCGCCGGCGCCGCTGGCGAGCAGCAGCGGGGCGACGCCGCAGATAAATGCAATCGAGGTCATCAGGATCGGCCGGAACCGCGCCTGCGCCGCTTCGACCGCGGCTTCCAGGATCGGCTTGCCGTCATGGATGCGGCGCTGCCGCGCCACCTCGACGATCAAAATGGCATTCTTGGCGGACAGCGCGATCAGCAGGATCAGCCCGATCTGGATGTAGAGGTTCTTGCCGACCGCGGCGAAACTGAGCACCGACACCGGCCCGACCAGCGCCAGCGGCACCGAGAACACGATGGCGAGTGGCGCGAACCAGCTCTCGTATTGTCCGGCCAGAACCAGATACGTCAGCACCAGCGCCATCGCGAAAACGAAATAGATCTGAGCGCCGACGATCTCCTCCTGATAGGACAAAGCCGACCACTCGGTCGCCATGCCGGGCGGCAAAGTCCGCTGCGCGTCCTGCGCCAACAGCGCATCGGCGCTGCCGGTGCTGACGCTTGATGCCGCGGCGCCGACCACGGTCGCCGCCGGATAAAGATTGTACAGCGTGATCATCGACGCACCGACCGCTGGCCCCAAGGTGACCAGCGTGCCGAGCGGCACCATGGCGCCGTCGCGATTGCGCACCGACAGGTTGGCGATATCCTGCTGCCGCAGCCGATACGGCGCATCGGCCTGGGCATAGACCTGAAACACGCGGCTGAATTTGTTGAACTGCACCACATAGGTCGAGCCGAGATAGGTCGCCAGCGCCGAGAACACCTGATCCACGGAGACGTGCAGCGTCTGCGCCTTGACCCGATCGACGCTGATGTGCAGTTGCGGGGCGGCGGCGCGGAACGAGGTCTGGATGCTCTGGATCGCGCTCTGCGCCTGGCCGTTGGCGACGATGTGGTCGGTGCCGCTCTGCAGCTTGGCGAGGTCCATGCTGCCGTCGCGCAGCTCGACCTCCATGGTGAACCCCGCGGCATTACCGATGCCCTGTATGGGCGGCGGCGGCAGCACGATCAGGCGTGCATCAACCGCACTGAGCTCCTGTGACAGCCGCGTGTAGAGCGTCAGCAGATCGGACCGCGCGCTCCAGTCCTTGAGCACCACATAGGCGACGCCGGCATTGGCCAGACTGGCATTGTTGTCGATGGCCGAAATCCCGGCGATGGTGAGCACCTGATCGACGCCGGGATCGGCGCGCG
The DNA here is from genome assembly GCA_036502265.1 of Steroidobacteraceae bacterium. GTDB lineage: Bacteria > Pseudomonadota > Gammaproteobacteria > Steroidobacterales > Steroidobacteraceae > FEN-1191. The sequence continues at coordinate 1,774 of DASXYW010000027.1, read as the reverse complement.
CGATGGTGGAGACCTGATCGAGCGTGGTCTGGGTGCGCCCCAATGCGGCGCCATCGGGCAATTGCACTGCGACGATCAAATAGCCCTGGTCCTCGATCGGCAAAAAGCTCGTCGGCAACAGCGCCAACCCCCAGACCGCCACACCAATGATGGCGAATGCGATGAGCGTCATCAGCCCGGCATGCGCCACCATACGCCTCATCAGCCGGACATAGCCGCGCTCGAGCCGGCCATAGAGGTTATTGAAGCCGCGCGAGAACGCGTTGCGCCGCTCCAGCGGCACCGGCGGACGCAGCCACAGCGCCGATTGGGTCGGCTTGAGCGTCACCGCATTGACGGCGCTGAGCAGCGCAGTCGCCGCGATCACCAGGGCGAACTGCGCGTACATGCGGCCGGTGAGCCCGGGCAAGAAAGCGGCCGGCAGGAACACCGCCATCAGTACCAGCGTGATGCCGATAATCGGCCCCAACAGCTCGTTCATGGCGGCGATCGCCGCGTCATGGCCGTTCATGCCGCGCTCGAGATTGTGCGCGGCCCCCTCGACCACCACGATGGCGTCGTCGACCACGATGCCGATCGCCAGCACGATCGCGAACAGCGTCGAGAAATTGACGGTGAAGCCGAGCGCCCACATCAGCGCAAAAGCGCCGATGATGGTCACCGGCACGGTGGTCGCCGGCACCAGCATGGCGCGCCAGTCCTGGAGGAACAGCAAGATGACGAGGAGAACGAGGACCGCGGCCTCGATCAGCGTCTTGTAAACCTCACGCACCGACTCGTTGACAAACACCGTGGTGTCGAACGGCACCGCGTAGCTGAGCCCCTTGGGAAAGCCGCGAGCGAGCTCCTTCATCTTCGCCGCCACCTCCTGTTGGACAGTGAGCGCATTCGCCCCCGGCGACTGGAAAATGCCGATGCCGGCGGCCGGCTGGCCGTTGAGCGTGAAGATCTGGCCGTAGGTTTGCGCGCCGAGCTCGACCCGGCCGATATCGCGCAGCCGCGTGACCTCGCCATTATTGCCGGTCTTGACGATCACGTTCTCGAATTCGCCGATCTCGCTGAGACTGCCGGCGAGTTGAAGCGTGTATTGGAAGTCGACGCCGGGCGGAGCTGGAGGCGTACCGATCTGGCCGGCCGGCACCTGCTGGCTCTGCTGTTGCAGCGACTGCACCACGTCCTGGGCGTTGAGGCTGCGCGCCTTGAGCTTGTCCGGGTCGAGCCAGACACGCATCGAATACTGCCCGGCGCCGAACACCGTGACGTTGCCCACGCCGTTGAGGCGCGACAGCTCATCGCGCAGGCTGATGGTGGCGTAGTTGGCCAGGTACAAGCTGTCGAACGTCTTGTCGGGCGAGGTAAGCGTGACGAACAACAGGATCGCGGTGGCGACCTTCTGCACCGTGACGCCCTGCGCCTGCACCGCCTGCGGCAGCGACGCCAGTGCCGCCGAGACGCGGTTCTGCACCAGGATCTGCGCATTATCGAGATTGGTGCCGATCTGAAACGTGACAGTAAGCTTGTAGGTGCCGTCGCTCGAACTGGTCGACTGCATGTACAGCATGTTCTCGACGCCGTTGACCTGCTGCTCGATCGGGAGCGCGACGGTGTCGATCAGCGTGCTGGCACTCGCGCCGGGATAGCGGGTGACGACCTGCACGGTGGGTGGAACGATGTCGGGATATTGCGCGATCGGCAGGCCATAGAGCGCCACCGCGCCAAGCAGAATCATCAGGATGGCGAGCACGTTCGCCAGCACCGGCCGCTCGATGAAGAA
>DASXYW010000026.1:0-3920 GCA_036502265.1 Steroidobacteraceae bacterium | reverse complement strand
TGCGGGCAAGCGCTCGGTCGCCTTTGAGCCACTCGCCGCCGCGAACATAGGCGTCGGCCGCGGGAATCCCACGCAGCAGGCTGATGATCAGGCCCACCGCCAGATCCGCCACATCATCCGTCAGCACACCAGGTGTCGTGGCCACACGCACGCCGCGGCTGCGGGCGAAGGGCAGATCGACCTTGTCGACACCGACACCATTGATGGCGATGATGCCCAGCGCCGGCAATGCCGTCATCAAGGCGTTGCTGCAGCCGACATGACCACCGGTGATGACGGCGCGCACCGTGGGTGCCTGGTCGGCGAGCCACTGGGTGCGATCGGCAGCGCGCAACGCGAACCAGCGGATGAGCGCGAAGCGCTGCGCCAACGCCGATTCGAGATACTCCGAGAACGGACACAGTTGCAGGGCTGCGGGGCGCTGAGGCGTCATGCGCTATAGTATCCCGCATGCTCGCAGCAATCTGCCACGGCAAGAAGGATCTGCGGATCGGACCTGCACTACTTCCATCGCGGCGCCGTCGGCGACTTCAAGGTGCGCGAACCCATGGCCCTGGGCCATGAGATTTCCGGTGTGATCCTCGAGACGGGGGTGGCCGTGAGCGGCCTGAAGCCTGGCATGAAGGCGGCCCTCGATCCCAGCCGTCCGTGCCTGAGCTGCGCTTACTGTCGCGCGGGCCGCAGCAACCTGTGCACGAACATGCCCGATGGGTTGTCCGCCTTCACGGGCGATGGCGGTTACTTCGATGTCGCCTTCGAAGCCTCAGGCTCACCCGCCGCCCTGGAATCCATCTTCAAGGTGATTCGGCGCGGCGGACGCATCGTGCAGGTGGGGATGCTGCCCCGATTCTATCCGGCACCTACCCGCTCTCCGAGAAAGATGGCGGCGGGCACGGCGCTGACGGATGAGGATCGGCGACCCTTTCTCGACAAGGTAGCGCGTGTGATCGGCGCGGCCGGTGAGCGTGGCGTCGTCATTTCCTGTTCGGCCCTCAAGCGCCGCTATCGAGACCGGATACGCAGCGGTGCAGCGCGGGTGAGCGGGCGCGCGGGACACTTCATGCCCGCGTCGCTCCTGCACAGTCAGCTCGCAATCCTGGAGCCGCCGCAGCCGGATGAATTGTCCATTCAGGTCGATGGCGAGGCGCTACCCGAGGCGCAGGTGTGCCAGATCCTGGCGGCGGTGCAGGCCGCAGGCCCTCTCTAACTGGCGCCGCGCGGCGCCGCGATCAGCGTCGGATCCGGGCCGCGCACCCGGAACGCGCGCGGCGACAGTCCCGCCAGCCGCGAGAAGAAACGGGTGAAGTAGGCGGCATCGGCAAAACCCAGTGCGTACGCAATGGCGCGCACCGGGGCATCCGTGTACAGCAGCTGGCGCTTGGCCTCCAGCAGTAGGCGCGCATGCAGCAGCTGCACGGGCGTCCAGCCGGTCAAGGCGATGCAGGCATTGCGCAGCCGCGACTCGGAGACATTGAGGGCGGCAACATACTCCGTGAGCGGCTCGCCCTTGCGATAGCGTCGCTCGATACGCTCGCCGAACCGCGCCACGAGCGCCCGGCGATGACCGCTGCTGCGATCGGCTCCTTTGGCCCGCTGCCGGGTGAGCCGCAGAACATTGGCGAGCAGCACCTCCAGCCAACCCTGCAGCGCCAGCTCATGCCCGCTGGTCGAACGTGCCGCTTCGCGCGCCAGCATGCGAAAGGCCTGCGCCAGATCGGTGGCGCGTAGCTGCTGGGCGTCGAACTCGAGCGTCACGGGTCCGTTGTACAGGCCGGCGATCTCGGGTTCGCGACGTGCGAGTTCGTGCTGCAGCTCAACCGAAAGCGACACCACGTAGCCGCTGGTACCCGGCTCGAACTCAAAGCCATGCACGCACCCGGCAGGCATGACCATCAGCGCCGGCGGCCGGAACTGAGCCCGCGCACTCTCGGCCTGCACGACGCCGCGGCCGCGCATCACGAAGATCATCTGATGCAGCACCTGGTGCAGGTGCGGTTCGATCTTCCAGTGATGCCGGGCGCTGCGCGCCTCGATGCTCTCCACGTGCAGCATCGCCCCGGCCACGCGCCGCGGTGCCTCACCGTAGAGGAAGTAGGTAGGTATGTGGCGGTGGGTGGCGTGCCTGGCCATGAAGTCATGCTAGGAGCAAAGCTTAAGAAAAGTCCAATTCTGCGCCGGGTTCTGACCGCTTCTCCCAGTCGCTGCGCTGCAAAATCCTTGGGAAAAATGGCCACCAATCGTACGCAAGTCGCGATCATCGGCGCCGGACCCTCCGGCCTTCTACTCGGCCAGCTGCTGCACCGTGCGGGCATCGACGCCGTGATCATCGAGCGTCAATCAGCCGCGCATGTGCTCGGACGCATACGCGCCGGCGTGCTTGAACAGGTGACCGCGGACCTTTTGACCGAGGCGGGCGTTGGCGAGCGCATGCATCGCGAAGGACTGGTACACCAGGGCTTCGAGTTGCTGGTGAATGGCACGCGGCAGCGCATCGATCTGCACCGGCTCACCGGCGGTTCGACGGTTCTGGTCTACGGCCAGACCGAAATCACCCGCGACCTGATGGAGGCGCGCAGCGCGGCCGGGCTGCTGACGGTTTACGAGGCCGAAGACGTCGCGATCGGTGATTTCGACGGCGAACGCCCCTTCGTGACCTATCGCCTCGCGGGGCGCGAGCAACGCATCGAATGTGAATACATCGCCGGATGCGATGGCTTTCGCGGTGTGTGTCGCCGCAGCGTACCGCGTACGGCCTGCCGGGAATACGAGATGGTGTATCCCTTCGGCTGGCTGGGACTGCTCACCGACACGCCGCCGCTGCAGGACGAGCTGCTCTACGTGAACAGCCCGCGCGGCTTCGCGCTGTGCTCGATGCGCAACCCGGCGCGCAGCCGCTACTACCTGCAGGTGCCCGCCGATGCGTCACTCGCCGCCTGGAGCGATGCGGCGTTCTGGGAGGAACTGCGGCAACGCCTGGACGAACCGGGCCGCGCGCAGCTGGTCACCGGCGCTTCGATTGAAAAGAGCATCGCGCCGTTGCGCAGCTTCGTGGTCGAGCCGCTGCGCTTCGGGCGTCTGTTTCTGGCGGGGGACGCGGCGCACATCGTGCCGCCGACGGGCGCCAAGGGCCTGAATCTCGCCGCCACCGACGTGCGCTTCCTGGCCGGCGCCCTGATCGAGCACTACCGGGATCACAGCGCCGCCGGGCTTGAGGGCTATTCACAATCCTGCCTGCGTCGCGTCTGGCGCGCCGAACGCTTCACCTGGTGGTTCACATCGCTGATGCACCACATGGCAGATGAGGAAACGCTCGCGGCCCGACTGCGGCACGCCGACCTCGACTACCTGATGCACTCGCAAGCCGCCCAGCGCACCTTGGCGGAGAACTACGTGGGGTTGCCGCTGGATTTCGGGCTGACGCCGACGCGGTGACGCCGCCCAGGCTATTCGTAACAATTTGACTCGGCAGGTGAATGCCAACGCGAGCCCGTGTGCGTTATGCTCGCAAGCGCGCAACACGAGGACCGCGACCATGAAGCGCTGCCAGCAGATGAGTTGCCTGATGGTGTCGTTCTTGTGCATTGCCACAACGGCGGGCGCACATCATTCCTTCGCGATGTTTGACCGCAGCCGTACCGACACGGTGGCTGGGACCGTCAAGGAGGTCGAACTCATCAACCCGCACGGCTGGCTGCGCATCATGGTGGCCGACGCCAATGGAGTCGCGAGTGAGTGGCCGCTGGAATTGGGTGGCGCGGGTCAGCTGGAAAGATTCGGCTGGACAACGGATGCGGTTCATCCCGGCGACAAGGTCAAGGTGCGACTGCATCCATTGCGTGACGGCTCATACGGGGGCCAGCTGGTCTCCGTGACTTTGGCCAACGGCAAAGTGCTGGGACAACGTCCGGTCAACCCTTCAT
>DASXYW010000025.1:0-18090 GCA_036502265.1 Steroidobacteraceae bacterium | reverse complement strand
GCAGCAACCTGGTGCTCGGCAAGCACAGCGGCCGGCACGCATTCCGCGAGCGCGTCAAGGAACTGGGCTTCGAGCTCGACGAGCTCGAGCTCAATCGCGTATTCGAGGAGTTCAAGGCCCTCGCCGACCGCAAGAAAGAGTTGTTCGACGGCGACATCGAGGCGATCGTGCTGCGCGCCGGCAGCGCCGCCCAGGGACCGTGGAGCCTGGAACATCTCGACATGGAGGCGCACAGCGGCAGCGGCGCGATCGCGAGCCTGCGCCTCAAGCACACCGACGGGCGCAGCTTGGAGCGTCAGGCCAACGGCGATGGCCCGGTGGACGCCGCCTACAAGGCGATTGTCGTGGCCACCGGAATACCGGTGAAGGTCAGGAAGTTCGAAGTACACGCCGTTACCATCGGCGAGGACGCACAGGGCGAGGCCATCTTGTACGTGGATCACAACGGCCGCAGCTATCGCGGCTCGAGCATCAGCACCAACATCATCGAAGCGGCCAGCCGCGCGCTGCTGGAAGTGATCAATCGGATCGAACTGTCGCAGAAGACGGCGCGTCATGCCGGCGGCCCGCGCGATCAGAGCGCGCAACTGGCCAAGAGCGCCATCTAGGAGCCCATCGTCATGCCGATTCCCGCAACCCCGTATATCTGGTTCAACGGCAAGCTCGTGGCCTGGGACAAAGCCACGGTGCACGTTCTCACCCATGCCCTGCACTACGGTTCCTCGGTGTTCGAGGGCATACGCGCCTATGAGACGCCCAAGGGCGTGGCGATTTTCCGGTTGCTCGATCACACCCGGCGGCTATTCGATTCGGCCAAGATCTATCGCATTCAGCTGCCGTTCGTTCCGGACCAGATCAACGACGCGTGCCGTCAGATCATCGCGGTCAACAGCCTCGCGCATGGCGCCTACATCCGGCCGGTGGCGTTTCGCGGCTACGGCGAGATTGGCGTGGCGCCGAAGATCGACCCGCCGGTAGACGTCGCGATCGCGGCCTGGGAATGGGGTAAGTATCTGGGCCATGAGAGCGAGGCGACCGGCGTGGATGTGTGCGTCTCCTCGTGGCAGCGCGTGGCGCCCAACACCTTGCCGGCGCTGGCCAAGGCCGGGGGCAACTACCTGTCGAGCCAGCTCATCAGCCAGGAAGCCAAGCGCCTCGGATTTGCCGAGGGCATCGGCCTGTCCCCCGATGGCATGGTGAGCGAGGGCGCGGGTGAGAACCTGTTCCTGGTGCGCGATGGCGCGCTGCTTACGCCGACGCTCGCGCACTCGGCGCTGGCGGGAATCACGCGTGACACCGTGATGAAGCTGGCGCGCGAGCTGGGCATCGAGGTGCGCGAAGCCTCGATACCGCGCGAGCTGCTGTACCTGGCCGACGAACTGTTCTTTACCGGGACCGCCGTCGAGGTCACGCCGATCTGCTCGGTCGATCGCATCCCGATCGGCACTGGTCGGCGCGGCCCGGTGACCGAGCGTCTGCAGCAGGCGTTCTTCGGTCTGTTCTCGGGGCAGACTCAGGACCGCTGGGGCTGGCTCGACTTCGTCGACATGCAGGCCAAACCGCGGGTCGCGGCCGCCAGTTGATTCGTACCCGCTCCCCCGCCCGCCGCACCTGCGTCTGAGCTGCCCACCGTGAAAACCATGTTTCAGAAGGTGTGGGAGCAGCACGAGGTGGTGCCCGAAACGGCCGACACACCGGCCGTGCTGTACGTGGATCGACATCTGGTCCACGAAGTCACCTCCCCGCAGGCCTTCACCGTGCTGCGCGAGCGCGGTCTCCAGGTGCGCCGGCCGGAGCGCACGCTCGCGACCATCGATCACTCCAGTCCGACACGCACCGAGCAGGTGTTCGGCGGCGTGCCGATCGCGATCGCCTCGGCGGCCGAGCAGATCGCGCAGCTGCGTCGCAACTGCGCCGAGTTCGGAGTCGAACTGCTCGATCTGAAGAGCGACCTGCGCGGTATCGTCCACATCATCGGACCGGAGTTTGGCTTCACTCAGCCCGGGCACACGATCGTGTGCGGCGATAGTCACACCAGCACCCATGGCGCCTTTGGCGCCCTCGCCTTCGGCATCGGTACCACCGAGGTCGGCCACGTGCTCGCGACTCAATGCCTGCTGCAACGTCGCCCGCGAACCTTTGCCATCACGATAGACGGAGCGCTGGCGCCAGGCGTTACCGCCAAGGATCTGATCCTGGCGGTCATCGGCCAAATAGGCATCGGCGGCGGCACCGGCAGCGTGCTCGAGTACCGCGGCGGGGTGATCCGCGCGCTCGGTATGGAGGAGCGCATGACCGTGTGCAACATGTCGATCGAAGCCGGCGCGCGCGCCGGCATGATCGCGCCCGATGACACCACCTATGCGTATCTGAAGGATCGCGCACGCGCCCCGCAGGGCGCCGATTGGGAACGCGCACTGGTCCGCTGGCGCAGCCTGCCGAGCGACGCCGGCGCGGCCTTCGATCGCGAACTCACGCTGGACGGTGCCCGGTTTGAACCGATGATCACCTATGGCACCAATCCCGGCATGGTGATGGCGGTCTCCGGATCAATACCCGAGAAGGCCAACGATCCGATCTTCGACAAGGCCCTCGCCTACATGGGATTGCAAGCCGGCGAGCCGATCGGCGGCCAGCCGGTAAACGTCGTCTTCATCGGCAGCTGCACCAATGGGCGCCTGTCCGACCTGCGCGGCGCCGCCGAACTGCTGCGCGGACACAAGATCGCGCGCGGCGTTCGCACCGTGATCGTGCCTGGCTCGCAGCAGGTCAAGAAAGCAGCCGAGGCCGAGGGACTGGACCGAATCTTCATCGATGCCGGCGCCGAATGGCGCGAGTCGGGCTGTTCAATGTGCATCGGCATGAACGGCGATACGGTGGCAAGCGGCGAATATTCGATCAGCACCAGCAATCGCAATTTCGAGGGCCGGCAGGGTCCTGGGGCACGCACCCTGCTGGCCAGTCCCCTCACTGCGGCGGCCAGCGCGCTGCGAGGGCGAGTGACCGATCCGCGCGACTTGTTGAACGGCTAACAAGGGGCGCCATGCAGCCGATCCATCGGATTCAGTCGCGCACCGCGGTATTGCCCTACACCAATATCGACACCGACCAGATCATCCCGGCGCGCTTCCTGCGCACCATCACGCGCGAGGGTATGGGTGCGCGCTTGTTCGCCGATTGGCGTTACGACGCCAACGGCGCCCTGAAAGCAGAGTTTCCACTCAACCGGCCGGAAGCGGCCGGCTGTTCGGTGCTGGTTGCAGGCCGCAATTTCGGCTGCGGCTCGTCGCGCGAGCACGCCCCCTGGGCACTGCTCGACTCCGGCTTTAGCGCCGTAATCAGCACTGAGATCGCTGATATTTTTCGCAACAATTCGCTCAAGAATGGCCTGCTGCCGATCGAGGTCGACGAGCGCACCGGGGCCTGGCTGCTGGCGCACCCCGGCGCCACCGTCACCATCGATCTTGAGACCAGCACCCTGACGCTACCGGACGGCACCGCCGTGGGCTTCCCGATCGAAAGCTTTGCACGCTACTGCCTGCTCAACGGCGTGGACCAGCTCGGCTTCCTGCTCTCGCGGCAGTCGGAGATCTCCGCGTATGAACGGGCGCACTCGCCATGAAGGCGCAGATTACGGTGCTCTCGGGCGATGGTATCGGTCCGGAAGTCATCAACGAAGCAGTACCGGCGCTGCGCAGCGTCGCGCGCCGTTTCGGTCATGAGTTCACCCTGATCGAGGCACCGTTCGGCGGCCTCGCGATCGAGCAGCACGGCGATCCGCTGCCAGCGGCCACGCTGCAGGCCTGTCTTGCGGCCGATGCCATTCTGCTGGGTGCGATCGGCGGCCCGAAGTGGTCCTCGCCGCAGGTCAAGGTGCGCCCGGAGAGCGGTCTGCTGCGCCTGCGCCGCGAACTGGGGGTGTATGCCAATCTGCGACCGGTGAGCGTACATCCGGCGCTGCGCAATGCCTCTTCGCTCAAACCGGAGATCGTGGACGGGGTCGACCTGATGGTGGTGCGTGAGCTCACCGGCGGTATCTATTTTGGGACGAAGACCCGCGATGCCAACCAGGCGACCGATCTTTGCACCTACACCACGCCCGAGATCGAGCGCATCGTGCGGGTTGCGGCCAACATTGCCCGCGGCCGGCGCCGCCGGCTGCTGTCAATCGACAAGTCAAACGTTCTGGAGACTTCGCGACTGTGGCATGAGGTGTGCGAGCGAGTCATACGCAATGAATTCCCCGACGTACAGCTGGAGCACATGCTGGTGGACTCCGCGGCCATGCACTTGATTCGGCGCCCGCGCGACATCGACGTTGCTGTGACCGAAAACATGTTCGGTGACATCCTTACCGACGAGGCCTCAATGCTGTGCGGATCGCTCGGTCTGTTGCCGTCGGCCTCGCTCGGCGACGGCACGCGTGGGCTGTACGAGCCAATCCACGGTTCGGCCCCGGACATTGCCGGGCGCGGCATCGCCAATCCCTACGGGGCGATTCTCAGTGTCGCCCTGTTGCTGCGTCACTCCTTCAAACTCGAGGACGAGGCGCGGGCAGTCGAGCTGGCGGTACACCGTGCGATCGGCGATGGTGTGCGCACCGCCGACATCGCGGCCCAGAATCAGCGCCCTGCGAGCACTCAGGAAGCCGGCGCTGCGGTCCTCGCCGCGCTCGAATAATAGTCGCTATCGGCCATCGCGCCTCGCGCCCGTAGTGCGAACTCGCCCACAGACGCCGGTCAGTGACATGAATCGAGCAGCAGCAGCTGGTCGCACTGGTCAGAGCCACGTGCTGGTCGTGGTCGGCGTGGTGTTCCTGGCGTTGATGGTCAGCGCGGCGCTGCGCGCCACGCCGGGCGTGTTGATGCTGCCGCTGGAGGCGGCGTTCGGCTGGGACAGTGCATCGATCTCGCTGGCGGCGGCCGTCGGACTCATTCTGTACGGCCTGACCGGCCCGTTTGCCGCCGCAATCATGTTGCGCTTCGGCATCCGCCGTACGGTGTTGTGTGCCCTGGCGCTGATGGTGATCTCGAGCAGCAGCAGCGCACTGATGAGCGCACGATGGCAGCTGGTGCTGTGGTGGGGCGTGCTCTCGGGAATCAGCACCGGCTGTGTCGCGATGGTGCTGGGCGCGACCATCGTAAACCGCTGGTTCGTCAAGCAGCGCGGCATCGCGATGGGTGTCATGACGGCCAGTACGGCCACCGGCAATCTGATCTTTCTGCCGGCGCTGGCGGCGATTGCCCAACACCATGGATGGCAGCCGGTGGTCCTGACCGTCGCCGGCGCCGCGCTGGTGCTGGTGCCGCTGATCTGGTGGCTGCTGCCCGAACGGCCGGCGGATATCGGACTGTCGCGCTACGGCGCACCAGCCGGCGAGGAGCCTGAACTTGGCCGCCGCAATCCGCTCCGAGCCGCGCTCGGCGCGCTGGGGCGTGGCGTGCAGCACAAGGATTTCTGGTTTCTGTTCGCCACCTTTTTCATCTGCGGATTCACCACGGTCGGCCTGGTTGGGACGCACCTGATTGCCTTCTGCGGCGACCACGGCATCGCCGAGATACGAGCCGCGGGCCTGCTGGCCATGATGGGGGTGTTCGACCTGGTCGGCACTACTGTTTCGGGTTGGCTAACCGATCGGTACGATGCTCGCAAGCTGCTATTCATGTATTACGGGTTGCGGGGTCTGTCGCTGCTCTATCTGCCTTACTCCGATTTCTCGTTTGGCAGCCTGTCGATGTTCGCGGTCTTCTACGGATTGGACTGGGTCGCCACCGTACCGCCGACGCTGCGGCTGACCACCGACGCGGTCGGCGAGGCGGATGCGGCCATGGTGTTTGGCTGGATCCTGACCGGGCACCAGGTCGGAGCCGCCTGTGCGGCGCTGCTGGCCGGCTACCTGCGCACGCTGCAGGGTGACTATGTCGATGCGTTCGTGCTTGCCGGCGCGACCGGGATCATCGCCGCGGTGCTGGCGTTGCTGATCGGACGTCCGGCGGCCGCCGCGGTGCGGCCGCTCCCGGCCTGACGCCTCGAACGGTCAGCGTCGCCGCGCCAGCACCCGTCGCGCCATGAACATTCCGCAGACGGGAATGTTGCCCAGCGCTTCGTGCAATCGTCGTTCACAACACTTGAAGTGCTTGCCCGTCACCAGCACGTCGTCGACCAGGATGTTCGCGCTGCGCAGCGGCGCACGCTCGAGCTCAAGTGGCTCGATCCGCAATACCCGATAGAGCGCATCCTGCGACAGCCGTCGCGCGCTGCAATGATCAGCAGGCGTCGGCTGGCATTGGGTCAGCAGCGGGCGCAGATCCAGGTCGTAGTCGCCGAAGGCGCTCGTCAGCACGCGATGCAGGCGGTCATCGTAGTCCTCGTCAAACGCCGGTCGCGACGGTGGGATCGGCTCCCAGGTCACGGCCTCGACTGTTGAACGCTCGAGTGCCGCGCGCAACGCTCGCGCTATCGCCCGGATCGCCTGGCGCTTGTACTGTCGGCGGCGCGGGTCGCTCGCGGCAGCCGTCGGCGGGCACTTCAAATTGATGATGAGCTGATGGATCGAACTGCCGCTGCGCGCGGCCCGGAAGGTAGTCGGCCAGACACAGACAGCGATCAGCCGCACTCAGATAGGCATGATCGGTCCACTCCGGGGCAGCCAGCGTCAGTGCCGGGCGAAATCCCGCTGTCATAACGCCAGATCGCGGTCCGCTTTGGGTACCGCCTCCGGCTGTGCTTTCGAGGGTGATTCTTCTATATGGGGCGCGCTGGCAGTCACTGCCGCCGGGTACCCGCCCTGGCGCCGCAGTTCCAACCACGCTTCACGCGCCTGGCGGCGGATGTCTTCCAGTTCCGTTGGGGCTGCCGCGGGCCGCGCTTCCGGGATCGCAGGCGCCCTCTCCCGGCGCCGCTGCACGCGATCCCGATACTGCGCGCGGATGCGTTGTGCGATCGGGCTGACTGCGCCCCGACGCTCGATCTGCACCGCGGCCATCGGAATACGCGGCACCGGCTCGCGATCGATGCCTTGGGCCCGCAGGCTGCGGTGATCGATCCGCTGCTGCAGTCCCGCGGCTGCCAGAGCCTCATTGCTCAAGACTGCCCAGCGAGCCCGGATGGCGACCATTTCAGCGATGCGATCGGGCAGGCCGAGTTGCAGACGTTGTTCGGCTTGCATGTGCAAACCTGCCTTGGCACCAAATCCGGCGGCGGTGACCTGCCGCGTGGTCGCGAGCAGGTGGGCATGGTGGTTGCGGGCATCGCCCCCGGGCCGCGGCGCGTGCACTGCCAGGTCCACCGCCACACTGTGCCGTTGCGCCAGTTCGCGCGCGAATGAGCGAGCCAGCGCAAGACGCTGGGTATCAGTCAGTTCCGCCGGCAACGCCACCTGGTATTCACAGGCCACGCGCGCGTTGCGCCGCACCTCAGCGCGTTCGGCCGCGTTCCAAAGGCTGGCGCGCTCGGTTGCCCAGCCCGGATCGCTGCCGGCAAGCCCACGCGGCAGCAGGATCTCGGTGTGCCGCACATCGGTGCGCCGGGAGTAGTTATGCAGAGTGCCGGTACGCTCGTCGCGCAGGCGCTCGCCGGCCCGGTAGGCCGCCGCAGCCACGGCGCTGCGGCCAGCACTGCGCGAGACGTCCTGTACCTGCAGATAGAAAATCGCCACGCTCAGACAGTCGCCGGTGGGCGCAGCCGCACGCGCTGCCAGTGGCTCGAGGAGGCCGTCTTGAGGAAGCCATGCAGATCGGCGAGCTGCTCGAGCTCGGACGCCAGTACCGCATTTTCGAGCACCGGCTGTTCGGTCACTTGCGCGGTGCGACGCATGCTGCCGGCGACAAACAGAGATCCGCCTTCCCGGCTGCGCGAGAGCTGGCGGCGGATGACCTCGCGCTCGCCGATCAGTCTCGATGCGAACTGCGAGGTACCGCCCTGCTCGCTTCCAGAGCAGCGTAAAATCAAAGTGTTACCGCAGTTTTCTACAATTGTCTGCGCGTCACCGTGGCCATAGGTGCTGGAAACCTGTGCAATCGACTGGAACCCCAGCAGACAGCGCCCACCGAATTTGCGCAGACGCGCCAGCGCATCCTTGAGCCCATCGATCGCGCCGAGCGCGTCCAGTTCGTCCACCACGAACCACAGACGCTGGTCACGATCGGGAGCGCCCTGCATGGTTTCGATGATGGCCAGGCGCAGCCAGGCCGAAATAATGGATCGCAGCGCAGCGATCTGGGCCGCCCGGTACGGCAGAAACAGCACCCCGTGGCCGCTTCGGATCCACTTGCGCACCGAGAAGGCAGCGGCACGCTGTGCCACGATGAATTCCAACGCCGCCATGGCGGAAACCGCCACGGACCGGATCGATGCGAACATGCGTGCGTTGTCGGGGTCGAGGAACGGTTGTGCGGGCGTGCCGGCAACCACCGGGCGCAACTCTTCGCCGCTTGCCACTGCGATCAGCCGCCACAACGAGGCGAGATCGTGCTCGCCGATGGCCCAGCTGCGCCGCAGGACCGCGGCCGTGAATGTGCGCGCATAGCCACGCCATTCCTGGGCCGCAGGATCCGCGCTCGGCGGGATCAACGCGCCTGCCACCCGTTCGCAGTCATACGGGTGATGCAGTTCACCGTAGACATCCCAGCGCATCGATTCCGGTTCGAATGGATTGAGAACGACGTCGCCGCGCTGACGACAGGCAAAGCGGGCGGCGTAACTGCCATCCGGATCGCTGATGACGGCGCGATCGCCACGCCGCAACGCCGCTGCGAGCAGCTCGGTGATGCCGGTGGACTTGCCAGTGCCTGTGGTGCCGATGAGTTTGAAGTGCTTGAACTCATCCGGCGCTCGGATCGTGATGCCGGCCAGCGTCACGCGGCCGCCGGTCGAGCACAGCGCGAGGTAGCGCTCGCGCCAGGAGCGTCGCGCGCGCACTATGGCGCCTCGCCGATAGCGTTCGCGCTGAGGTATGCGCGCAACACCTATCACGACTGCGACGAGCGCCAGCGACAGGACTACCACCGGCACACCGCTCATGGCTGAAAGCTGCACTCCCCGCCGGCGCCACGCGCCGATGAGGCAATGGGCGCGGCGGGCTGCAGCCGGATCCGCAACCACTCCGCGCGTGAGGCGAACTTGAGGTAGCCGCACAGATCCGGCAGCTGCTCGATCTCCGAATCCATGACCGCAGACTCGGTGACCAGCTGCTCGCCGTGATTGGTCGTGCCGAACAGCTCCGTGACTCGTCGGCTGTGCGATCGGGTCACGCGGCTGACCTCGCGCCGTCCTATCAGGGTCGAGGCAAAGCGCGCGGTACCACCGCCCTCACTGGCCGAACAGCGAAGAATCAAGCTATTGCCGCAGTTCTCGATCAGCGTGTGAGCTTCCCCGGTGCCATACGTCGCGGCCGCCTGCGCGACCGACTGCAATCCCAGAACGCAGCGCCCGCCGAACTTGCGTAGGCGAACCAGTGCATCCTTGAGCCCATCGATCTGACCGAGGGCGTCTAATTCGTCGACCACGAACCACAGGCGCTGATCCGGTTGCGCACGATCCATGGCCGCAAAGATCGCGATCCGCATCCAGGCGGAGATGCAGGCGCGCAGCGCCGCAATCTGGCCAGCCTGGTAAGGCATGAATAGCACTGCATTGGAGTCACGCTGCTCCACCCAGTGGCGCAGGCTGAAGCCGGCTGCCCGCTGTAGGGCAACATGTTCCAGCGTGCCGACCGCGGAGCTGGTCACCGATCGAATAGAGTCGAACATGCGGCTGTTGTGTGGATCGAGAAATGGCTGTGCTGGCGTACCACGTACCAGCGTGCGCAGCTCCTCTGCATCTGCCACCACCAGCAGGCGATAAAGCTGCATCAGGTCGCGCAGCCCAGCGGCATGAGCCTGTCGGGTGACGGCGGTGAAAAATGTGCGCGCATAGGCGTTCCAGCTGCGGTCGGCGCCCTCGTGGTCGGGCAGCAGCGAGCGCGCCAGTTGGTCAACGTCGTAGTCGTGACGAATCTCGGCGAACAAATCCCACTTCACCGAGCGCTGATCGAATGGATTTAAGATCACATCACCGCGCTCCGGTCGGTAGAAACGCTGCAGATAGTCCCCTTCCGGGTCGGCGATCACCGCCCGATCCCCGCGCCGCAACGCCCCATCGAGAAGCTGCGCTATGGCCGTGCTCTTGCCGGTCCCGGTCGTGCCGATGAACTTGAAGTGTTTGGTCTCATCGGCTGCAGCCACCGGTACGCCGGCCAGGGTGAGAGTGTCGATGCGGCTCGGCTCGACCACCCGGCTGCGGCCGCGGCTCGCGGCCTCAGCCGTGGCGACGAGCGCGCCGCGCTGGTAGCGCACCAGATCCGGATTGGAACAGCGCCCGACACGGCCGATCAAACGGCCGCCGAGGAAGGCGGCACCGGCACACAGTGCGATGTTTGCCGCCAGATGCCAGGGACCGCTCATCTCCATGCCCAGCCCGCGCAGTGCCGGGGTGGCCAGCGTCACACTCCAGCTGAAAAGTGCGGTCGCCGGCAATGCCAGGATCGGACACCATAGCAATCGCTGCAGACTGGCACGCTCGCGCAGCATCCCCGCCATCATCGGCAGCTGTACGCTGGCATAACCGAGTGCCAGACCGGACCAGCCGTGCGCCAGAGCGATGAGCTGCACGCCGACGGGCACGGGGTCGCTCTCAGGCCGCCTGGCCGCAGCGCTTGCGCGACGGCTCATACCAGATTTCACGGATGTAGCGTTCGCGCTGCTGCACGTCGAACTGCACCACCACATCGATCAGCAGATACAGCAGATCCTTGATATCGGCGCGCGAGAGCTCACGTCCCGGCGCAGTCTGCTTCACCAGCAGCACCAGCTGCTCGAAGGCTAGTTCAGCGCTGGTAGCGTGCACGCTGGTAATGGAGCCCGGATGACCTGAGTTGACGCTGCGCAGGTAGTCGAATGCCTCTTCGGCCCGCAGCTCTGCCAGCAGGATCCGGTCCGGTTTCATCCGCAGGCAGCATTCGATCAGTTGCTTGGGCGAGACGCGCGCCACGCCCTGTCCGTCCTTGGAATAGAACAGCCGCACATGGTTGGGATGGCGGTCCAGTACCAGCTCAGGGGCGTCTTCGATGGTGATGAGGCGCTCGTCTGCGGGGATTTCGCGAATCAGCGCCTTGGTCCACGTCGTTTTCCCCGAACCGGTCGGCCCGGAGACCAGGATGTTGCGCCGGCTGCGAACGGCTAGCCGCATGAAGGCCTCGAACTCATTCGCCGCCAGTAGGCGCACAAGCTGCGTCTCGACCCGGTCGCAGGCGCCGCTGGCGCGCCGGGCGCTGCGGAAGATGCCCGCCTGCGACAGTTCCTGGATCGACCACAGGTGAGCGGTCGGCCTGCGGATGCTGATGGCAACGCAGCCCGCGCTGGTGGCAGGCGGCATGACAAGCTGTACGCGCTCGCCACCGGGCAACGAGGCGGACAGCAGCGGTGCGCTGGTATCTACACGCTGGTGGCTGTGATTGGCGAGCAGCTTGGCAAAGCGGCAGCACCAGTTAAAATCGATGGCGGGGACCGCCTCCTGCCTCCAGCCAGAGCGGGTCTCGATAAATACCGAGCACGGCCGATTGATGCAGATCTCCGTGATGTCCGGGTCGCGCAAAAAACGCCCCAGCGGCCGCAACGTCAGCACCAGCGCAGTGAGTTCGGCGCCGAACTGTCGGCCCGAGTCGCTCGCGGGCGGCCTGAGTGCCGCGGTCGTCGCCGATTCAGTGGCCGTTGCCGGCATGTCGTAACTCGTAGACGTTGCTGAAGTCGAGATCACGCGCCACCAGTATCTGAATGCGATCACCATTGTTCTTGATGACGGTCGGTGCGATGTTCACCGTGCCCTTGAGCACCTCGGTCAGCGCTTCCTCGGATCCCGAAGGGTTATAGATGACGGTACCGCCGCCCCGGGCGGCGGCCTGGACCGATGCCTGGACGGCGCCATCGAGGGTCGAGACAAGGACCGCTGCGCCGAATCGTTGCCAGAAATGCCGCTCCACCACTCCGGGCAGGCCGGAGCGGCCCAGCTCATCCGCACCGGGCGAATCGAGCGGCACAACTACGCCGGTGGGCGTGCGCGCCTCGGTCCACAGCACGAACACGCGCGCCGCACCCTGCTGCACCTGTCCGCGCGTTTCACCGATCAGTTTGGTGCCGCGATCGAGCAACACCACCGTGCCGTCGGCACCGAACGTGTCGGTCGCAGTGATGCAGGTGGTAAGGCCAGGCAAGGTCGAATCGATGGCGGTCTCGAGTGTGCAATCGAGAAATGCTCCCCTCGGCAGCAGCCAGCGGCGGCTGGCAAACACATGCGCCTGGACGGCCGCCGCCGGATCGGCGTGTAGCAGCGTCCCAAGTCCATTCGGCGCACTTGCCACGCCCGGCGGCGCAACGGCGATTGGCGCGCCGCCATCGATCGTGGCCGAAGCGATCGCCGCGGAGAACGCGGCCCCCGACAAGCGGCGCTCGAGCGGCGAGGGCCGCGTGGTGTTGTCGGGCTGGGGGACGGTCGGCGACGGCGCCGTGACGGGCATCGGTGCTGCGGGCGGCTCGGACGCCTCCGGCAGTTCGACGGCGGATGCGCTTGGCAGCGGACCAAGCGCCGGCAGCAGCATCTCCGCCTGGGCGCGGCTGGCCAATTGCGCCTGGGCGCTCTGTCGAGCATGACCTGACCGCAATGCCGCGTGGCTGTAATACCAGGCGAGAAACACCAGTCCCAGCGCCAGGATCAATGTCAGAGCGAGCAGATGGCTGACACGAGCCTGCAGCGATGCCGGCTGCGCCACCAATGCCAAGTCGCGTTCACCGACCACGGTGTCGGCGGCACCATCCGGAGCGCGCCCCAGCGAACCACCCAGACCTATCATCGATCGCTCCGGGTTGATCGCTCGACGTCCTCGGAGATGGTCCCGGTGTCAGGCGCCGCAGCCACGCCGGCAAAGCTTTTGTTGACGATGCAGCCGACCAGCTGCCCGCGGCGCACAACGAAGCGGCGCGCGATGCGGTGGATCACGATCTCGCCGCGATCGACATTGAAGTTCAGCAGCGATTCGCTGCCATCGTCATTGCGTACGAATACCGCCGGCAGCTCGCTCCGCGAGTCAAACTGTAGGTGGGTGTGGATGCCATCGTCCCACGCGGCGACTGGTTGTAGTGAACGCTGCCCGCAGAACCAGTAGTCGCGATTCTGACTACGTGCGGCCGGAGCGTCGGTCAGCATCGAGTCGACGACATTGGCTCCCGGAATTGTTGACGGTGTCGTTGGCGAATATATGAATCGCAGCACATAGACGACGTCGGCGCTCGTCGGATCCGGGCGCTCGGCACTTGCCGCATAATCGAAATGGTAGCTGCGCCGCGAGGTGAGCACGGTCAGGTTGGTGTGCACGTGCAGCGCCTTGGGCTTGATGAACAGGTGGTTGCTCTGCGCGACGAAATCCACTCCCTGCACGTCGCCGGCGCCCAAGCCAATGAAACTTTCGCCGGCCTCGAACTCCAGATCGATCTGGAATCCGGCATAACCGCGCAGCCGATACACTTCATCGGCGCTGTAAGCCACCGACCGCAGCCGACGGTCGGTGTCGAGTGCGACCAGCGACGTCACCGGCAGGCCCGCCAGCAATCCGAAGATTGCCAGCCGACCATACCAACCCCTGCAGATGGTCCGCGTCACGGCGACTCCGGCTCGGTTACAAAATCCAGCAGCTTGAATCCGAGCGGGTTCCAGCGACGCACGCGCGGGTTGGCCGATGGCGTCGCATACGCGTACTGAATCGTTGCCACCCAGTGGCTGTTGTGTTCATCGCCGCCGCCGGCGGGCCGGTCGATTTTCAGATAGCGCACCTGCGCCATATCGTTCACGTCGCTGGCACGCTTGAAGAAACTCACGGCCTGCACCTGGACGGTCACGGTACTGCCATCCTTGTGAAGATTGAGCGGCGACCGCGGATTGCTCGAATTCCATAGTGCATACCAGATCCGATTGCGCTGGGCACCGTGGAACGCGCCACATTCCTCGTAGTCGCTCTCGGCCGTGGACAGATTGAAGCGCTCGCAGACGCTGACATAGTGCGTCAGGAAGTAACGTGTGACGGTCTGGTCCATCGGACCCTGGGCGGTGTAGAGCGGAACGACATCGACGATCCCGGTGCTGTTGTCGACTCGAATGAGGTACGGATCGGTCTGCTTGAGCGGTAGCAGCAGGGTCAGCGCAAAGATCGCGGCCACGCAGCAGATGACCGCTGCGGCCGCGGCGCGCCAGGCGATACGAGCTCGACGTAGCGCCTGCGCGACCCGGTCGCAATCCCAGCTGCGGGCCTCCCGAAAGTAATTCGCCAGTTCCGCCGGCTGCTCGGCCGGCGTCATGGCCGCGCCGCCGGAGTAGCCACCGACAGTTGTGGAGGTGCTGGATTGATCGGCCGCAGAGCGCCGTCGCAATGCACCGCGTGTGTCGTGCAGCCCGCCAGCAGCAGCCACAGACCAAGCCATCCCACTCGTCGCATGGACCGACCTCCTTGCACGTCGGACATCCGGCCTAGGAATCGCGCCACGACGTCACTACTGCGGGCGCGCTTGGGCGCCGACGCGCGCTCCACAGTTCCATCGTTCCGCGCACCGCGGCCGCCCCCGCCACGCGTCCAGCCACGCGAGCATGACCGACGCCGCGCACAATCACGCCGCTCACGGTTCCGAGGCTATGAAGTGAGACGCCGGCGGCCAGGCTGGCCGCAATCGGCATGATCTGCCTTAACAGCAGCAATACCAGGATCGCCAGCAGCACCATGTCCAGTGCATCGACGGTCAGCAGGGCCGAGCCGCGCGCCGCGGTTTGCACGGCGTACGAACTCACCACCTGCAGCAGCAGTGCCGCCACCAGCACCGTCAGGATGGTGATCAGGGCGTAAGTCGCCAGTTGCGCCAGCCAGGCATCGAACAGCCGCCGCGTGGCATCGAACAGCAGCAGCACGATGAACAGCGGCCCGACGGCCAGGAGCAGCGCCAGCGCGATGCTCGACAGCGAAATCAGAAACATCACATAGACGCATAAAAGACCCATGAGCAGCCAGACCGCAGCGCCCATCAGGTAGAAGCCCAATTCACCGTTGAGAAGACTGCCTCGACTCCACAATTGCTCCGCGACCGCACCACCGTGATTCCAGATCGTATCGACAGTGCCGACCGGATCGGAGCTGCCGACTACGAATGCCGCCAGCTGCGCCGGTGCACGATAGAACGTATCGACGATTACGGTGTTGTACAGCCACAGCCGCAGCGCGACTGCCAGCACTATCGCCAGCGTGATGATGCGCTTGAGACCGGACGTTACCGGCTCATCGATCCGGCCGGTCAACTGCAGGACTCCCCAGGCCATTACGTACAGCACCCCCAGCGTCACGATCGCGGGCTCCAGTGCCGTGGAAACACGAGCGGTGTTGCTGCCGATGTAGTCGGTGAGCTGCGAATTAAGCCACGACCAGAACGTCTGAAAGAAACCCATGATGCGAGTCACTCGACCGCCGGCGGCGGCGCGGGCTCAAAGCGGGCTGCGAATTGGCCCTGGCTGGCGATGATCATTTCCCGGGTCTGCTGAGCGGCGATTGCGACCTGGGAA
The DNA here is from genome assembly GCA_036502265.1 of Steroidobacteraceae bacterium. Lineage (GTDB taxonomy): Bacteria > Pseudomonadota > Gammaproteobacteria > Steroidobacterales > Steroidobacteraceae > FEN-1191. The sequence continues at coordinate 2,463 of DASXYW010000025.1, read as the reverse complement.
TGCGCCGCCTGATTGAGCATCTGCAGTTTTGTTTGCTCGTTCTGCAGCATCCCCTGTTCGGCATTGATGCGGGCCTGCAGATCCAGAATGCCTTTCTGATCATGGGCGGTCGCGATCGCAGCGATTAGCTGTTGCAGAGCCGCGAAGCGGCCACTGCTATTGGCGAGGGCTTCCTGTGACAGCGCCTGCAGCAGCGCGACCGATTGGCGATTGTTGGCGATCTGCCGGCGGGCGCCGGGCGTCAGCGCCGCGAGCTGCTGGGCGGTCAGCACTGAATTGGCCGCCACGTCGGCGCGGATATCCGCCGCCAGCGCACTGCCCGGCGCGTCCGGGCCCGGCATCGCCGCTGACAGCTGCAACCAGTCGGACGGCAGATAGTTTCGCGGACTGTTGGCCAGTAACCGCTCCATTCCCCGATCACCGGTTAGCGACTGATAAAGCGTCTGCGTCTGCGCCACCTGCTCGCGCGCGGCAGCGAGCTGCTGACTCAGCGTCTGCACCTGCTGGACCAGTTGCCGGATCGATGCCACATCGACCACCGCCATCTGCGCCTGCACACTGCTCGCCCCCAGTAGCGCAATCCACGGCAGCGCCATACATCGAAGTCTGCGTCGAAAGATCATGTGTCGGCCTCCTGTGAATCCAGTGGGTGGTCGCCCATGAATATCGGCAGCCAGCGCTCGACTTGCGTTCCGCATCGCTCGAGCAGCCGGTGCAGCTGATCGACCTCGTGCGCGCGCCCGGAGATCACGCGTAGCAGGTCGTCGAAGCCCTTGAGATCGAGCTGACAAACCACGCTGTAGTGGCCCTGCTTCACCAAGAACTTGCGCGAGCCGGGTTCCAGACCCTGCTTGATCAGTCGGAACTCCCGCTCGCTGAGTCCAAACCCGACGCTGTACTCCTCGGCACTCGCATCCGGATTCGGAAACAATACTTTGGTCGCGGTCTGTTCGATGATGGTGCGACTGATCGGGCTGTCCAGAACGTCGCTGGCGCTCTGCGTCGCCAGGCACATCACCGCATTGAGCTTGCGCCAGGTCTTGGGTCCGTCCTTGGCAAAGCCGGCGAAGGCCGGGTCGGCAAGCAAGCGCCAGAATTCATCCATCCAGCACACCAGGCGGCGACCGTCGAGCAGCTGACGAATGAGGTGGAACAGATACAACGTGATCGGCGCACGCGCTTTCTCGTGATCCAGGAACTCCGTCACGTCGATGCCAACGAGCGCCCGGGTGCCCAGCCGCGGCAGCAGCCGGTCCTGCCGATGATCGAATACCCACGCGTAATCGCCTTGCGTGGACTCGCACCACGGGGCCAGCCGGGCGTGCATGCCTTCAGGATCAGTCGGGTCCAGGAACTCGATCAGACGCGACAGGCGCCGCAAATCAGGTTGCAGTGCCAGCACGCCATGCAGCGCCTGATCCAGGTCCGCCTGCTGACGCACGCCCGGCGCCGCGCCAGCTTTCGATCGCACCAGTAATTGCAGCCATTGCTTCAGGAATTCGACATTGGACGCAGTTACAGGCAATTGCAGCGGATTCAGATCGGTTGGCTCCCCGTTACGCAGCTCCAGGTATTCGCCTCCGAGGGCGCGGACCAGGATCTCCAGGCCGTGATCCTTGTCGATGACGATCTGCGTCACGCCGTTGCGGCTCAGCATCGCGATCAGAAAGCCGATGAGGACTGTCTTGCCCGAGCCTGTCGGACCACAGATGAACGAGTGACCGGTGTCGCGTCGACTGCCACCGTCCGCTGCCGCGGGATCGCTGGCGTGAAGCGAAAAGTGATAGCCGGAGCGCGCACTTGTGACGAGCAGCGTCAGCGCGTCCCCCCAATGATTGCCGCTCGCGCGGCCTAGCGGATGATTGTGAAACGGCACCAGTGCGGCGAAGTTGCGCGATGTGATCGGTGCCTTGCGTACCCGCATGGCGAAGTGCCCGGGTTGCTGGGCCCAGAAGGCCGCTTCCAGGGCCAGATCCTCGCGCGCGATCGTCATGCCGGTGTCGGCCAGTAGGCCGCGGGCCAGCGCCACGTTGTCGTTGAGCCGCTGCAACCGCACGCTACCCGCCTGCGCAGGCTCCGCCGGCGCCACGTCGGCTAGCACTTGTAACGAGCAATGATGCTCGCCCATGACGAACTCGTTCGCTGTCAGCTCATCGAGCGCCTGGCTGAGCTGCGCGGCCTGAGAAACTCCGTAGTCTCCGGCATTCGCCATCCGATGGATCTGTCGTTGCAGCAGGGCCTGGCTCGCGCCCCTGGAGAGGAATGCAAAGGATTGGGTCAGCACGAACGGAAACGGCGCGGACAGCAGCCGATTAAATGTCCCTACAACGGTCGGCGTGGCGTACTCCTTGATGCCGAGCATGGCCCCGACCCGGCTCGCGGTCGGTGTGCGGTATTCGATCGACTCACTGCCGAACAATAGCCGGGAGGTCGGGAGCGCCGATGCGAGTGGGCCGGTCGGCA
>DASXYW010000024.1:0-71817 GCA_036502265.1 Steroidobacteraceae bacterium | reverse complement strand
GGTGCCGGCGATGGTCTTCTTGAAGGCACTGCCATCGGCGCCGCTGTGGAAATAGCAGCCCCAGGCAATGAATCCCGCCCAGACCAGCGCATAGCCGTTGATCGGCCCGAGGCACAGCCAAGCCCATACGAAGCCCAGGATTGCAATACTGAGCGATAAGGCCACCAGAGGTTTCATTGTCGTCGTCTCCTTACGGCGAGGAGTTTCTGATTGTTGTCGCACGGCACCGCGGTCGAAGTGCGTCCCCCCGCTGATATTGTTTTGACCGCAACTCATACTAGCATGCGCCTGATGGGCCTCCTATTTCGGCCCCATTGGTTGACCCGACCCGGCGCCAATACCCTATGCTCCCACCGGATCGCCGGTGGTCAGCGACCGCGAGCAACGCAAGATCATAACGTCTGGAACCACAGCGTCTGGTGGCTGCCCAATACCGCACGGGACAGGTTTCGCATCCTGTTCAGTGCCGGCCACACGCCCCGCTACAGGCGCTGTTTGTCACGCGCCTGTATAAATATGTACGACCATTCCGGAGAATCGCATGAGCCTTCCGCATCCAAGTCGTCGTGGCTTCTTGGTGCGTGGCGCGGGCGCACTGTGCGGGTCCGCCGTGGCGCATTCCGCACTCGGCGCGATCATGCCGCCTGCCGCTGAGGCCAGCCATCCAGCCAGCGCGGCCGGCCGCCTGACGATCGGCGGGGATCTGACCGTCAATCGCCTGGGCTTTGGCGCCATGCGAGTCACCGGCGAGGATATCTGGGGACAGCCCTCCGACCCGAAGCAGGCGCGCGCGGTGCTGCGACGCGCGCTCGAGCTGGGCGTCAACTTCATCGACACGGCTGACGCCTATGGTCCCGATGTGAGCGAGCAACTGATCCGCGATGCGTTGCATCCCTATCCAAAACACCTGGTGATTGCCACCAAGGGTGGCCTGCTACGCCCGAGCCGCGAGCAATGGGTCTCGGATGCGCGGCCGGAGCATCTGCAGGAGGCGTGCGAGGCGAGTCTGCGGCGACTGCAGCTCGAACGTATCGATCTTTATCAGTTGCACCGACCCGACCCGAAGGTGCCGCTGGAGGACTCGATCGGAGCGCTCGCGCGGCTGCAGCAGCAGGGCAAGATTCGTCACATCGGGCTCTCGAACGTGAGCCCGGCGCAACTGACGCAGGCGCAAAGCCTGGTCAAGGTCGTCTCGGTGCAGAACCGATACAATGTGGCGGATCGGTCATCCGAGGACGTGCTGGCAGTATGCGCGCGAGCGCACATCGCCTTCCTGCCGTGGGCACCCCTGGCGCAGCGCGCCCAAGCTGGTGGCACAGTCGATGCACACGTCAGCGCCCTTCAGAGCATCGCCGAACAGCACCATGTCGATATGCCGCAGGCAACGCTGGCGTGGCTGCTGGCGCGCTCACCGGTGATGCTGCCCATTCCGGGGACTTCGCGCGTTAACCATCTGGAAGACAACATCGCCGCCGCCAAGATCCGGCTCAATCGCCAGGAGATGGAACGGGTCGGTTAGGTGTCTGGACCGGGAAGCATGTCGGACCTGATCGGCAGTAATCTGCGAGCGCACCTGCCTGTCCTGCTCGCCTGTGTACCAGGCCTGTGCTGGGCGGCCGATCCATTGCCGGTCCCGGCGCCGCTGCTGTCCGGAATCGAAACTCAGTATTTCGACCCCAGCGTGCGCCCGCAGGATAATTTCTACCGTTACGTGAACGGCAAGTGGCTCGAGACCACCGACATTCCCGCCGGGATGGCAGCGTATGGCACCGGCCCCGAGCTGTATGTCGAGGCTCAGGCGCAACTGCGCGCCGTGATCGAAGCGGCGGTCAGAGATCCCACCGCCACGGCCGGAACCGACACCGCGAAGATCGCCGACCTCTATAACAGTTTCATGGACGAGGCCGCCATCGAGCAGCAGGGTATCGGCTCGCTGACCTCGGAATTCGCCCGTATCGCCGCGATCGCCCGCAAGCAGGACATCCCGGCGCTGATCGCGCACCTGCAACAGATCGGCGTGAGCGTGCCCTACAACCAGAGCGTGCAGCTCGATCCCGCCGATTCGACCCGCTACGCCTTCAGCCTAGCGCAGGATGGGCTGGGACTGCCGGCGCGCGATTACTACCTCAAGGACGATGACCCGACGCTGCGACTGATGCGGCGAAAGTATCAGGAATGCATAGCCGCCGAACTTCAGCAGCTCGGCGACTCCAACTCGGATCAGCTCGCCGCCGATGTCGTGACGCTCGAGACCGCGCTGGCGCGCGCGCAGTGGAACCGGTCGGACAGCCGCGATCCAAACAAGACCCATAACCGGATCGAGATCGGCGCCTTGGGCAGGATGGCTTCGGGGTATGACTGGGCGAGCTATCTTGCCGCCGCCGGCGTCACCGGCAAGCTGCGTTTCGTGATCGTCAGCCAGCCCAGCTATCTGCAGGGGTTCGCGCAGCTGGTGGCCAAGACCCCGCTGGCGACCTGGCGCGCGTACTTTCGCTGGCACCTGCTGTCCGATTATAGCCAGTACCTGCCGCACAGGTTTTCGGACGTGCACTACGAGTTCTACGGCGCCACGCTGCAGAACATTCCGCAGGATGTACCGCGCTGGCGGCGCGGAGTAGCGCTGGTGGATCAGTTCATCGGTCAGGGTCTGGGCCAGCTGTATGTCGCCAGCGAGTTTCCGCCGTCGGCCAAGATGCGCGCCGAGTCGCTGGTCGAAAATCTGCTGCACGCGTTTCGCGACGACATCGCCACGCTCGACTGGATGGGGGCCGATACCCGCCGCCAGGCACTGGCCAAGCTCGCCAAAATGATCATCAAGATCGGCTACCCGGCCCACTGGCGCGACTATTCCGCGCTCAGCTTCCGGCGCGACGATCTGGCCGGCAACGTGATGCGCGCGTACAGCTTTGAGAACCGGCGCACCATCGATCTGCTCGGCAAGCCGCTCGATCGCAACGACTGGGACTCCACTCCGCAGTCGGTCAATGCGTTCTACAACCCGCAGCGCAATGAGATCGTATTTCCAGCGGCCATCCTGCGGGCGCCGTTCTTCAACGAGGCAGCCGACGATGCCGTCAACTATGGCGCCATCGGCATGGTGATCGGACATGAGATCAGCCACGCCTTTGACGAACAGGGCTCACGCTACGACGGCGACGGCAACCTGCACGACTGGTGGACCGCGGACGACCGCGCGCGCTTCGAGGCCCGCACCCGCCCGCTCATTGCCGAATACAGCGCCTTCGTGCCGATACCGCGCCATCACCTGGACGGTGAGCGCACACTCGATGAAAACATCGCCGACAATGCCGGCCTGGCGATCGCGTACCGGGCCTATCGGCTATCGCTCGGCGGCAAGCCGGCCCCGGTGATCGACAGCCTGAGTGGCGATCAGCGTTTCTTCATGGGTTTCGCCCAGGCGTGGCGCGAAAAGGTGCTCGACAGCTACGCCGTGCAAATGCTGCAGTCGGATCCACACGCGCCGTCGGCCGATCGGGTGCTCGGCGCGTTGATCAACCAGAGCGCATTCGACGAGACGTTCGACCTCAAGGCTGGCGATCACATGTATCTGCCCACCGATCAGCGTGTGACCATCTGGTAGCTCGGTCAGGCTGGCGCATTAGGCCGCCTCGCCGCGCGCAGCCTCTAGCCCCAGCGCTTACCCAGATCCTCGACCTGCGCCTTGCCCAGGTCGGGTGCGGTCATGCAGATCCGGAAGCGGCAGTCCGCATTGAAGTTGAGGAAGAACGGTTCCGCCAGCGCCGGCACGCCCGATGGATCGCCCACCTCGACGATCAGCACCGCGCCACGGCTTCCGTCCTGCTCGGTGAAATAGGCGGCCTCGGGTTTGACCTCATCCAGGATCTTCTTCATCAGCGGGGCAAACTTGCCGGACCTGATCAGCGCGTTGCACGGCTCATTAGGTATGGTCACGGTCAGCATCATGCGCATGGCGGTTCCCTCCGGGAGGCAATTGTTGTTGGCGGTCGTGGCCGGCGGCCAATATACGCCAGCTTCAGGCAAAGCTTGCCGGCTCGCTGGCAGAGGCCATCAGGTGCGCCTGAGCAAAGCGCTGTGCGAGCCGCGCCACCAGCTCCGAGCGTAGCGCATCGCGCGCACCCGGATCCTTCGCCCGCAGGCGCAGCTCCAGGACCGCGGCCGCCGCTTCCATGCGTATCAGATAGCAGCCGGACACCGCCACGCGGCCGACCGACTCGGCGGCCACCTCGATGGCGAGCTTGCAGGCGGCCTGAACGTCGGCCTCGCGACCGACGCGAATGGTCACCGACATCTGGCCGGGCGTGAAAGTTCGGCCCAGGTTGATCAACACCTGGCTCGCCGCAATGCTGTTGGGCAATACCACCAGTCGCCCGTCCGGCGCGCGCACCGTGGTGTAGCCGAGCGAGATCATCTCGACCGTGCCGATTTCGGTGCCGGTAGGGGCGGCCAGTTGCAGCGTGTCGCCGAGACGGAACGGGCGATAGATGGTCATTGCAATGCCGGCCACCAGATTGCCGAGCGTACTCTGGGCTGCCAGCCCGATGATCACCGAGGCGATACTGGCCCCGGCGAGCAGCGCCGTGCCCATGGCCCGCAGCACCGGAATCAGATGCGCATACAGGATCAACATCACCACCCAGATGCACGCCGATGCGAATTGCTGCGCGAAGCTAATGGTGGTGCGATCGATGTGCGCGTGCCGCGACATGGTGGCATGCATCGCCGCCCGCAACGCGCGCGACAACACCAGCGCCAGCACGACAAACAGCACCAGGTACACCAGCGCGCCCAGCAGGCTGTCGGGTCGCAGCCTCGACAGCAAATCGTGTTCACCAGTCTCGAAATTGTTCATGCCTACGCTCCTTGATCGCCCCTACAGTGCCGCAACCGGCTGCCGCCCGCCGCCGGCACAGCGCTGCCGACGTTGTCGGAATGCGCCGGCCCGAAGAGCCCTGGTTGTGCATTGATTTGCGCCGCGCGATCCTTGCCGCCCCGGGACTTGCGGAGTACTTCCCAATGCATCCGATCGAATGGCTGTCAACCGAGGGGTCGGGTCAGACCGGGCTGCAGCTGGCGGAGCTGGCGCTCGCATTACTGCTGTCTTCGATCATCGGCCTGGAGCGCGAATTTCGGGTCCGAAGCGCCGGTCTGCGCACGCACACCCTGGTCGGTGTTGCGGCCGCGTTGATCATGCCGGTGTCCAAATACGGCTTCACCAACGTGCTGCAGGCTTACGTGGTGGTGCTCGATGTCGCGGGTCGCGGCACAGATCGTCTCAGGTATCGGCTTCATCGGCGGCGGGATAATCTTCGTCCAGCGCGACGTAGTGCGCGGTCTGACCACGGCGGCCACCATCTGGCTCACGGCGGCCGTCGGTATGGCCTGCGGGGCGGGGCTGCCGGTGCTGGCGCTGTTCGTCACCGGCGCGCATTTTCTGATCATGTATGGCTACACCGGTCTGACTCATCGGATACTGTCGGTGCAGGCCGAGCTGCTGATCCACTATCGGGCCGGCAAGGGCGCGGTCCATGAGATCACTCGGCTATGTATGGGCAGCGGATTCGCCGTGCATCAATTCTTGGTGAAGCAGGAGGATGGCTCGGAGGACCCGGAGCGCCAGGCGATCCGCCTGCGACTGCGCGGGCGCGGCGACATGGAGTCGCTGGTGGTCGCCATCGGTGACCTGAAGGGAGTGATTTCCGCTCAGTTGACCACCATGCAGCCGCCCAGAGACTGACCGCCCATGCCATCCGTCCACGACGCTCACCGATGACGGCGCGCGCATCGTTCGATCGCGTCAGCTGGCTGATTGCGCTGATGACGGCGCTGCTGTTCGTCAACTACGTCGATCGCGGCAACCTGGCCACGGTCGGCCCCCTGTTGATGGACCATCTGGGCCTGTCGAATTCCCAGCTCGGGCTGCTGCTGTCGGCGTTCTACTTCACCTATGCCCCGGCCCAGCTGCTGGCCGGCTGGCTGTGCGAGCGCGGCAATGTCTACCGGCTGCTGGCCGTGGGCGTAGCGGTGTGGTCGCTGACCACGGCCGCGACCGCACTGGCCAACGGTTTCGTATCGCTGCTGCTGTTACGGTTGCTGCTGGGACTGGGCGAGAGCGTGATCTTCCCAGGCAGCTCGCGACTGTTCGCGCAGCTGGTGCCCGAAGAGCGGCGTGGTGCGGCCAATGGCTGGATGGCGGTGGGACTAACGATCGGCCCCGCAATCGGCACCTTCGCGGGCTCCCTGATCGCCGCGCAGTTCGGCTGGCAGACATCGTTCCTGATGTTTGGAACGCTGTCGCTGCTGTGGCTATGGCCGTGGGCGCGGTTTGCCTCGGCCGCAGCCGCGGCGGCGCCGGCGTCGGTAGCGCGCCCGCGGCCACCGCCGTATCGGGAGATGCTGCGCCGGCGTGCCGCCTGGGGCGCCTTTCTAGGTCACTTCTCCTCGAACTACTCGTTCTATTTCCTGATCAGCTGGCTGCCGACCTACCTGGTCAAGGTACGCGGCTTGTCGATCGGGCAGATGGGCGTCATCGGCGGCCTGCTGTTCTATAGCATCGCGGCGATCAGCTGCGTGGTCGGAGGCTGGTACTCGGATCGCATGATCCGGCGCGGCACGCCGGTCAACTTCGTGCGCAAGGCATTCGTGGTGTACGGACAGATCGGCGTCGGCCTGTGCCTGATGCTGTGCGCGCTGGCACCGGCGTTGACGATCGGCAGTCTGCTGATCTCGGCGGTGTTCGTCGGCATCGAGTCCGGTCCGGTCTATAACATCGCGCAGACGCTGGCGGGCCCGCGGGCGGCCAGTCAGTGGGTTGGGGTGCAGAATTTCTTCGGCAATCTGGCCGGCATCGTGGCGCCCTATGCCACCGGCCTGATGGTCGATCGATTCGGCCTGTATGACTGGGCGTTTCTTGTCGCCGGGGCCATTACATTCGCGGGCGCGGCAGCCTGGGGCTTGCTGATCCCCAAGGTCGAGCCGCTGGTGTGGAACGCATGACGACGCTGGGCCGCTACCTGGTGCAGGCACTGGAATCAGCCGGGGTTCGCCATGTGTTCGGCATCCCCGGCATGCACAATCTGGAGCTCTACCGCGCTCTTCAGGGCGCATCGATGCGCCACATCACCGGTCGCCACGAGCAGGGCCTGGGCTTCATGGCCGATGGTTATGCGCGCGTCTCGGGGCGTCCGGGCGTGTGCTTCACCATCAGTGGCCCGGGCGTGAGCAATATCGCAACCGCCATCGGACAGGCCTATGGCGATTCGATACCGATGCTGGTGATCGCTAGCCAGAACCGTCCGGGCGAGGCCGGCAGCGGTCGCGGTTTTTTGCACGAACTACTCGATCAGCGCGGCTTGGCCGGCGCGCTCACCGGCGCCAGCTATGCGATTCGCGAACCCGGCGAGCTGCCCGCCGTGCTGACGCAGGCCTTCGGCCTGTTCGCGGCCGCCCGACCGCGCCCGGTCTACGTCGAGATTCCATTGAATCTGCTGGCGGCCGATGCCGCGGCGCTGGTGTTGCCCGGGCTGACCGCTGCCGCGCCGGTCGCGGCCACAGCAGCCGTGGAGACTGCCGCACAGCAACTGCGCGCCGCCGCGCGGCCGGTGGTGCTGGCCGGTGGTGGCGCGGTGCGCGCCGCCGCCGAGCTCAGGCGGTTGGTGGAGCATCTGGGCGCGCCGCTGGTGATGACCAGCAATGCGCGCGGGCTGCTGCCGCCCGGGCACGCACTGGCGGTGCCGATGAGTCCGTCGCTCGAGCCAGTGCGCGCGCTGATCGCCGGCGCCGACCTGGTGCTCGCGGTCGGGACCGAAATCGGTCCGACCGATTTCGATATGTTCTCGCTGAGTGAATTTCCGCCGCCGCGCGATCTCATCCGGATCGATATCGACGCCGATCAACTGCAGCGTAACGCGCTGGCGCGCACCGCGCTGCACGGCGACTCGGCCGCGACACTGCGGGCGCTGCTCAGCCGGGATCTGGGAGCGATGCGGCCACGCGGCGGCCAAGCCGCGGCCGCCGCGGTGCGGACGCAGGCGCTCGCATCGCTGTCGCCGCCGATGCGGACGCAGCTGCAGCTGCTGGATCTGATTCGCGACACGCTGCCGCAGGCGCTGCTGGTCGGCGATTCGACCCAGATGGTGTACGCCGGACTGCTGGCCTTTGAGGCCGCCACGCCCGGATCCTGGTTCAACTCTGCAACCGGCTATGGGACCCTCGGCTACGCGTTGCCGGCTTCCACCGGAGCGGGCCTGGCAGCCCCGCAGCGCCCGGTGGTGTGTCTGGTGGGTGATGGCGGCTTGCAGTTCTCGCTCGGCGAGCTGGCGGTGCTGCGTGAGGTGGATGCCTGGACCGCCATCATCATCTGGAACAATCGCGGCTTCGGAGAGATTCGCACCGCCATGATCGCCGCGCAGATTCAGCCCGCGGGGGTCGACGTGCAGCCGCCGGATTTCGCATTGCTGTCGGCCGCCTATGGCTACCGCCATCGCCTGATCGAGAGCGCGGCCGCGTTCGAGGCCGCGCTGCGTGAATTTGCCGGCCGGCGTCAGGTGATGGTGCTCGAGCTGGCGTCCGATTAGTCCAATGGTGGGCGCGCAGCACATCGAGGATTTTCACCGCGACGGTGCGGTGTGCGTGCGCGGCCTGTTCGCGGACTGGGTCGATACCATCGCCGCAGGCATCGAACGCAATCTGCGCGATCCCGGGCCGTACGCCGCCCAGAGCGTAGTCAGCGGTGAATCCGGCAGCTTCTTCGACGACTACTGCAATTGGGAGCGCATTCCGGAGTTTCGCGCGCTCATCGAGCGCTCAGCCGCGGCCGCGGTTGCGGCTGCCATCATGCAGTCCGACACCGCGCAGTTCTTCCACGATCACGTGCTGGTCAAGGAGCCGGGCACCCAGAAACCGACCCCCTGGCACCAGGACACGCCCTATTACTTCGTCGACGGCACCCAGACCGTGAGCTTCTGGATTCCGGTGGATCCGGTGCGCGAGGCGACCTTGCGGCTGGTGGCCGGCTCGCATCGCTGGGAATCGATGATCCTGCCGGTACGCTGGCTGGACCAGAGCGATTTCTACCCCGCGGCCGGCCACTATCGAGCGGTGCCTGATCCGGACAATGATCCGTCACTGCGGGTGCTGGAATGGACGCTGCAACCCGGGGATGCGGTGCTGTTCGACTTTCGCACCGCACATGGGGCGCGCGGCAATCCGGCGGCGCAGCGCCGCCGGGTGCTGTCACTGCGCTGGGTGGGCGATGATGCGCGCTATGTGGTGCGGCCGGGCCGAACCTCGCCGCCCTATCCGGGCCATGGCATGCGCGCCGGTGAGCGCCTGCGCAGCGACTGGTTTCCGATCGTCTACGACCGGCGCTCGCGCGAATGAACCATCACTCGCAGGTCGCCGCTGAGCACACTGGCGGTCATCAGCTGGGAGAAGAGTTGCGCCTGGGCGAGCTGGTAGTGATGCAGATCCTGATGCGGATCGGGCGGCAACGCTCGACCCGCGTCGCTGTGCGCCGCCTCGGCATTGTGCCCCGGTTGCTCCCGATCGCGTGCTTCGTGCACTGCTGCGTGTTCGAACCTGTCCCCTCTAAGCGGCAGTGTAGCAGCGCGCGCGTCGGCCTATAAGCCCCCGCTTAGGGTTCAGTGACCACCCTGTACCAGCAGACCCTCGGCGCGCAGGGCCTGCGCCAGCTGCTGCTCGATGTCGACCGCCTGGGCGCGCGCAATGTGCTGCAGGTGCAAGCTCGGGCCGGTGAGCACCTCCAGACCGCGCTTGAGCACGCTGCCGGCGGCCCGGATGCCGGACTTGTGCTGATCGAATCGGCGCGCCGGGGCGTACCGGCTCATGCCGACGTACAGTCCGTACGGCTCGCCCCGGCGGTCGGCGTAGTCGAGCAGCACCAGATAAATATTGCTGCGGCCGGAATCGGCCTGGAAGCGCGCGCCGACCTGATACAGCAGCGGCAACCACTCGATGTAGCGCATCGGCAGCCACTCGGGAATGGAAGCCGAGGCATGCTGCCACAGCTGAGCGAGGCAGCGCTCGATGTTGTCCGGCAACTCATGGCGCATCCACAGCTCATGGATGCAATGCGCCCCGGCCGCCCCATCGGCACGTGTCAGCGCCGACTCGAACAGTGCGCCGATCGTATCGCGCGACTCGTGGCGCAATGGCCGCACGGCGGGTGGCACCTGCCACACTTCACAGCACTCGGTGCAAAAATCCCGCGACCGCGGCCAGTTCCTCGGCGCACACGGCGTGCGGCATCGGATAGCTGTGCCATTCGACCGGATAGCCCTCGGCCGCCAGCCTCGCCCGCGTCTCCTCGCCGAGCCGCACATCCACCACGCTGTCCTGACTACCGTGTGCCAGCAAGATTGGCGTGCTCTGGTTGGCGCTGCTGCGTTCCTCCGACAGGCGCTCGGCCAGCAGCAGATAACACGACAAGCCGACGATGCCGCCCAGTCGGGCGGACAGCCGCGTGCCGGTGAATAGTGCCATGGCGCCACCCTGGGAAAAGCCCGCCAGCACGATGCGCTCGGTGGCGATGCCGCGCTCGTTTTCGCGCCCGATCAGGGCGCGAATGGCGCGATCGGAAGCGCGCACCCCGGCCTCATCCTGCGCCGCGGAGCGATCGAATCCTAGAATGTCGTACCAGGCCCGCATGGGCGCCCCACCATTGAGCGTGACCGATCGCACCGGCGCGTGCGGAAACACGAAGCGCAACGCGCGCGCTCCGCGCACTGCCAGCGCCGGCACCGCTGGCTCAAAGTCGTGGCCGTCCGCCCCCAGGCCGTGCAGCCAGATCACGCTGGCGGTAGGGTGAGGCGCGGTCTGCACTTCCACCGCCGGCAGGATCTCGGCGCTCATGGGCGCACGCCCTGTGCGCACAGCATCTCAACTACATTCTCGATCATCGCTATAACTTTATGACAAAATTAGGGTTTGAAGCTTGGCGGCCGGGAGCCGCGAAGTAGCGTCGTCATTCGCAACGATTCCGATCATAGCAATCCGGAGCCGCTTCACAGTCGCTGGCGACGCGCTCGCGTGGGGGTTCGCTTCCTATTCAAGAATGCCCGTCATCGCTCACGCGAGTACGCCGGATGGGCGCTGGCGCGCCTGCTCGGTCATCGCCGCTACCAGAGCCACCTGGCGCGCGAGGAGATCTCCAGCATCCTGATCTGCCGTATCAACGGGCGCATCGGCAACACACTGTTCCTGACACCGCTGATCCGCTATCTGCACGAACTGTTGCCGCACGCGACGATCGACCTGGCGCTGGCCTATCCGCAGGCTCAGGAGCTGCTGCACGGATTGCCCGGAATGGGCCGAATCATCGTACTGCCTCATCGCCGACCGCAGGCCGTGGGACGCTATCTGGCGGCCCTGCGCCGGCTGCGCGCGCAGCGCTATGACCTAGCCATCGACCCAACCGAATTCTCAACCAGCAGCCGCCTGATGCTGAGCCTCACACGCAGTCGCTATCGCCTCGGATTTGCCAGCCGCGCGCAGTGGGCCCCGTTGACGCACGCGGTCGCCCTGCCGCGCGTGGCCCTGCACCAGGCGGTGCGACCGCTGTGTCTGCCGCAGCAGATCTTCGGTATGCCGATGCTGCCGCACGAGGTGCAGCTGTGGCTGCCGCTGCCGCCCGGGGAGCTGGCCGCAGGCCGACAGCTGGTGCAACGCGCGCTGGGCCCGGCGCATGCCGACGGCTTGCAGCGAGTGTTCGGGTTCTTCGCCCATGCCGCGAACCTCAAGCGCCTGAATCGCGCGTGGTGGCTGGCATTCTGGGAAGCGTTCCTGTGCCTTGAACCGCTCACCGTCCCGCTGGAGTTCCTGCCCTCGCCCACGCAGGCCCCGACCGACGCGCGCTTCCCGGCCACGCACGTGCCTTCGACCCGCGCCTTGACTGCCGCGATCGCCGCCACGCGCCTTTTCATCTCGACCGACACCGGTCCGATGCATCTGGCGAGCACCACACGCGTGCCGACCGTCGGGCTGTTCCTAGCCTCCGACCCGGGCCTCTACGGTCCGCTCAAACCCAACGATTTGGCGATCAGGCTCGGCAGCAGCACACCGCAGGAGATTGCGCGCCGCTGCCAGCCGCTGTGGCGCGCAGCACCCGCCGGCGCCTCAGCTGCGGCGGGCGAGCAGCCACTCGGATAAATGGCGCAGCGGTTCGGCGCGCGCGCCGAACGGCGACAGCGCGTCGAGTGCCTGCTGATGCAGCCGGGCCGCCGCGGCGCGCGAGGCGGCAACGCCCGCCACCGCCGGATAGGTCGGCTTGGCCAGTGCCTGGTCGGCGCCCGCGGTCTTGCCCAGCACGGCGGTCTCACCGATCACGTCCAGCAGATCGTCCTGGATCTGAAACGCCAGCCCGATGGCGCCGGCAAACTCGTCCAGTGCGGCCTTCAGATGCGGCTCGAGGGTCGGGTCGCATTCGGCCGCCATCATCACGCTGGCACGAATCAGCGCTCCGGTCTTGCGCTCGTGCATCTGTTCGACGCCCGCAAGATCGAGCTTGCGGCCCTGCGCGGCCATGTCGATCGCCTGGCCTCCGGCCATGCCGAAGCTGCCACTGGCCTGCGCCAGCAACGCGATCAGCTGCAAGCGCACCTTGCTGGAAGATGGCAGTGACGGATCGCGCGCCAGCAGCTCGAACGCCAGCGGCTGCAGCGCGTCACCGACCAGGATCGCTGTCGCCTCATCGAACGCCTTGTGGCAGCTGGGTCGGCCGCGTCGCAGATCGTCGTTGTCCATCGCCGGCAGGTCGTCGTGCACCAGCGAATAGACGTGCATCATCTCGATGGCGCAGGCCGCAGCCTCCACCTGATCCTCGGCGAGCCCGACGGCCTGCGCGGCGGCAAAGAGCAGAGCCGGCCGGATGCGCTTGCCGCCGCCGAGCACGCTGTAGCGCATGGCCTCGTGCAGCCGTTGCGGCAGCTGTGTGGAATCGGGCAGGCGCGCAGCCAGCGCGCGCTCCATGCGCGCCTGCCAGGCCCGCAGCTGATCGTGAAATGCTGCCCCGGGGCTGCCCCGACCCGGTGCACCGGCTGCATCCAAGCGACCTGAGCTCAAGGGCTGCCCGGTGCGACTATTCGATGCTGGCCGCCGACGCCTCGGGCGCGCGCCGCTGGCGCCGCACCGCGCTCACCGGCACCACGGCGATCGGTGCGGATGCGGCTGCTTGGTCCTGGTACAGGAACGGCAGTTCAGGCGCCATCGGGCCGGTAAGCCGCGGACCCTGCAGCGCCACGCGCATGGCCTTGAGCGGGTGTTGCAAAAGGTCGGCCACCGCCGTGCCCTCGAATCCACAGTGCGCCATGCAATTGTCGCAGCGCGGATCGCGCCCGACGCCGTAACGCTCCCACGGTGTGTCCTCCATCAGCGAGCGGAAACTCGAGGCGTAACCTTCATCCGCCATCAGATAGCAGGGCCGCTGCCAGCCAAAGATGTTGTAGGTCGGATTACTCCATGGCGTGCACTGATAGCTCTGATTGCCGGCCAGGAAATCCAGGTACAGGCTCGAGTGGTTGAACAGCCAGCGCCGGCCCTGCTGCCGGCCGCGCGCGAAGATTTCGCGAAACAGCTGCTTGCTGTCGATGCGGCCGAGGAACACGTCGTGCCGCGGGGCGTGCGAGTAGTGATAGCCGGGCGAGACAGTGATCGCTTCCACGCCCAAGCCCATCGCGAAATCGAAGAACTCGGCGACCTCGTCCGGGTCCTCGTGCGTGAACAATGTGCAGTTGACGGTCACGCGGAAGTTGCGCTCGCGCAGCAGCCGGATGGCGGCCACGGCCTTGTCGAACACACCTTCCTGGCACACCGAGGCGTCGTGCTGACGCTGATTGCCGTCCAGGTGGATCGAGAAAGTCAGATAGGGCGAGGGCCGGTACTGGTCGATGTGCCGCGGCACCAGGATCGCATTGGTGCACAGGTAGACGAATTTCTTGCGCTCGACGATGCCCTCGACGATCTGCGGCAGCTCCTTGTGGATCAGCGGCTCGCCGCCCGGTATCGACACCACCGGGGCGCCACATTCGTCCACCGCCTGCAGTGCATCGGCCACGCTCATCCGGCGCTGCAGGATGTCCTTTTCGTAATCGATCTTGCCGCAACCGGCGCAGGCGAGATTGCACTGGAACAGCGGCTCGAGCATCAGCACCAGCGGATAGCGCGGCCGCCCGCTGAGTTTCTGTCGCAGCAGGTAGAGACCGATCCGATATTGCTGTATCAGCGGAATACTCATTCAGCGGCCTTCATGCGCACCGTCCGGGCTAAAATTGGTTTACAATCAACACTAGCGGGCCGCTATAGGGTACCTAACCGGCCGCCCTGGCGCGAGCACGCGCCGTTGGTCCCGACTAACGTATATTTCATCGGTGACGGGATAATACACCGCCCGCCCGTTGTCTATCGGGCGGTAAGCTGGGCCGGTATGGCTGCTATGTCGCTGGAGCGGCGCTTGAGCTTCAGTCGGCGCGCGATCAGCTGGCGAGCGCAGCCGTTTGAGATCGGGCGTGACGGTGCGCTGTACTGCCTGCCGGAGGTTGAATGAAGACCCTGTTCCTGCATCCCCCCTCGTTCGACGGCTTTGACGGCGGTGCCGGCTCGCGTTACCAGGCCAAGCGCGAGATTCGCTCATTCTGGTTTCCGACCTGGCTGGCCCAACCGGCCGCTCTGGTGCCGGGCAGCCGCCTGCTGGATGCTCCGGCCGACGGTCTGAGCGTGGCCGATGTGCTGCCGCTGGCGCACCAATATGAACTGGTGATCATGCACACCAGCGCGCCGTCGTTTCCGACCGACGCGCGCATGGCTGAACTGTTCAAGCAGCACAATCCGGCACTGCGCATCGGCATGGTGGGTGCCAAGGTCGCGGTGGATCCGGAAGGCACGCTGCGCGCCTCGAGCGCGATCGACTTCGTGGCCCGCGAGGAATTCGACTACACCTGCAAGGAAGTTGCCGAGGGTCGTGAGTTCGCCGAGATCGCCGGTCTGAGCTACCGCGACCACGCCGGGGAACTGCACCACAACCCGGCTCGCGCGGCGCTGATGAACATGGATGAGCTGCCGTGGGTGGCGCCGGTCTATCAACGCGATCTGCGCATCGAGAACTACTTCATCGGCTACCTCAAGCACCCGTACGTCTCGTTCTATACCGGCCGCGGCTGCCGTTCCAAGTGCACTTTCTGCCTGTGGCCGCAGACCGTCGGTGGCCATCGCTACCGCGTGCGCAGCGTCGACAATGTGCTCGGCGAGGTGCAGTGGATCAAGCAGAATCTGCCGCAGGTGAAGGAAATCTTCTTCGACGACGACACCTTTACCGATTTCCGCCCGCGCGCCGAGGAGATCGCCCGGGGCTTAGGAAGACTCGGGGTCACCTGGTCCTGCAACGCCAAGGCCAATGTGCCGTACGAAACGCTCCGGATCATGAAGGACAACGGCTTGCGCCTGCTGCTGGTGGGCTACGAGTCCGGCAACGATCAGATCCTGCACAACATCCGCAAGGGCCTGCGCACCGAGATCGCGCGTCGCTTCACGCGCGATTGCCGTCGCCTCGGCATCATTATCCACGGCACCTTCATTCTCGGACTGCCCGGCGAGACGGCGCA
This sequence comes from Steroidobacteraceae bacterium, assembly GCA_036502265.1. Classification (GTDB taxonomy): domain Bacteria; phylum Pseudomonadota; class Gammaproteobacteria; order Steroidobacterales; family Steroidobacteraceae; genus FEN-1191. Next base: position 56,203 of record DASXYW010000024.1, on the reverse strand, counting down.
GACCATGCGCGATACGATGCAATTCGCCATCGACATTAATCCGCACACCATACAGGTGTCGCTGGCGGCGCCCTACCCGGGCACCGAGCTGTACGCGCAGGCCATCGCCAATGGCTGGCTGCAACCCGATGCTTCGCTCAACCTGGTCAACAACCAGGGCGTGCAGCTGTCTCCGATCAGCTACCCGCACCTGAGCGCGAAGGATATCTACCATGGGGTGGAGACCTTCTATCGGCGCTTCTATTTCCGTCCGCGCAAGATCGCCGAGCTCACCGGCGAGATGATCACCAGCTGGGAGATGACCAAGCGCCGTCTGCGCGAGGGCGTGGAGTTCTTTCGCTTCCTGCGTGCCCACACCGCCTGAGCCTGGCGCGACCTCCGATTTTGCGCCCGCGCGCCGGCGCGCGCGCTTTGTGATCGTCACCGCGGATGATTTCGGGCAGCACGAAGCGGTCAATGAGGCGGTCGAGCGCGCCAGCCGGGAAGGCATCCTTTGCGCCGCCAGCCTGATGGTGGGCGCACCGGCCAGCGCCGACGCAGTACGCCGTGCCCGTGCCCTGCCCGATCTGCGCGTCGGATTGCATCTGGTGCTGGTGGAGGGCGCGCCGCTGCTGCCACTGGACGAGGTGGCGCTGCTGCTGGGTCGGGATCGGCGCTTCGATGAGCGCATGGGCATTGCCGGGGCGCGCTATTTTCTCTCGCCGCGCGCGCGCCGTCAGTTGCGGGCCGAGATTCGCGCGCAGTTTCGTGCCTTTGCCGCCAGCGGCCTGGTTCTCGATCACGTCAACGCGCACAAGCACTTTCACCTGCATCCGACGGTGCTGGGCCTGATGCTGCAGGTCGGGCAGGAATTCGGCCTGAAGGCCGTGCGCTATCCGTTTGAACCCGCCGGGCTGCGCGGGCCGACGAGCTTGCGCGAGCGTACCGGCGCTGCGGCCTTGCAGCCGTGGCTGCGCCTGATGCGCGCGCGCCTGCGACGCGCCGGCGTATCCCACAATGATCAGCTGTGCGGCATCGGCCGCAGCGGCCGCATGGATGAAGTCGCGCTGGAGCGCGCACTGCAGGCGCTGCCGGAGGGTGTAACCGAGATCTACCTGCATCCGGCCACGCAGTCGGGGGCGCAGATCGCCCCGTCGACGTCGCATTACCGCCACACCGAGGAGTTCGCAGCGCTACTCAGTCCGCGAGTTCGGGCCGCTCTGGGCGCCACTCCGCGTGGCGGCTTTACCGATTGGCTGCAGCGGCGTCACCGCTAGCAGGCCGCAGGAACCAGCGCACCGCGTCCTCGACCGCCTGCTGTGCCGGTCGCGCTTTATAGCCCAGCTCGCGCTCGGCCCGGGCGCTGGAAAAATACATGTGATGGCGCGCCATGCGCACCCCGTCCACGGTGATGCGGGTGTCCCCCCCCGTGACGCGCGCGAGCGCTTCAGCGATGTAGGCCAGCGGCATCACCAGGGCGTGCGGCAAGCGCACGCGCGGCGCACGGCGTCCGGCGAGCGCCGCGATCATCGCCAGGATCTGCTGCAATGACAGGTCGGTGCCACCGAGGATGTAGCGCTGACCCGCACGACCGTGCCGGTAGGCCAGCAGATGTCCGGCCGCCACGTCGTCCACGTGCACGATGTTGAGTCCAGTCTCAACGTATGCCGGCATGCGTCCGCTGGCAGCATCCAGCACCATACGTCCGGTCGGCGTCGGTTTCACGTCGCCCGGACCGATCGGCGTCGAGGGATTGACGATCACGATCGGCAACGCCGGGCTCGCGGCCGCGCGCACCCACTCTTCGGCCAGGAACTTGGAACGCTTGTACGGACCAATCATGTCCTGCAGACGTGCCACATCTTCCTCGGTGGAGGGCGCTCCGTCCGCGCGCAGGCCGATGGTGGCGACGCTGCTGGTATACACCACGCGCTCGACCCCGGCGCGGCGCGCGGCCTCGATGACATTGCGCGTACCGTCGACATTGTTTCGATAGAGCGCTTCAGGATCCGGCGACCACAGGCGATAGTCGGCGGCCACGTGAAACAACGCCTGGCAGCCGCTCAGCGCCGGCTCGAGCGTCGCCGGCGCGGTGAGATCGCCCACGGCAACCTCGAGCGCCACACCGTTGACATTGCGCCGCGAGGATTGCGGCCGCAGCAATGCACGCACCTGCCAGCCGTCGGCCAGCAGCGCGCGCGCCACGGCGGCGCCGACGAAGCCGCTGGCGCCAGTCACCAGCGCCCGCATCAGTGCCCGCCCTCGACCGGACTGTTACGCGCCCCAGCGCTGAGGCGCGCACAGGCGCCCAGCGAGCGGCGCGCCCGCCAGTATTGACGCGCCAGTCGCAGCAATGCCGGCCAGTCAGCCGGCGTCGTGGCCACGGGCCGCCACGATGGGCGTTCGGGTTCGAAGGCACGCATCAGGCTCTCGGGCAAGCTGTCGGACGCGGTATCGAGCACCACGCGCAGCGCCAGAAATGGCAGCGCGTGCGCGGCGGCCACCTCGGCGATCGCGGCACTCTCCATGTCAACCGCGACCGCGCGCGTGTCGGCGTGCAGCCGTGCCTTGGAGGCCGCGACTGCCACCGGCGTGACGCCGGTGAACAGTGCACCATGCGCGATGCGCACATGGCCCTGCAGTTGCGACAGCAGTCGCTCGCGCCAGAGCGGTGTCGTAGTGAAGCTGCGTAGCGCCGCCGCGCCGTTGCCCTCCGGGCGCCAGATCACCTCACCGGGCACCACGGCGGTTCCACTGGCCAGGGCCCGGTCGAGTCCACCCGCGACTCCCCAGCTTAGCAGCGCCCCGGCGCCCGCATCGATCAGCTCGCGCGCGGCGCGCGCGGCCTTGTCGGGTCCGATGCCGCTGATTCGGATCAAGCTGCCGTCGGCCAGGCGCGTGACAGCCTGCGCGGCGCCACGCGAGCGGCCCAGCGATCGCGCCTCAAACGCCAACGCCGCCACGATGCCCGTGGCGGTCACGCGCGCTCCGCAGCGATCAGCTTTCCTTGGTGTCGTGGAGCAGACGGCGGTAGCGAGCCAGAGCCCATAGCGGGAAGTAGGCGCAGTAGCCGTGGTACTTGAGATAGAACACCCGCGGGAAGCCCGGCGCCGTGTAGGTCGGATGTTCCCACGAGCCAGCGGGCTGCTGGGCGCGCAGCAGGAAATGCACGCCTCGGCGCAGCACCGCACTGTCGGCCGCACCGCAGGCCATCAGTGCCAGCAGTGCCCAGGCAGTCTGGTAGGGCGTGCTGGCGATGCCGCGACCGGCCAGATCCTGATCGCTATAGGTATCGTTGCTTTCGCCCCAGCCGCCGTCGGCCTGCTGGCAGCTGCCAAGCCAATGCACTGCGCGGCGCACCGCGGGGTCATCTGCGCCGACGCCAGCGGCGCCCAGGGCGGCGAGTACCGACCAGGTGCCATAGATGTAGTTGGTGCCCCAGCGGCCGAACCACGAACCATCCGCTTCCTGCGCGTCGCGCAGATACGCCATGGCGCGATCGAGCGCTGGGCGATCCTGGTCGCGGCCGGCGCGCGCCAGGATGGTCACCACACGCGCGGTCACATCGGCGGTTGGCGGATCGAGCAGCGCGCCGTGATCGGCGAACGGAATGTAATTCAGGTAATAGCAGGTGCCATCCACATCGAACGAGGCGAATCCGCCATTGCGGCTCTGCATGCCCACCAGCCAGTCGAGCGCGCGGGTCAGCGCGACCCCGTACTGCTCTCGCTGTGGGGCGGCGTGCATGGCCCAGGCCACCGCCGCGGTGTCGTCCAGATCCGGGTAGTAGCTGTTGTTGAACTGGAATGCCCAGCCGCCACCGGCCAGTTGCGGCCGGCGCTCGCGCCAGTCACCCTCATCCTCAAGCAGCTGGCGGGGGCGCAGCCACTCGAGCCCTGATCCCACGGCAGTGCGCGCAGCGCCGCTGCCCTCTTCCAGCAGCGCCAGGCAGCTCAGCGCGGTGTCCCACACCGGCGACACGCACGGCTGGCAGTAGGTGCCGCGTGTGCCGGTCGCCAGCAAGTTGTACAGCGCGCGCTTGGCGCGTACGCGCCGTGGATCGTTCGCGGCATAGCCGAGTGTGACCATGACCTCGAGCGCATTGACCATCGCCGGGAAGATCGCACCCAGACCGTCCTCGCCATTGGCGCGCTGGTCGATCCATTCCTCGGCGCGCTTGAGTGCACGGGCGCGCACAGCGCGCGGCACCAGTGGATCGAGCAGACGTCCCAGCCGGTCGAGCAGCAGAAAGGCACGGTTGGCGAAACCGCCGCGCCGGAAGTAGTTGCGTTCCAGTTCCGGATCGACGGCGAACAATTCGTGAATGTGCACCGAGCGCGGATTTCTGGCACGCACCCGATAACAGCACAGCACGAACAGCGGCACCATCACGGTGCGCGACCAGTACGACACCTTGTCGAGATGGAACGGGAACCACTTTGGCAGCAGCATGATTTCCACTGGGATGTAGGGCACGCCGCGCCATGGCAGCTGCCCGAACATCGCCAGCGTCAGGCGGGTGAACACGTTGGCGCGCGCCGCCCCGCCGCACTCGAGGATCGCGGCGCGTGCGCGCACCATGTGCGCGGCCTGCGGATCTTCACCCGCGAGCTTGAGCGCGTAGTAGGCCTTGACGCTGCAGCTGATGTCGAAGCTGCCGCCGTAGTACAGCGGCCAGCCGCCGCCCGGATCCTGCCGGGCACGCAAAAACGCGGCCAGCTTCGCTTCCAGCACACTGTCGATTTCATCCAGAAAATGCATCATCAGGATGAACTCGGCTGGTATGGTGCAATCGGCTTCCAGCTCGAATAGCCAGTGACCGGCGGCCTGCTGGCGCGCCAGCAGCGCATCGCGCGCCGCATTGATCGCGCCGGCCAGGCCGGCGCCGGCCACCGCCGGCTGCAGAGCCAGTTTTTCGATTTGTTGTTCGACCGACATCAGAGCGCTCCTCGGTGGCGACTCAACTGCCCGCGACCGAGCGCGCGGCGGCATCCCGGCCGCCAGGCTCCTCCGGCAACTCGACGCTGGTGCGTGTGCCGCTCTGATCGGTCAGCGGCAGACCGCGCGCGGTATAGGCAAACAGAGCCCGCAGCAGCGTGTCGCTGCGCGCGCTCAGATTGCACACCGTCTTCACGAGCGCGACTGCGCGGCGCGATACCTTGACCTGCGCGCCGGCGGTGAAGCGCGGATTGTCGTTGATCCGGTGCAGGGTCAGCAACGCCAGCCCGATCGACCACAGGCAGAAGCGGCGAATGCCGGTCTGGCGTGCCGGGATCAGCAGCGTGAAGGCCAGCGCATTGCGCAAATGCCCGTGCGCGATCGCGATGAGCTCCTGCAGTCCGTCGCGGAAGGCCGGCTCCTGATGGCGGCTTGGCAGCTGCTCGAGGCTCAGGCCGCGGCGGTCGAAGGTATCGCGCGGCAGCCAGCAGGCACCACGGCCGCGGTCTTCCCATAGATCCTTGAGGATGTTGGTCATCTGCAGGCCCTGGCCGAACGATGGCGCCAGGCGGCGCAGGGTGGCGTAGTGCTGCTGCATCGGCGGCACATACACGCAGAACAGATCGGTCAGCATTTCACCCACCACGCCGGCGACGTGGTAGCAATAGCTGTCCAGGTCGATGAGCCGGCCCAGACCGCGCACACTGGCATTGCGCTGAAAGCGGTGCATGCCCTCGCACATGATGGCGATGCAGCGCTCGATCGCTCCCTGCACCCGTACATCGCTGGCGTGCACGGTGCGCACCACACGCGCCAGATGCGCCGTCAGATCGCGCTCGTGTGCCGAGCTGTGCGCCGACAGCCGCGGGGTCAGCTCCGCGGCCAGCGCTGCCGAATCGCCGCGACCGGCGACGACGGCACTGAACTCACTCAGGAACCGCACCTTGTCCATCGGATTCAGGGCCGGCTCGTCCTCGATCGTGTCCGCGATCCGGCACAGCAGGTAGGCGCTGGTGACCGACTCGCGCAGCCCGGGAGGCAACTGCGGAATCGTCAGCGCGAAGGTGCGCGACACGTGATCCAGGACCTGATCCTGGTAGTCCTGGTCGGAGCGCGCATCAGACTCGCGGGTGGCTGTGGTCATAAGGCCGTTCCTAACGCTGGCGCCGCAATCCGGTATCATCCATTTGACATCTTAGCAACTTGCGTGAGGCGGGGTACGCAAGGCGGCGCTGACAGGAAATTCAGGGCAGCGGATCGTCGTCGCCATCCTCGGGGCGCCGGCGCCGCTCACGCAGAACGCGGGTTATTCCGGTGGTACCGGGGGTGCGGATGCCGGGGCCGCCCACGCCCCAGATGCCCGTCTCCTCGCTCTCCGGCGCCGTGCCGGACAGCACGCGCAGCTGTCCCCACTGATTGCGCACGACGCGCAACCACAGCCACAGCGCGCTTAGCGCCAGCACCACGATCAGCACCGTGCGCAATCGGCGCGCCCACGGCAGATCGTGGGCCGCGAGCAGCGCCACCGCCAGCAGCAACGCCACGTACAGTACCGTGAGCACGATCAACACCAGGCGCGCACGGCGCGGACCCCAGCGCTCGACCAGGCGTAGCCAGGTCGATTTCGGGTCGGTACTTCGGCGCCGGAACATCGCGAATACCTTCAGCTCCGAGTGGTTCTTGGACCCAGCAGCAGCCACAGCAGCAAGCCCAGCACCGGCAGTACGATCACCAGCACGATCCAGAGCACCTTGCGTCCGGTCTCGGCATTGCTCTGCGCGATGTTGACGATCGCCCAGACGTCGGCGATCAGGACCAGCAGACCCCACAGACCTTCGTATTGCACGGTTCCCCTATGGTAGCAGCCGGCGCCCCAGGGCGAACGTCAACGGCGTGCCTGCACATTCTGGATGATGGCCACGATGAACCAGCACAGCCCGCAGATCAGCAGCAGCGCCGACAGCGTAGCCGCCAGATGGCTACCGGGCCGCCAGCGGCTGGCGGCGTCGGCGGCGATCACGCCCAGCACCAGGGTCGCAGACGACAGGCCCAGGCGCCAGCGCAGTTGCGCCGAGGTCAGCGGCCGGACCGGCGTGCGTTCCGGTGCGATGTTGAATCCCGGCGGCGCCGCCGAAGGCGAAACGATCGGAGCGCCGCAGCCGATGCAGGCCGCGGCCTTGTCGCTCACCGCGCGGCCACACTCACTGCACTTGATGATCGCCATCAGCGCGGCGCCGTGGCTACTGAAACCCCATGCGAAAGGCGCCCCAGTGACGGCCGTCGACGAAGATCGGCGAGGATAGATCCTTCATCAGCACGAATTTGCCGCCGCCCATGTTGCGCCGATAGGTCTGCAGCAGGAAGCTCTTGCGATTCTGCGCCACCTTGCGCACTGCGCGATCGTCGAACAGGCGGCGATTGCGGCAGTTGGCCGCATTCCATTCCGGATCGGGCCCCTGCGGCTTGCGATAGTTGGGATTGTGCGTCGGCAGAAACCCGCCCTTGGCCCAGGCGACGCAGAACACGATGCGCGGGTCGATCTTCTGCAGCGGATCCTGAATCGGCGGCAGTACCCGATCGGTGAAGTCCACATAGTCGGTCAGATACTGCTTGGGATTGGTGCCCGGAATTTCGCGGTAGTTCTCGTCGAACAGCTGCCCGACCGTGAGCTCGCCGCGCGCAATGCCGGCGGCAAACTCCGCGGTGATACGCTTGGCGGTGTCGATGACCACACGGATCAAGGGCGTCTCGGTGGTCTCGACGCCGCTCTCGGCGATGTATTCGATCAGCGTCTCGCTCAGGGAAAGCAATCCGTCGACGCGCTGATCGGCCTGGCTCAAGTTGGTGGTGGATGCCGCGACGCCGCTGGCCAGCTCGACCAGCCGCGAGGTGGTGGCATCGCAGTGGCGCAGATTCTCCTCGGCGGAGCCGGCGATGGCATCGATCTCGCGTCCCACGGTCTTGAAGGCATCGTCGGCGCGAATGATCACGCCCTGCACCTGCGCGGCGCCCTTGCCGGCATGATCGGCGTGTTCGCTGGCGGCATTGCTCTCGCCGATCAGGCCACCGATCTGGTTGCCCAGGTCTCGCACGATCTCGCCGATGCGATCGGTGGCCTTACGGGTGCCCTCCGCCAGATTGCGCACCTCTGCGGCCACCACGGCAAAGCCGCGTCCGGCCTCCCCGGCGCGCGCGGCTTCCACCGCGGCGTTGAGTGCCAGCAATCGCGTGTGCTTGGCGATGGTCTCGATGGTCGATGCCACATCGCCGATTTGCTTGAGCACCGAGCGGAACGAACCGAGCCGCTCCTCGATGCGGCCCACGGCCCCCGTCAGCTGGCCGATGTGCTGGACCGCCTCGCCGATGCGGGCGCGCGATTCGGCGATCTCGGCGCCGGCGGTCGAGGCTGCGCTCTGGGTTTCGCGCGCCGCGCGGTCGATCTCGCGATTGCCGGACACCATGTTCTCGGTGGCCGTCTGCAGCTGTTTGAACTGAGTGGCCTGCTGGGTGGCCCGGGTGGTGACTTCATCGAGATTGCCGGCGATATCCGCCACCTCGACGCCCAGATTGCCGATGCGGCTGGCGAGCTCGTTGATCAACGAGGCCTTGGGAGCGGCCATCAGCCGTCCACCGAAATTTTCAGCACCTGCATGCTCCCCTCACCGGTGCTCTGGCACCGGCTCCCCGTCGGCGGCCGATAGAATACCGCAATCACCGCGAGCCGCAGCGAACGCCGCCGGCGCGGCGGGCGCGTTGCGTGCGGCGGCTAGAGCTGTTTAGATGAATGCGCCGTAACAGGCTGATTGTTATTTACTAATTAGCGCTGGTTTTCCCGCGCCTACTCCGCGGCGCGCAGGTTTTCCAGGCCCGCTTCGCGCAGATCCAATTCGCGCTCGATCCGGCGGCGCGCCTCGTCCTTGAGCTTGCCGTCGCGATACAGGTCGTTGACCACCTGGCGTTCGGCCGAAAGCAATTCCAGCTCCACATCGTCGTACAGCGTCACGAGCTTGCGATGCCCGCCGTGGCCATCGATGCGGTGTTCCAGATTGTTGAGCCGGTCGTGCAGCCCGGTGAGCAGCGGTGCGACCACGCCCTGCGGCAGTGAGCGATCGCGGGTCATCTGCTGCAGCCGCTCGGTGGCCGCCGCGACCGCGTCGCGGCGCGCCGCAAATTCCTCGGTGGCATCAACGTGATGTTCCTGGCGCCCGGCATTGGCCAGGCCCAGCCCCCGGATCACCGCCGGCAGCGCCAGTCCCTGCCCCACCAGAGTCACCAGGATCACCACGAAGGTCAGGAACAGAATCAGGTCGCGCTGCGGAAACGGTGATCCGTCGGCGATCTGCAGCGGCAACGCCAGCGCCGCGGCCAGCGATACGATGCCGCGCACGCCGGTGAAGGCCAGCGCGAAGGGTGCCTGCCACGGCGGCGAAGGATCCTTGCGCCGCACCGCCGGGATCAGCCAGCGTGGCAGATAGGTGGCGGGATACACCCAGACGAAGCGGATCGCGATCACCGCCACGCTCACCACCAGTGCTGCGATCGCCAGCTCCTGCAGCGAATACACCTCGACACCGGCCAGCACCGCGCGCGCCTGCAGACCGGTGATCAGAAACACCATGCCCTCGACCAGGTAGATGAGGAAATCCCAGAAGAAGATCCCCTGCAGCCGCGTGGCGGAACTGATCAGCCGCAAGCCATTCCAGCTGATGTACAGTCCGGCGGTCACGGTGGCGAGCACTCCGGAACCGCCCAGCTGTTCGGGCGGCAGAAACGCCACGAACGGCGTCAGCATCGACAGCAGGATTTCCACCCGTGGGTGGGCGACCCAGCGCCGCAGGCGCAGCATCACCCAGCCAACGCCGATGCCCCAGAGAATCTCGCCGGCGACGATGCCGATGAACAGTAGCGCCGCGTGCGGCAGCGAGAACACCCCGATGCTGACCGCGGCCGCCGCGAAGCGGTAGAGAATGAGCGCGGTGGCATCGTTGACCAGGCCCTCGCCCTCCAGGATCACCAGAATGCGGCGCGGCAGCTGCATATCGCGCGCAATCGACAGCGGCGCGACGGCATCGGGCGGCGATACGATCGCGCCCAGCACGAACGCCACCGGCCAGGATAATCCCAACATCCAGTGCACCACCGCCCCGGCTGCGATCGTGGTGAACACCACGCCGCCCACCGCCAGCAGCGAGATCGGGCGCAGGTTGAAACGAAACTCGCGCCAGCTCATGGCCACCGCCGAGGAGTAGATGATCGGCGGCAGGATCAGCAGCAGCACGAATTCCGGCGCGAGGCTGATCTGCGGCAGCCCCGGCACCAGCGCCAGCAGCACCCCGGCCAGCACCAGCAGAATGGCCGAGGGAATCTTCAGCCGCCGCGCCAGCACGGCGAGGGCCCCACCGACCGCCGTCAGCGCTATCAGGATCTCGATCGTCTCGATCACATCGACACCATAAGGAACCGGAACATTGTGCCGCAGCGTTATCCTATCGGCTCGGAGGACCACCGATGACCAAGCTGATCGGCATCTCGGGCAGCCTGCGCCGCGACTCCTACAACACCGCCCTGCTGCGGGCCGCCGCCAGCGTGCTGCCCGAGGGCGTCACGCTCGATGTTCGCACGCTGCACGGCATTCCGCTGTATGACGGCGACCTGGAAGCCAGCGACGGCGTGCCTGCCAGCGTCACCGCGCTCAAGGACGCCATGGTCGCCGCCGACGGCGTGCTGCTGGTCACCCCGGAATACAACAACGGCATTCCCGGTGTATTCAAGAACGCGGTCGACTGGCTGTCGCGGCCAGCGGAGGACATCGCGCGGGTGTTCGGCGGCCGGCCGTTCGCACTGATGGGCGCCTCGCCGGGTCCGTTCGGCACGAGCTTGAGCCAGGCGGCCTGGCTGCCGGTGCTGCGCACGCTGGGCACGCGGCCGTGGTTCGGCGCTCGCATGCTGGTAGTGCGCGCCGGACAGGCCTTTGACGCGAAGCTGTCGCTCACCGACGCGGCGTTGCGCGAACGGCTGCGCATCTATCTGGCCGGATTCGTGGCCGCGGTGCGCGACGCTCAGCGCTGATCGGGCGGCGCGTCCGCGCCGATCAGCGCTGTGCCCGCGATCACCTGGGCGGCGGCGTGGTGGCCGGCGGCGACGCCGCGGCGCCGCTCGATCCGGACGGTCCGGACGGCGCCGCAGCCGGTGGCTCGATCGACACCAGCTCGATGTCGAATTCCAGCGTGGCGCCGGGCTTGATCTTGGGCAACCTGCCGCGATCCCCATAGGCCAGCGACGACGGACACACGATTCGACTCTTGCCGCCGACTTTCATCAGCGGCAACGCCTCGGTCCAGCAGGGGATAATCGCAGCCACTGGGAACGTGACCGGCTGTCCGCCATGCTGCGCCGAGCTGTCGAACACGGTGCCGTCGATCAGCCGACCCTCGTAGTTGACCTTGACGCGATCGGTGCTCGTCGGACTCGGACCGGTGCCCGGGGTCACCGGAATGTACACCAGGCCGCTGGTGGTCTTGGTGGCACCGGCGGTAGCGGCGGCCTTGTCCAGGTATGCCTGGCCGACATCCTTTTCACGCTGCGACGTCGCCAGCACCCGGGTGCGCTGCAGTGCCTGGATCTGTGGCAGCTCGGATTCGGGGTTGGCCGCTTCCGGCTTCTTGTGGTAGCCATCGACGAAGCCGGCCCGAACGCGGTTGAATTCCGCCTCCGAGAGTTGGAACTGCTCGAGATTTCGGCTCAGCACCACGCCGAGCGCATACAGCGCTTTGTTCTCGTCCGGCGCCGTCTCGGCCGCCTTGGCGGGAGCAGCGCCGTGCGCTGCCTTCGGGGCCGCGGATGCTCCGGAGCTGGAGTCCGCAGCGAGCGCGGCGCTGCCCAGCAGCAGGCTGAGCGCGGGTAACAGGGTGCGCAACAGGCATCGACTCATACAACACTCCTGATGGATGGGGGTGGCCGGCCAGGGGCCGCATGATACCGCGCGCAGCCGCAGCTTAGGGTCCCTCGACCTGGTAGCCGCGGGCGCGAAATTTCGCCAGCGGACCGCCCGGATCGAGCAGATCATAGATCGGCCGCATTGCGAAGCTGGTGCGATTGCGCTCCAGCGTCGATACGGCCTCGTCCATCCAGCCCTGGATGGCGCGATCCACCAGCGCTTTGATGCGCGGCGAATTGGACAGCGCACTCAGACATACTTCGCGCTGATTCGGAAACGGGAGCGCACGCAGCCGGTCTACGTCGCCGACGGCCCAGGCCTTGGCGCGCTCTTGCATGGTCGGCAGATCAGTTTCGATGCGCGTGACGGTGGCCGCCAGGCAGTCGACCTCGAGCGTCGGCGACAGCGCACTGACTTCCTTGAGGGCGGCGGATGGGTCCTCCACCCGCAGCTCGGCGCGCACCACCGGCACACGGCGGTGCCGCGCCAGCTCCAGCACGCTCTTCTCCACCTCATCGTGCGCGGTGAGCCCAGCCGCGTCGACCGCGTGCTCGTACAGGCGCAGCGCGGCAAAGCTCGGTCGCAGTTCCTCGATGCCGTTGTCGCCGGCATCAAATCGCGATTTGAGCGCCTCGAAGCGCGCGTACAACGGCGTCGGCAGCCAGGAAACGAGCTTGAGGCGATCCGGGTTCTTCTGCGTGTGGCGCCATTGCACGTACAACCGGATCGCTCCGATCGGCCCGATATTTGCCGACACGTCCGGGCCGCTGCTGAGCAGCTCCTGCGAGCTTGCCAGAGTCGCCTCCACTTCACTCGAGCGCCAGGTCATGCGCTTGGGCAGATGATTGAAGGTACCCAGCAGCCACAGCACGTGATCGCCCTTGCTGACCTTCCACAGGCGCGGGCCGGGCCGCTCGCCGATGATGGCGATCTCCTGCAACTGCTGCGGCCCGCCGGCAGTTTCGGGCGCGGCCGCGGGGGCCGCACCGAGCGCCGAACGCGCAATCAGGCTGGTCAGCAGTACCGTGGCGCGGATCAGTGCGGCCGGTCGGCCGCCCATTGCTTCACCACCGCGAGCGTGTTGGTCACATGCTTGTCGGGGTTCAGATCCGAGTAACTGTAGAGAATCTTGCCTTGCGGGGATATGACGTACGAGGTGCGGTCGGCCAGACTCGGCTTCAACTTCAGAACCGCGTCGTAGGCCTTCATGATGTGTTGGTCGGGATCGGCCGCGACTGGAAATTTGTTGCGGCACTCGCTCACCGAAAACTTGTTGAGCTTATCGATATCATCGGCCGACACGCCGATGACGGTCGCGCCCAGCGCGTGGAACTCCGTGGTGGCTTCGGCGAACTCATGCGCTTCGACGGTGCAGCCGGGCGTGAAGGCGGCCGGATAGAAGTACAGCACCACCGGGCCCTTCTTGAGCGCATCGGCCAGCGAGAACTGGAACGGTTTACCAGCCAGCGTCGCCTGGGTAGTGAAATCCGGTGCGGCAGCCCCCGGCTGCAACGCGGCCATCGCCGTTCCGGCCCCAGCGCACGCCAGCAGCAGCACAAGTCGCTTCATGAACGCATCACCTCGCCTGTTCGGGAGTGGGATTATGGGACCGGGCGGCATGGGCGGCAAATCGACTCGATGCGCGCTCGCGAAACTCGCGAATCACCGCGGGCATTGCCCCGGGATTGAGCGGCGCCATGAGATGCACTCCGGCCACGCCTGGAATCTGCTGCAGCTGCTGCATCAGTTCGATGCAGATGCGCTGCCCCTCCAGGCGCTGATCCGCGGCCGCCTCGAGTCGCTCGATCAGCGTGTCCGGAATGATCGAACCGTACAGGTGCTGGCGAATCCAGAGTGCCGAACGCGCCGATGTCAGCGGCGCCAGACCGATCAGAATGTACAGTCGCTCGGTGAGTTGGTGTTCGCGCAGGCGCTCGATGTAGCGGCGCACCACCCCGGGATCCATGCAGAACTGGGTCTGCACGAACTGCGCACCGGCTTGGAGCTTGCGCAGCAGCCCTTCCGGACGCCACCCCGGAGCCGGATCGATGGGCATATCGGCGGCGCCGAGGAAAAATTCGGCGTGGCGGCCGGTCACCTCGCGCCCGTGTGGCAGCTGACCACGATCGCGAATGGCAACCGCGGTGGACAGCAGCGTGTTGGAGTCCATGTCGAACACCGGCTTGGCATCGGGTTGATCGCCGGCTTCCGGATTGTCGCCCCGAAGCACCAGGATGTTGCGCAACCCCAGTGCCGCGGCCCCCACCAGCATGCTCTGCAACGCGATGCGATTGCGGTCGCGGCAGGTGAGCTGCAGCACCGGGTCGACACCGGCGCGCTGCACGATCGAGGCCGCCGTCAGCACGTCCATGTGCGCGCGCGCACTGGCCCCATCGGTCACGTTGGCGGCGTCGGCCAGTCCCTGCAGCGGCAGCGCCAGATCGAGCACGTCCTTCGGATCGGTCGACAAAGGCGGCGTGATCTCCGCCGTCACCACAAATTCTCCGGCACGCAGGCGCCGTTCCAGCGATACGCTGCTCAAAGGACTACCGCACTCCTTTCGGGCTCGAGGCTCTACGGGCTCAGTCTATCAATCTCCAGGGTGCGGGCGCCGCTCTTGCCGGCCAGATACTCGATCTGCCCGTACAGGTCGCCGCTGTGCGCCAGCGGGCTGCCGGCGGCCGACAATCGCGCAACCACCGACACATTCTGACCGGGTTTGAGTGCGCGCTCGGCGACCATCGAGTCGGCGGCCGAAAGCTCCACCTCCTGCGGCAGTGTGCCGGCGCCGCGCTTCACCGCCAGCGGCGGACCGCCGTCCGGGGCGCGCACGAACACGAACAGCGAGGCATTCGGCGGCAGCTTGTCGGCCAGCGCCGGGGCCAGCGTGACGTGCAGGTGAATGGCGGTGGCCGCATCCACCACTGGACGCGCGCGCGCATCGATCGCGTCGATTTGCTTTTGCAGCGCCGCGCGCACGCTCTCGGGCGGCGACATCGCCAGGATCGCTGCGAAGCGTGTGCGCGCCACGTCCAGCCGACCCTCGCGAAAGGCGATCAGGCCGCTGTAGAAGAGTGCCTTGGCGGAACTCGGATCCAGCCGCAGCGCGCGCTCGAACAGCTCTCCGGCCTGCTCAGCGCGCGAGCCGTCGCCTGACAGCAGGATCGACTCGCCCATGCCGGCGAGCGCCGCGGGGTTGCCGCCAGGGCTCAGGCGGTTGGCGCGCTCGTAGGTGCGCAATGCCAGCGCATTCTGGCCGATACCATTGTAGGCAGCGGCCAGCGCCAGCCACCCGGACTGATCCTGCGGCTGACGATCCAGGTGGCGCGCCAGCTCCGCGATCGGACTGGCATTGGGATCGGCGGCGCTAAGCTTCGGCCAGTCGCGACTGCCGATGAACCGGTACAGCAGCGCGCTCGCCAGCATCAGCACCAGTACGGTGAGCGCGGCAGCGAGTGGTGCCGGGGCGGAATCGGCCCGCCGACGCAGCAGCGGCAGCGCCACGAACGCCGCGGCCAGCACTGCGATCGCCAGCGCCGCCAGAATGAAGCCGGTCATGACCGGGCCGCCTCGTCATCCTCGACATCCGCCAGGCGCGTGCGCGCGCGCAAGATGCGCCACGCCACCAGTAGCCCGCCGATCATCATCAGCGCCGGGGCTCCCCACAGCCAGGCATTGCGCCAGCTCATGCGCGGGCGAAAAAGAATGAATTCCCCGTAGCGCGCGACCATGTAGTCGCGAACCTGATCGTCGCTATTGCCAGCCAGCAGCAGATCGTGCACCTGGCGGCGCAGGTCCGCAGCCAGATCCACTTGGGAATCCGCCAGCGACTCGCTCTGGCATTGCATGCAGCGCAGCTCGTGCGTGAGCCGCAGGTAGCGTTGTTGCAGTTGCGGTGTCGGCAATGGCGGGGTGATGTCGACCGCGAGCGCCGGGGCCGCCCCGATCAGTGCCGCCCACGCCCAAAGCAGCACGCCGGCGGCGCGCGCGTAGCTCATGCGCCGGAGACGGACGCGCGACTCACGCGTGGCAGGAACTCGTGTTGCCATACCGGCATGGTCAGCGGCCCGATGTGCTTGTAGATTACGGTTCCGGCCGGATTGATCAGAAAGCTCTCAGGCGCGCCGTATACGCCCAAGTCGATGGCGACCTTGCCGTCATGGTCGGTGCCGACGCGCTCGTACGGATTACCCAGCTGCGCCAGCCAGGTCAAAGCATCCTCGTCGTGATCGCGCCAATCGATGCCGAGGATCGGCACCTGGGCCTGCTGTTTGATCTGCAGCAGCACGGCGTGCTCGGCGCGGCACTCGACACACCAGGTGCCCCAGACATTGACCAGCCACCAATGGCCCTTGAGCGAATCGGACTGCAATGGGGTGGCATTGTCGAACAGATTCGGCAGCGTGAACTGCGGCGCCGGCTTGCCGATCAGTGGCGAGGGCAGGATCGATTTCTCCGGCGCACGCTTAAGACCCACCAGCAGCACTGCCAGCAGCAGCACGAACGCGGCGAGCGGTAGCAGAAAGCGATTCATCGCACCGGCCCGGGCCGCCCCAGCAGCGCGTCGTCCGACACAGTGCCGGGCTCAACCAGGGAGCCCTGGCGGCGTCCGATCACGGCGGTCAGTCCGCCGAGCGCCATGATCAGCGCCCCGATCCACACGAAACGGATCAGCGGCCGATACTGCAGGCGCAGACTCCAGGCGTCCGCCCCCACGTCATCACCGAGCGCGGCGAGCAGATCGCGACTCACGCCCGGTGCGATGGCGGCCGTGGTCTGCACGGTGCCCTGCACCCAATATCGACGCTTGTGCGGATACAACACCGTCACGGGCGAGCCGTTGCGTGTCACGCTGATCTTGCCGCGAAAGCCCTCGTAGTTGGGCCCATCGACGTTCTGACCGCCCTCGAAGCGAAACTGATAGGCCCCGACGGTCACCGCCTGCCCGGGCTTGAGCGCCACATCGCGCTCGATACTGTTGGATTGCACGAAGGTGATGCCGAGCACGAACACGCCCAGACCGATATGCGCGATCGACATGCCCGCCACGCTCGCCGGCAGCCGCAGATGGCGACGCCAACGGTCGATCGGATCGATCAGGGCAGACAGGATGATCCAGCAAGCAAGCACCGCGCCGACCGGTGTCAGCGGCAGCGGGTGCGCAAACACGGCGAGCGCAAGTCCAAGCCCGATCAGCAGTGCGACGCCCAGCGCAAACAGCAGCGGGCGGCCGGCATCGCCCAGGCCGCCACGGCGCCAACGCGCGTGCATGCCCAGCGCCACCAGCGCCAGCATCGGCAGCACCGGCACCAGGAAGCTCGGATTGAAATACGGCGGGCCCACCGACAAGGCTCCCAGTCCGAGCGTATCGGCGATCAACGGCGCCAGCGTGCCGCCAAATACCACCGCGGCGGCGATCGTGAGCAGGATGTTGTTGAAGAGCAGAAACGACTCGCGCGAGATCAGATCAAACCCGACTGCCGATTTCATCAGTGGTGCGCGCCAGGCATACAGCGCCAGCGCCCCGCCGATCATCACCGCCAGCAGCACTAGGATGAATACACCACGGCCCGGATCGGCGGCGAACGAATGCACCGATACCAGCACACCCGAGCGCACCAGGAAGGTTCCAACCAGGCTGAGCGAGAACGCCGTTACCGCCAGCAGCAGTGTCCAGCTCTTGAACAGGCCGCGCTTCTCGGTCACGGCCAGGGAATGAATCAATGCGGTGCCGATCAGCCACGGCATGAACGAGGCGTTCTCGACCGGGTCCCAGGCCCAGAAGCCACCCCAGCCGAGCTCGTAATACGCCCACCAGCTGCCGAGCGCGATCCCGCACGCCAGAAACGCCCAGGCCAGCACCGTCCAGGGTCGCATCCAGCGCGCCCATTGCTGGTCGCGCCGCCCCTCGATCATCGCGGCACAGCCCAGCGCGAAGCTGACGCTGAAGCCCACGTACCCCATATAAAGAATCGGCGGATGCACGGCAAAGGCCGGATCCTGCAGGATCGGGTTCAGATCGTTACCGTCCGGGGCGGCGGGAATCAGTCGCGCGAACGGGTTCGAGGTGGTCAACGTGAACAGCAGGAAGCAGAAGCTGATCAGCCCCAGGATGCCGAGGGTGCGCGCCGCGAAGGCGGCCGGCAGGTGGCGCGCGCTGGCCACGAATGCCATCGTCCAGATGGTCAGCACCAGGATCCACAACAGCATCGAGCCCTCGTGCGCCCCCCACAGCGCGGTGACCCGATAGAACAGCGGCAGCGCCGAGTTGGAATTGACCGCGACATAGCGCACCGAAAAATCATCGGCGACGAAGGCGTGCATCAGTACCACCACCGCCAGGGCGACGAACACGAATTGTCCGCAGGCGGCCGATGGCGCGGCGGCGAGCCAGCGCGGCCGATCGAGTGCCGGTCCGGCCAGCCCAAAGAAGGACTGCGCGGCGGCGAGCATCAGCGCCAGGATCAGCGCAAATTGACCCAGCTCGACCACCATCAGCGACTCGCCCCCTGCCGTAGTGAGCGCGCCACTTCGGGCGGCATGTATTTCTCGTCGTGCTTGGCCAGCACCTCATCGGCGATGAACGTACCGCCGCTATCCAGCCGGCCGTGCGCGACCACGCCGGCGCCCTCACGAAACAGGTCCGGCAGCACGCTGTCGTATCGCACCGGTACTTCGTGCTTCAGATCGGTCACCACGAACGACACCGCAAGACTCCCGGGGGTGCGTCGCACGCTGCCCTTCTCGACCAGGCCGCCGAGGCGGAAGCGCTGGCCCGGCTTGACCTCACCGGCCGCGACCCGGCTCGGATCGAAA
Source organism: Steroidobacteraceae bacterium (assembly GCA_036502265.1). Lineage (GTDB taxonomy): Bacteria > Pseudomonadota > Gammaproteobacteria > Steroidobacterales > Steroidobacteraceae > FEN-1191. The sequence continues at coordinate 37,533 of DASXYW010000024.1, read as the reverse complement.
TACAACATCACGTTCTCCTGGAAGGCGCGCAACGCCAACCCGGCGGCGATGCCAACGCCGGCCACGATTCCCAATACCCACAACAGGCGGCGGCGGCGCGGGGTCATGGCACGCCGCCCTTAAGTCCGGCGAGTCGATGGCGCGCGGCACGCTGCGCGCTGCGCAGCGATGCGCACGCCCAGCGGATGTTCAGCCCCGCCACCAGCGCGGTCAGTGCATAGCACGGCCATACGTAGGCCGCGTAGCCACCCATTTGCAGAAACCTCAGCACAGCGCGTCCGCGATCCAGCGCGCCGTGCGCTCCCGGCGCAGCAGCTCGCCCCGCGCCCGGATCAGCAGCAAGGCCGCAAAATATGCGGTGAAGCCGGCCAGCATCAGCAGCAACGGAATCAGCATGGATGGTGGCATCGAGGGACGGCCGAATTTCATTACGCTGGGTGCCTGGTGCAGCGAGTTCCACCACACCACCGAATAGTGAATGATGGGCACGTTCACCACGCCCACAATCGCCAATACCGCGCTGGCGCGATCGGCGCGACCGAGGTCGTCGATGGCATTGCGCAGTCCCATGTATCCCAGATACAAAAACAGCAGCAGGAGTTCCGATGTCAAACGTGGATCCCACTCCCAATAGGTGCCCCACATGCGCCGGCCCCAGAGCGAGCCGGTCACCAGGGCGAGCAGCGTGAACGATGCCCCGATCGCGGCACAGCTGGCTGCGATCGCCTGCGCCACCGTCATACGCCAGATCAGGCCGACGGCTGCACTGACCGCCATCACCACGTACACCATCAGCGACAGCCAGGCCGACGGGGCGTGCACGTAGATGATCCGGAAGCCATCGCCCTGCTGGTAGTCGGGCGGGGCCAGCACCAGGCCGCCGATCAGGCCCGCCAGACACAACAGAGCCGCAGGCCATGCAAACCAGGGTGTGAGCCGGCCGGCGAGCCGATAAAAATGCGGCGGTGATCCGAAACGATGAAACCAGAGCCAGGTCACGACAACTCCTATTCCAGACCGATGCGTACCGCGGCCGCCAGGGCCCAGGGGGCGAGCGTCGCCGCCAGCACCGCGAATGCGCCCAGCAGATACAGCGGCGCTGCCAGCGGTTGCCCCTGGATGGCCAGTGCGGTGGCCCGGGCGCCGAAGATCAGCACCGGCACGGCCAAGGGCAGTACCAGCAGTGCCACCAGCGATCCGTGCCGCTTCAGGCCCATGGTTAGTCCCGCACCAATGGCTCCGAGGAGGCTCAGCGCCAGGGTTCCGAGCAGCAGGGCCGAAAGAATACCCGGCAGTGCACCGTAGGGCGCGCCCAGTGTGCTCACCGCCAGCGGCGCCACCAGTACCAACGGCAGTCCGGTCAGCAGCCAGTGAACCGCGGTCTTGGCCAGCAGCAGCCCCTGAAACGGTACGCCGGACAGTGCCAGCTGCTCGAGCGCCCCATCCTGCGCATCTTCACGAAACAGCAGGTCCAGCGCCAATAATGACGACAACAGCGCGCCGACCCACAGGGCCGCCGGAGCAATGTCTCGAAGCAGCGACAGTTGCGGATCCAGCGCCAGCGGGAACAGCGTCGTGACCACCAGGAAGAACGCCAACGGCTGCAGCGTGTCGCCCGCGCGTCGCACTGCCAGCCGCAGGTCGCGCGCCGCCAGAGCGATCGCGGCGCGGGTAAAGCCGACGCGCGGTGCGCTCATTGCAGAGTCAGGCAGCGCGCCGGGGTGCCGGGCAGATCCAGTCCCTGATGCGTAGCAATCACCGCGGTGCCACCGTCCTGCAGGTGTTGCGCGACCAGTTCGCGCAGCAGCGCCTGCCCGTGCGCATCCAGATTGGAGCCGGGCTCATCCAGCACCCAGAGGGCGCCGCGCTTGAGCAGCACGCGCGCCAGCGCCACCCGGCGCCGCTGACCGGCCGACAATTGTCGCAGCAGCTGGTCGGCGGCTTCGGCGACGCCGGTGCGCTCCAGCGCCGCGGCAATCTCGACGGCGCCGACGCGCCGGCACAGCGCAGCTGTATAGCGCAGGTTCTCGGCCGCGGTCAGGTCGGCCTTCAGGGCATTGTCATGGCCCAGGTAACTGAGCTCATCGTGGAACGCCAGCCGGTCGAGCGCCACATCCCCGCCGCGCCAGCGCACCTGCCCGTCTTCCAGGGGCGTCAGGCCACACAATGCTCGCAGCAGCGTGGTCTTGCCGGCACCGTTGGCACCCGTGACCTGCAGGCACTCCCCGCCGCTCACCGCCAGGCACACGCCGCGCAGCACGTGGTGCTCGCCCCGCCATAACTGCAGATTATCGGCCGTCAATTCATTCATCTGGTGCGGACGGCGGGACTCGAACCCACACTCCCTTTTAAGGAAGCAGATTTTAAGTCTGCTGCGTCTACCGGTTTCGCCACGTCCGCGCTCACGACGCGGGGTACTGTCACCCTTCTATTATGCGTGAATGTACAGCGATACGTCGCGGACGTGCATCGCACCGGGCATGGGCTGCCGAAGCACTCATCGGATAACCCGCCATTGGCTTCTCGGCCCGGAGAGTATTTCCAGCAGCTCCTGCTTGCTCCGCGCCCCCACTACCGCGTGGTGAAACGGCCTGGTTTTGAATGCCGGCAGGCGGCTCGCGTGCTTCGCCGCAAATCGCTGCGCATAGTGTTGCCACTTCTGATCGAATTTTCCCTGGGAAGCATGCAGCACCGGCAGATCCGCCGCGACCGCGACCTTGAAGCCGGCGAGGTGGGCGCGAAATGAGAAGTCAATGTCATAGCTGTGAAAGCCGTCGAAGGTCTCGGCGTCAAATCGGACCGCCTCGAGGACACGGCGATGGGTGGCCATGAAAAGTCCATCGATGGCCTGCATATCGGGGATCACCGGCAATGGCACCGCACACAAAAGCACACGATACGGCGCGGCCTTGCCATCGAGTTCGCCGACCTGACCGAAGGTGTGGGGCGGGCCCGCCGCCGCCCAAGCGGGCGCCACCAGCCGGTCGGTTCCTGCCAGACCGATGAGGTCGAACTGTGCGAGATGCGCCGTCAGTGTGGCCAGCCAGGACGCCGGCTCGAGAAATTCGATGTCGTCATGGGAGAATATAATGACGTCGCCAGCGGCACGATCGACCCCGCGGTTATAAGCCTCAGCCAGCGAACCGGCATCGCCAATGGCGATGATCTGGTGCGGCTGCTCACCCAGGAGTAAGCGGTAATGCGCATCGATCGCCCGGGCCTTGACCGGATCGATCGAGCAGACAATGACGGATATTTTCCCCAACAATCAGCGCAGCCTCGCGACCGATCGAACTTGCCGATGCAATGGACGCTCGGACCGGTAGCTGGTCGCTACACCGCTTCGCGCGTCTGCTTCTATTATCGGTGATCTGCTTCGACCCGTCGCGGCCGTGGCTCGGAGCGCGCATTTGCCGCCGGAGGCCATGCCGGGCATGCTAGGCACGGCCGTCGGCCAGCTGATGACAACCAACGACAACCCGAATCTGCCGTTGCCGCACCTGCGGCTGTTCGAGCAGCTCAAGCAGCGCAACGTGTTTCGCGTGGCAGCGCTCTATCTGGTGGTGTGCTGGCTGATCCTGGAGCCGGTGCACGTGGTGTTTCACATGCTCGACGTGCCGTTGTGGGCCGACCGGCTGGTCATCATGATCATGGCAGTGGGCTTTCCTGCGGCGGTCATCTTCGCCTGGGTGTACGAGATGACGCCCGAAGGCATAAAGCCGACGGCCGAAGTGCCGCACACGCAGTCGATCCGCCCGCACACCGGCCGCCGGCTGGATCGTGCCATCATTGCGGTGCTTGCCGTGGCGCTGGCCTACTTTGTGGTGGACAAGTTTTGGCTGTCCGCGCACGTGCAGGCGCCAGCCCCGTCCGCTGCAAGCTCCCGGGACATGGCAGTCGCGGGGAGCGCCGGCGCGCAACATGCCGCAAACTTCAATCCGCCGCCGCATTCGATCGCGGTGCTGCCGTTCATCAATCTCAGTGGCGATCAGTCGCAGGAATATTTCTCCGACGGTTTGACCGAGGAGGTGCTCAACTCGCTGGCCGAGATCAACGGCCTGCAGGTGGCCGCCCGCACCTCGGCATTCTCATTCAAGGGCACCGACAACGATATCGGCACCATTGCGCGCAAGCTCGATGTCGCTGCAATTCTCGAGGGCAGCGTGCGCCGCTCGGAACACAAGGTGCGCGTCACCGCGCAGCTCATCAACGCAGTGACCGGCTTTCACCTGTGGTCCAAGACCTACGATCACGACCTGGGTGATGTCCTGGCGCTGCAGACCGAGATCGCCAATGCGGTTGCGGACGCTCTCAAGGTCACGCTGCTGGGCAATGAAGCGGCCAAGATCGAACTCGGTGGCACGCACAATCCAGAGGCGTTTGATGCCTACCTGCGCGGGGCACGCATCATTGGCAATCACGATGCCAGTACCTGGACCAATGCGATCGAACAGTTCAGCGAGGCCGTGCATCTCGATCCCGGCTATTCCGTGGCGTTTGCCGCCCGGTCGCTGACTGAAAGCGGCTACGCCGCAGAGGATGCCAGTGGCGCAGCCATACGCTTAAACTTTGACAAGTCGCGCGACGATGCGGAGCACGCCCTGCACCTGACACCCGAGCTGGCCGATGCGCACCTGGCGATGGCGCAATATCTCAACTCCGGAGCATTGGACCTGGCCGGCGCGCAGCGCGAGTATCAGCGGGCCGTAGAGCTGGCGCCCGGCAATGCTGCCGCGCTGTCGTCGGCCGGTCGCTTTGCCTCGCTGACGGGAAACGCTGCCGGTGTTGAAGCCGCACGACGCGCGGTAGTGCTGGACCCCCTGAATCCGGTCACTCACCAGCGACTAGGCGCGGCGCTGTACAACGCGCGTCGGTTTCAGGAGACCACGGACGCCGAGCAGGAAGCACTGGCACTGAATCCCGCCTACGAGCAGGCACGTGCATTCAAGGGCCTCGCCAAGATTGCGTTGGGTGATTTGCAGGGCGCCAAGTCCGACTGCGAAGCCAATCCCAATCATTGGTTGAGCCAAATGTGCCTGGCCGTCGTCTACGACAAGCTCGGACGCCACCCGGAGGCCGAGGCACAGCTCAAGAAGATCAAAGATCTGAACGGCGACGACGCCGCATTCCAATACGCCCAGGTATATGCGCAATGGGGCGACAAGAATGCTGCTCTGGGATGGCTCGAGACCGCGCTGAAGGTACGCGATCCGGGACTCCTGGGGTTGAAGTCCGAGGTGCTCCTGGATCCGGTGCGCAACGAGCCGCGGTTCATCGCGGTGGAGCGCGCGATGAAGTTCCCGGAGTGATCGAAAAAACACGTCGACCTCGCGCCTATTGTCTATCCGCATAGCGCTCTTCACCTCGATGCTCGCCTGGCTCGGCGCGCCGTCGGTCTACGCGCAGTCCTTCACCACCGTCCCAATCACGGACCCCGCCTACGGCATCGAGGCCTTCGACATCAGCTTCCCGGCTGGCTGGAAGTTTGACGGCACCGTTCTGCCGGGACCGGAATGCAGCCGCGTCCCCATGCTCATTATGTAGTGATGATCGCCGGCAACGGCTTGCACGTCGTCGGGTCGATGGCGGTCGGGGCCGCGTACCAGCAACGTGTCGCCGGGGTCGCCCAGAATATGAACCGTATCGGTCCCAACATTCGCGGCACGGCCGACGCCGCTGCCCTGCGTATCGAGACCGTCAACGGCACCTTTGTCATTGAGCAGCGTTTGCGCGCCTATGTGGAGTGTCGAATTGCCAGCAGCGGGCCCGACGCCAACGGCGGCGGCTGTTCCGTCACTCTCGATCTGCACAGCCGCTGGTTCTGGCGCATCGTCGGGACCGGCTGGCTTCTTCCCCATCGAAAAACTCAGCCGGAGGCTGACTGTACCGAAAGACGCTGGACGCTCAGCGCAGCAGAGCGTTTGACGAGCTGGCCTTCGAAAACACGGGACTCGGAATTGACGCGGTCGAGCAGCGGCCGGACATGTTCCGAAATCATAGCTGCGAAATTGCGCGACAGAGCCATGTCAGTCTTTTTAATGCAGCTCTTCTCGGCGAGCATTGGCACCAATTATGGTAAAGAAGGGATTGGAGAAAGTCGTTTCGACCGGCTGTCTCTGTAAAATCCCAAGACTAACGTGACAGAGACAATACACGGCAGGGTCAGCCAACACGCGGGCCGCGACCCGCAATCCTTGGCCATATTGGCGGCGGGGCGGCCACCCCTCACCTACGAGCGATTGGACAGTCAGATCCGCTATGTCGGTGAACAGCTGCGGCGCGCAGGCATCCGTCCCGCGGATCGCGTCGCGCTCGTCCTACCTGAAGGAGCTGAATCCGCCGTTGCGAGTGTGGCGATTGCCGCCAGTGCCGCGTGCGCGCCCCTAAACCCGGCGTGTTCCGCGCGCGAATTTGAATCTCACCTGACGGCGCTGCGGGCTACGGCGCTGCTCGTGCCACACGGCGGCCGGTCACCGGCGATCGCGGTTGCAAGATCGCTGAACATTCGCATCTTGCGGCTGCTTCCGCAGGCACTCTCACCCGCGGGTCTTTTCTCGCTGTCAAGCGAGGGCGAGCCGCACAACCATGACGGGCCCGCTTCAGGCCAAGCCGACCCTGCGCTCCTGCTCTTCACATCAGGCACGGGGGCGCGGCCCAAGCTCGTGCCTCTGACGCAGCAACACCTCTGTGTCTCGGCGTACAACATTTGTTCAGCGCTGCAGCTCCAGCCATCCGATCGATGCCTTGGCGTGATGCCGCTCTATCATATCCATGGCCTCAGCACCCTCTTTGCCTCGCTGACCTCCGGCGGCAGCTTTGTCAGCATCGCGGGCTTCTCCACGGAGAGCTTTTTCGCTTGCTTGGACGAGTTTCGCCCGACCTGGTATTCCGCCTCACCGGCTGTCCATCGCGTGATTCTCGATCATATCCGCATCGATCATCGCAATGCGCGCGACAGCGCACTGCGCTTCATTCGCTCGGCGTCTGAACCGATGCCGCCGCAATTGATCGCAGATGTCGAGCGCGCGTTCGGCGTGCCATTCATTGAGGCATACGGTATGACGGAAGCGGCGCCGCAGATAGCCAGTAACCGCCTTCCGCCGTTCAAGCGCAAGCCCGGATCTGTCGGCATAGCCGCCGGGCTGGAGGTCGCGATCAGGGATGAAGCCGGCCGCATCCTGCCGCCAGACGCGACCGGCGAGATCGTCATCCGCGGTCCCAACGTAATTCAGGCCTATGAGGGTGACGCCGCCCTGAACGAGGCAGCGTTCTGGGAAGACTGGCTGCGCACCGGCGATCTAGGGACTCTCGATGCGGACGGCTATCTGTTTGTCACTGGCCGCTTGAAGGAAATCATCAATCGCGGTGGTGAGAAAATCTCACCGCAACTGGTTGAGCGAGTCTTGTTGGAACACTCCGCGATCGCGCAGGCGGTTGTTTTTGGCGTTCCCCATTCAGCGCTCGGTGAGAATGTCGCCGCCGCGGTCGTGCTCAAAGCGGCGGAAGGACTCGATCAACCAGCCCAGCAAATTCGCAGCTTTGTGGCCGAGCGGCTGGCACGCTTTCGGGTGCCACAACAGATTGTCTTCGTGGATCAAATCCCGCGCGGCCCAACAGGAAAACTGAGTCGCAAAGACCTGGCCCAGGCGTTAGGCCTTACGCACGACGGGCGCCGCACATTGCCGCGTGACGACAGGACCGCGCCACGCACCGCCGCCGAGCGCCGAGTGGCAGATATTTTTGCCGAGGTCCTGGGGGCCGATGCGCCTGGCATCCACGACGATTTCTTTGAACTCGGTGGTCACTCCCTTGCCGCCACGCGGCTTATCACCCGGTTGAAACAGATATTCCACGTCACGCTGCCAATCGATTCAGTGTTTGAACATCCAACGGTTGCTCGGCTCTCGGAATGCATCGGTGCGCAGATGGTCAATCTTGTCGCGGACGGCGCGGCACAGTTCCAGCAAGGCGGACCATCGGGGGTCGATGCGCATTGCTCTGATGCGCACATTCCCCGCCGCCACGATGCGATGCCGGTTGCGCTCTCGTTCCCACAACAGCGCGTCTATTTTCTGGATCAGATCGGCTCCGGCAGTGCCTATAACATGTCGGCATCCCTATGGTTGACTGGGCCGCTGGATGAGCGCGCGCTGGCACTGAGCCTTGATGAAGTCCGTCGCCGTCATGACATTCTGCGCACGACCTTCCAGATGCGCGGCCAGCGCCCGGTGCAAGTGGTCTCGCCACCGCAAGCGAGTGCCCTGCCGCTGATCGATCTATCCGCGCATCCAGCGTCCACGCGCACCGCCGAGGCGATACGTCTGGCCACTGAAGAGGCCGCTCAACCTTTCGATCTGGCCAATGGCCCACTGTTTCGCGCCAAGCTGATCCGAATGGCCCCCGAGGAGCGCGCATTCCTCCTGACCATGCACCACATCGTCTCCGACGGCTGGTCGATCCATATCCTTCACACCGAGCTCAGGCAGATCTACGACGCCTTCCGCGAGCGCCGGGCAACTCCGCTGCAAGATCTGCCCATTCAATATGGCGACTTCGCGGCCTGGCAGCATCAGTGCGTCAAAGCGGGCGTGCTTACACGTCAGATCAGCTACTGGACCGGCCGCCTCCACAACCTTCCGCTGGCTTGCACGTTGCCGACGGATCGGCCCCGCCCTGCGATTCAATCCTATCGCGGCGCAATTCATCGAGTGTCAATTGATCGTCAGCTGATCGATAAGCTGAAGGCGCTCAGTCAACGCGAGAACGTGAGTTTGTTTATGACGTTGCTCGCAGCCTTCAAGACATTGCTGTTTCGCCACAACGGGCAGGATGACTGCGTTGTGGGCATACCGATCGCAAATCGTCGGAAAGAGGAACTTGAATCGCTGATCGGATTTTGTGCCAACACATTGGTTTTGCGCACGGCCCTCGCGGGCGATCCGTCATTCGTGGAATTGCTGGCCCGCGTTCGATCGACGGCGCTCGGCGCCTACGCGAACCAGGACGCTCCGCTCGAACGGATCGTGCAGGAGCTGAAGGTATCACGCGATCTCAGCCTTACGCCGCTGTTCCAAGTCATGTTCGTGTTTCAGAATGTTCCGGAGACGACGGGGTCGGGGTCCCAGGCACCGCCGCCGGTTGATCGCTTCGCCCCACCCGCCTTTGATCTCGCCCCCGGCCTGAGCGCACAGCCGTTCCGGGTCGATAACGGAACAGCAAAATTCGACCTCACGCTGTACCTGTCCGACAACAATGAAGACATGTCGGCAACGTGGCAGTTCAATGCCGATCTATTTGAGGCAGCTACAGTTCAGCGTGTGGCTCGGCACTTTCACACCCTGCTTGAGGACATAGCGGCCAACTTCGAGCACAAATTGTCGGAACTGCGGCTGGTGGCCGAAGCCGAGAGGCGAAAGATCGAAGTCGATTGGAACCGCACAGAAAACCGCGGCATGCTTGGTCGCAGTTTTTTGAAACTGTTCGAATCACAGGTCGAGCAGACGCCGAACGCCGTGGCTGTGCTGAGTGCTGATGGGCAGTTCACCTATCGCGAGCTCAATCAGCGCGCCAACCAGTTGGCGCGGCTCTTTCAGCGCCGTATCGCCCGGGAGAAGTTGGCCGGGGTGTGTTTGCCTCGATCGGCCGATACATTGGCGGTGTTGTTGGGGATATGGAAGACGGGCGGCGCGTTTCTGCCGCTCGATCCTGACCACCCGCCCGAGCGCATCGCCTTCATGCTGCGTGACGCAGGCGCGGTGCTCCTCGTTACGCAAGCCTCCCTGCTGCCGAACTGCGCGTCCATACCTGGGTCTTCCGCACCGGATCTCCCCGAGATCTTATGTATTGACGCCCTCGATGACTCACTCGCGCAAGAAGACACTCGAAATCTTGACGTGACTCTGGCGGGCGATACACCCGCTTATGCGATCTACACATCAGGCTCGATGGGAAAACCAAAGGGCGTGATGATCACCCACGCAAATGTCGGTTACTATGTCCAGGCGATGGCCGCGATGCTCTCGCTCACGCCGGACGATCGATACCTTCACGCGGCCTCGTTCTCGTTTTCCGCGGCTATGCGGCAGTTCGCGGCCCCTCTGTCGTGCGGCGCCGCCGTCTCGATTGCATCGGCGGACGAACTCCGCGATCCACAAGTGTTGTTCGAGCAGGTGCGTCAGCGGGGCGTCTCGGTGCTGGACCTTGTGCCGTCATATTCAGCCGGTTGCCTCGACATCTTGATGTCTCTGGAGCCCTCTGTGCGGGCGCGCTTGCTGGACAACCACGTGCGACTGATGCTATCCGCCAGCGAACCTTTGCCTGCTGCGTTGGTCGATGAATGGCGGCGCCTGTGTAAGCCCGTGACAAAGTTCGTCAACATGTTTGGCCAGACCGAAACCACCGGGATTGTGATGCTATATCCCATTCCAACCGGTAAGAATAAAGCGCCCATCGTTCCAATCGGCCGGCCGATCGCCAATGCGCAAGCCTATGTGCTGGACGCATCGCACCGCGCGGTTCCAGTCGGCATTTGCGGTGAGTTGTATGTCGGCGGCGCCGGCGTCGGGCGCGGCTACATCAATCGGCCGGAACAGACGGCGCGATCCTTTGTGTCCAATCCGTTCAGCCAACATGCCGGCACGCGCCTTTATCGAACGGGAGATTTGGCTCGCTATCGATCCGACGGCGTATTTGAAATTGTCGGGCGCGTTGACGAACAGATCAAGATTCGCGGATTTCGCATTGAACCGGGCGAAATCGAGACCGTGATTGGCACTTATCCGGACGTGCGCGAATGCGCGGTGAGCGCGGTTGATGAGGCGGGCGCGGAGGCTCAGACCAGCCATCACAAACGGCTGGTGGCATTTGTCGTCGCGGACGATCACGCCGTTGCAGAATCGGCACTCTTTTCTCAGCGCTTGCGCGAATTTCTACGGGCACGACTGCCGGACTACATGCTGCCGCAACAGATTCTCGCATTGGACCGCTTGCCGCGAACGCCGAACGGGAAGATCGATCGTCAAGCTTTGATCGCGCACGTGCGGGCGGCCACAGCTGAGACCGAGGCGCAGCGGATGATGAGCACGGACGCCGAGCGGATTTTGTTGGAGGTCTGGAAGAAAGTCCTCAGAGTGGACAGGATCGGGGTCGGCGATAACTTTTTTGACTTGGGCGGCAATTCCATCCTGAGCATCAACATCGTTCTGGATGCAAAACGAGCCGGCCTACAGATCGATCTCAAGCAACTCTATCAATATCAGACGATCGCCGAACTTGCGCACGCAGTTCAACTGGGGAAAAAGACCAGCCGAAGCGGTTTCGATGTGCCTGCTTCGAGCGAACAGAAGCCGACAATTCTAGTGACGATCGAAAGCCTGCGGGCCTACGGCCACGAAGCGCTGATGCGGGCAGGACTGACTGCCGAAGGCGCCGCTATCGTCACCGAAGTGCAGCTTGAGGCGAGCATGCGTGGCCAGCCGACGCACGACATGGTCAGCATTCCGCGCTACGCCGTGCGGCTAGCGTCGGGCAAGCTCAACTCCCGGCCGCGGATCAGAATCGAGCGTGAGACAGCCAATACCGTGCAGATCGATGGCGACAACGGTCCTGGCCAGTGGGTCAGCACGATCGCAATGGCAGCAGCGATTCGAAAGGCGCGCGAGCAAGGTGTCGGAATCGCCAGCGTACGCCGATCCAATCACTTCGGCGCTGCCGGTCAATATGTGTGGCAGGCGACCAAGAACGGTCTCATCGGGCTTTGTACGACCAATGGCCCGCTGATTCTGGCGCCGACGGGCGGCGTCACACCGACATTCGGCAACAATCCGCTCGGAGTCGGCATACCGGCGGGGCGGCATTTCCCGATTCTGCTCGACATTGCCATGAGTGTGGCGCCGCGCGGCAAGATCGGTCTTGCGGTCGCGGAAGGAAAGCCGCTGCCGCCGGACTGGATCCTCGACCGCTTCGGGCGCCCCTCTACGGATCTTGCTGATCTTGCCGCCGGCCTAGGCATGCCGATCGGAGGACATAAGGGATACGGCTTGGCCTTGGTGTTGGAAGTTCTTGCGGGCGTCCTCAGCGGTGCGGGCTTTAGCGCCGACCACAGCCGCGACAAGTTGCACGCCAGCTCGCAGGCCGCTGACTATGGGCATTTCTTCATTGCCATCGATCCAGAGCGGTTCATGCCGGCATCGGAATTCGTCGCCCGCGTCGACCGGCTGATCGAGCAAACCAAGAACGGTGAACACGCCGAGTATGTTGACGAGATTTTGATTCCCGGCGAAATGGAACTGCGCGCCCGCGATCAAAGCTTGAAAGAAGGTGTGCGCCTGCGGCCCTCAACCTACCGCGCACTCGTCTCCTACGCACAGCACATGGGGCTCGGTACCGAATTGAAGCTCGTTTCGAGGATGAAGATGCCGACCGGCCAAGGTCCAACTCGACAGGGCTAAGAGTGCTGCCAAAGTCCGGCATTGAAAACGACATCATTCCTGGTGATCGGATTGGCGAGAGACACCAGGATTTGCCGTGGCCCAGTAAACGAGTTTCTGGCGTGCGCCGTCGCAATATTGTCGATGAGAAGCACATCTCCCTTTAGCCAGGGAAACGACACCGTCTCCGATCGATAGGCGTCCTGAAGGGCCCTGATGGTTTCGTCGTCAATCGATGATCCATCGCCATAGTAGGTGTTGTTCGGGAAATCCTTTTCGCCATATGTCGACCGAATATAACTCTGAATGCCCGCCGGCAACGCCGTCACGTGGAAGAATGCCACATGATTGAACCATGAGAGGTCGCCGGTAACCGGATGCCGAATCACCGCCGGCAGCACTCGCCTCGTGCGTAATTGGTTGCCGGGTGTCCACTCGAAATAGACCTTGTTCTCCGTGCAATACGCCTCAACTTCGGCGCGACTCTCGGTCTGGAATACCGTCGGCCACCGGCGCTCCGGTAAGTCATGGTAATTGCGCACCAGCATCCACCCAAGGCGCTCGAATTTATCGCGCACACGCGGATCGAGTCGTTTATACACTTTGCGGGTATCGATGATCGGCGTTTCGCCGCCCCGCTCTGCGGCAAGCTGGCACCAAAATGCGAGCCGGCCGGGAAATGTCAGCGACGCGGAATGTTCATTGTGCGGAGCAATCTGTCGATCGGCGGGATACTTTGTCGGCGTGTAGACCGCATCACCAACTTCCTGGCGCCCGGCGATCATTTCCGGGTGCCGCACCGCTTCGGTGACAAACGGATTGATCAATCGCCGGAAGGCTTCGATTGTATCGACGTTGAAGCCGCGAAATAGAACCGCGCCGTGAAGCAAGAGCTTCTGCTCGATCGGCGCCTTGTGGTCCGACACCCAACCGAACGGGTCGGCTTTGGCGTTCGTGGGCTCGACGACAACCGGGAACGACTGAGCAATCTTGTCTATATTCTCGTTCATGTGGCAACCGCGGTCGGAAATGAGCGGGCTAGTTCATCCCATGAATCGGACGAAGCGATGAGACGCAGATATCGACAACCGCAGATCGGCCCCGGCGCACTTCGGCGAGCGCTTCGCGCAGCACCTGCGGGAGCTCTGCAGGATCCTCAACCGTTCTGGCCCACAAGCCCATTGCTTCCGAGATGCGTGAATACAGTGGGGCCGACGGCAGATCGCAGGCTGGATAGATACCGGTGGCCCTTGCGTAGCCATCTGGAGCGACGGCAAGAATCGCCTCGGCGGTGGCAGCATATTCCTGGTTGTTGAAGATCACTGTCAGGAATGGACTGCGATGTTGTTGGGCGGCCCAGTAGGCCGGGATTGGGGAACTGAAGATCCATGCTCCATCTCCGATCACGCAAATGACCGTTTTTGAGGGCGCCGCGAGTTTCGCGCCCAGCCCAGCTCCGAGGCCCCAGCCAAGGCCGGACCCGAGGCTCTGAAAATAGCTCCCAGGCGCATCCAGCCTCAGGTAGTTCCAGAGGACCGGATTGTTGCTGACAGCTTCGCCGACGATGACGGTGTTCTCATCCACCACCTCGCTGAGACAGTGTGCGGCCCATTCCGGCGCGATCGGTTTCCGCGCCGCCAGGTCACGAATGCGCTCGTTCAGCCGCGATCGCAGAGCGTGGTGTTCCGCCGTTAGATCCCGGCGCCGCGCCTCGATCCGAGTTCGATCAGCGGGCGTCAGCCGCCGCTCGATCTCACCAGCGAGCGCTTCCATCGCTTGCGAGGAGTCCGCTTCAATCGACAGATCTACGGGAAATCCCCAGATCGGCATGTTCTTTTTCAGCGGGTCGATGTCGATGTGGATAATTCGACAGTGCGGCGCCGGATGTTCCTGGGTCGGGATCCACGGAATATCGCTGTCGACAATGAGAATGCAGTCCGCGTGCTGCAGATAACGTCCTGCGGAGTATCCGAGGTGAAGCGGATGGCTCGCGGGAAAATTGATTCGGTGACGCGACTCCACCACTGGCACAGCCAGCGTCTCGGCAAGTTTGATGAGCGAGCCGACCGCTTTGGGATTGCGGCCCGCATAGGCGACGAGGAGCAATGGGCTGTTGGCTTCGATTAGCCACTGAGCTGCGCGGCCGAGGATGTTGGGATCGGCGGCCGGTGCCGAAACCGTCGGTGCTCTTCCCGGCTCTGCAACCAGACCCTCCATCTTCTGCAGCAGGACTTCTCTGGGCAGGGTCAAATATACCGGTCCTGGCGGGTCGGTACTCGCCACCTGGAACGCGCGCTGCACGGCGAGATGAAGGTTGCCTGGGCGGATAAGCTCGTAATGCCACTTGACGTAACCCTCAACGATCTTCGCCCGGTTGAATTGTTCCTGCAGCAGGTGTGAGGGCGTGTTGTGCTCTGCCGCCACGCCGCCGTCGCTGTCGTGAGGCGATCTGCCTGCACAGACAACGACTCCGGCGCGGCCCCGCTGTGCGTTGTGCATATTCGCGCCGATGTTCTGCGTGCCGACATCGACGTGCACCATCACAACCTGCGGTTTGCCGCTGATCATAAAATACCCGTGCGCTGCAGCCATCGCTACAGACTCATGCAAGCACAGGATCAGCTTTGGAGCGGGGCGGCCCTGGGCCCCAAATTTGGCGATCGATTCGAGAATCGGTGCCGTGTCGGTGCCCGGATTTATGAAAATGTATTCCACGCCACAAGCAGCGAGCATCTCGATGTATCCGTCGGAGACACTGTCGACCGAAATTACCTTCTGACTTTCGGCTATTTCCCGCGAGGCGACCGGCTTTGGTAGGTTTCTTATGTGGGCGGCGAGATGCCGAATCGTTCCTTGGCTATAGAACTCTGCCGGCGCAATTCGAATCCCATATTGGTGTTCAATCCGATCCAGGGCCGTCATCATGGAGATCGAGTCTCCGCCGAGCTGAAGAAAATTGTCGTCGGAACCCACGGCATCCAGCCACAGTGCCGTTTTCCAGATCTCTGCCAGCTCCTGCTCCAGAGCAGCCGGGCAGGTCGGGGTGGGGCTTGCCGCTGAGGCCGCTTCGCCGGGGCTTGCGGGCAAGTCGCGGCCGCTCATTTCCGCATCCAAACGTTGCCTGTCGATTTTGCCGGTCAGTGTAACCGGCAAGACGGGAAGGGCATGAAAGCGCGCCGGTATTTTCCAGTCAGGTAAATACGCACGCAGACTCTGGCGCAGGACTAGCGGGTCGAACTGGGATCCGTCCTTCAACACCACGAACGAAGTCAGTCGGACTTCATCGCCCTCTTGACGCGCGATCGTGGCCGCCTCGCGTACGTCGGCAAGTTGCAGCAATGTTGAGTCGACTTCTCGGATATCCACGCGGTAGCCGCGGATTTTCACCTGATGATCCCGCCTCCCCAGAAACACCAGGCTCCCATCTGGCAGGAATCGGCCGAGGTCGCCGGTGCGGTAAATCCTTTGGCCAGGCACCTCTGGATCAGGCTTGAAGACCGCAGCGCTCTCTTCCGGTCGGCGCCAGTATCCATCTGCCAGATATCGGCTTTTAACGACCAATTCACCCGTCTCACCTGCGGTCACAGGACGGCCCGCTTCGTCAATCAGCATGATCAGCTTGTCTGCCACCACGTGTCCGCCAGACACGAAGCCAGTGTTCGACAGCGAACTTGACTCAATGCGATCGACGGTCAAAAGAGCGGTCTCTGTCGTTGAAAAGCGGTGCAATACCGCACACGACTTTGTGAAGTGTCGTTGCCATGCTTTCAGGTCCGTCGCCAGCACGACATCTCCCGCCAACGCAACGAGCCTCACCGATGGGAACAGATTGTGACCTTCTAAGGTGGCAAGGAATCTTCGGAACAAGAGAGCCGGCGGATGCAGCAGCGTGATCTTCTCCTCTTCAATCCATTTCCGGAACCCCGCGAGCCCTATCGATGCAATGTCAAACACGCAAACTCTGGCGCCGTGGAGAAGAGCCCCAAAGATGTCCGACTCCGATGCCGAAAAACTGCAATGCGTCAAAAGGGATTGCCGATCTACATGAGTGATTTGATCATGTTGTGCGGATAGCCACACGCGGTGAAGGACAGCGCGATGGCTCTTCACCACTCCCTTCGGCTGGCCTGTTGTTCCAGAGGTGTAGAAGATCGTCGATGGGTCATCGGGTTTGATGATCGCTGATAAATTTTTATCCGACCATCGCTCACCAATATCATCGAGCTTCAGAACCGGACACGAATCGTCCGTCAGCACGCGCGCATGGGACTCAAAATGAGCGTTGCTGAGCAGCAGTTGCGGCGCGACAGCGCGCATGATTTCCAACTGCGCCGGGCCAGGCATTGCAGGGTGAACGGCGAGATAGGTCTTTCCAGCTTTCAGGACCGCCAGAGTGGCGATCACCATTTCGGGCGAGTGATCCAGCAGATAGGCAACGCAGCCTGGTCCAGCGCCGGTGCTGTCCAGAATAGCGCGAGCGATCCGATTGACCCGCCTGTTGAGCTCCCGATATGTCCAGGTGCGGGCGCCGCCTGTGAGCGCAATGTGATCGGAAAAGTGGGAGACGACCTGTTCGAAGCGAGCCGGAATGGTCTGCTCGATGTCCGAACGGGCGAATGGCAGGCCGGAAGACGGAGCGGTGTGGTGAATTTTGATCATGGTCGAGCTGTCGCCGTGCGGGGTGAAACACGCGGTCGTCGGCACCCCCCAGTGGCGGCATTGCCCTATGCGTTAAGAATTATGCGCCAAGCGCTTTAACGCGGTGAAGCACTTGAAGCGCCCCGTGACGGCTTATTCATTGGCCGTACGATGTTATGGGTCCCGGCCGTATGGCGGACGAAATGTAATCTCAAGTGAAAGTATGGTGCGACTGGATATTCTCTGCTGAACATAATTATGTCGTTTCAATTGCTTATTTTGGGTCGCACACGAAAATGTTCGTTCATGCATAAGGGTGGTGCCATACTGCACCGTCGGACCGCTAGAACGCTGGATTACACAGCGAATCGAAGAGTTCAAATCAATAACGCGTTCCGATAGGGGAGTTCGCAATGCGAACTGTATCGGGATACGGCATAGCAGCGGCGCTGGTACTGGCTATCACTGGCTGCGGAGGTGGCGGTGGCAGCACGGTGAGTTCACCTGCAGCTCCCGTTGTCTCGGGTGGTGCCAGTGGCAGCTCATCTGGAGGCAGCTCATCGAGCTCCAGTATATCTGGTGCCGGCTCGTCCAGCGGCAGCTCATCCGGAAGCAGCACATCGTCGAGCACCAGCTCATCGGGCGGCAGTTCGTCTTCTTCTTCCAGTAGTGGCGCCTTCTCATCCTCCTCCAGCAGCAGTTCTTCTGGTGGGAGTTCTTCAAACAGCAGCGGGGCGGGTGCGCCGCCTGCACAGCAATATCTGATCACGGCACAGGCTGGCGGGATCTACTCCTACGCGGTGAGCGATGTGGGTACGACCCTGATCGCAGGTGCGCCGTTCGTGCCCACCCCTGGCCCCGACAACGGCGAGGGAGGCGTGCAGACGGAGCCTGATCTGTTGGCATTGAGCCCAGGCGGGTCCTACCTGTACGCACTCTACAATGAAAACTACAACACGGGGACTCTCTACAGCTTCCACATGGTCAACGGCGTCCCGGAGCAGGTCGCGATGATCAGTGGCGCAGGGACTGCCGCCTATTCAGAGTACGGCGGCCAAGCGCGCACACTCGCGGCCTCGGCCGACCATGTGTTCGTCGCCACCGGCCCGGATGACAACTCCAACGGACAGGGACGCTTGTATGTGTTCAATTCTGCTGCCGGCGCGCTCAGTGCGGTGGGCGAGTACATCATGACTAGTGTGAACTACCCTTTGTCGGTGCAGATCGATCCAGCCGAACACTTTGTCTATATAGGCTACGCCAACCCTTACCAGCCCTCTAACAATCCCGTAACAGGAGTAGAGGTGCCGCCGCCGCCAAACTTCGCCGCGGTTTACGATATCAACTCGTTTCCACCAACGTTAATCGATGGCGCGCAGCCGCAGAGCGACGGGCTACAGATCGGTGCGAATTAGAAGTTGACGAAGTGGATCCCGGCGCCCCCTTAATCTCCAGAGAGCTTTTAGTGGGCGCGCCAGCGCCGGCAGGTTTTGGAGGCTAGGGTCGGAATCGAACCGGCGTACACGGCTTTGCAGGCCGCTGCATGACCACTCTGCCACCTAGCCTGGGCATCATCCAAAAAAAGCCCTTAGGGCCGTAACGACCGTAAGGGCTCTGCGTAACAAACATATTAGGACCCTCAGTCTCCAAGTCAAGACGAACCGACCGGCAGCGAGCCCCATTTCGGCCAACGGAACACGCTATTCTGTCGGCTGCTGGCAGGACTTGCGGGACACGTTCGGTGACTGAATCCGTTCGAGCGGTGCGACGCGCGCTGCAGCTCATTCGCATGATGAACCTGCGGCCCGCCTGGACGCTGGGGGAGCTGGCGAACGCGACCGGCCTGGCGAAGAGCTCGGTGTTTCGCCTGCTGCACACTCTCGAGGAAGAAGGCTGCGTGCGCTCCCCGGCGGGCTCTCCAGGGGTCTACCGCCTCACCGGGTCGGTCCGCGATCTCAGCTCCGGACTGACCACCGACTCGGTGTTGGCGGATCTGGCGGCGCCGATCGTCATCGCGGGCACCAAGCGCCTGCGCTGGCCGCTGTCGCTGGCCGTGCTCGACGATTGCTATATGCGGGTGATCTGCTGTGGGATGCCTTATTCGCGCTTGGCCGCGAAAACAACGACCCTAAATCGCCGCTACGGCATGCTCACGTCGGCGCTGGGGCTGGCTTATTTTCCTTTTTGCCATCCCACTGAACAGCAGGTGATTGTGGAGCGGGCGACCGGCGCGCTGCAGCAGCATGGCTCCTCATTCCCTTTCTCTTCCGCGCAGCTAGGAGCTTTCATCCGCGAGGTGCGTACGCAAGGCCACAGCGTGCGCTGGGGCGCAGCCGGCGATGCCACCTCATCGATCGGTGTGCCGGTGAAGGCCGGCGGGGAGCTAATCGGAAGCCTTGCCTGCTCTACCTACGCCCGCTCGCTGACCGAGGCGCGTGTAGCAGAGCTCGTGCCGCAGATACGCCGCGTCGCGGCGGATATCGGCCTCGCCTGGGCGGATCAATAGCAACAGACTCGTTCCGCGTGGCGGAACGAGCACGCGTGCTCGTTGCGATTGGGCGGCCGCGGTGTGAGGGTGGCGAGCACGGGGCGGCGATGAAAAAACTCAAACGCGATAACCAGCGGCGGGAGCAGCGGCGGGAGCAGCGGCGGGTATTGGTCTATGAGCGCATGGACCCGACCGACAAGTCGCTCAAGTGGCTGGAGGACAAGGGCGTCGCGGTCACGCGAGGTCGCGCGATGTGGGAGGCGCCGTTCTTCCGCTACACCGAGAAGGAGATCGTCGCGACGGCGCGCGACTATCCGGCAGTCATGGGGGCGAGTGGCGCGGCTTTCCCGCGTCGGGTGATCGAGGCCCTACCCCAGCTGCGCTTCATATCGAAGTTCGGCGTTGGATTTGACAACATCGACATCGACTTCGCCACGCGCCGCGGCGTTCTTGTGAGCATCACACCCGAAGCGTCCGAGATCGCCGACGTAGCCGAACACACAATCGCGACCATGCTGGCGCTGAAGAAAAACCTGCAGCACTGGACCCCGGAGTACCTGCAGCACGGTGGCTGGCGACCCGGCCGGTTCGCAGGATCATTGGCCGGCTGCACAGTGGGGCTCATCGGACTAGGGTACATTGGCTCAGCGGTGGCGCGGCGCCTGGTAGGTTGGGATGTGACGGTTCTGGCACACGATCCGGCCAGTCCGCTGCCCGCACACGATGTGATTCTCACCGGACTGGACACCCTGCTGCGCACGTCGGACATTGTGAGCCTGCATGCCAACCCGACCGCGCGGAACCACCATCTCATCGATGCTGCGGCGTTCAAGCAGATGAAGCCGAGTGCAATTCTCCTCAACACCGCGCGCGCCTCCCTGGTGGACACCCAGGCTCTGATCCATGCCCTGCAGCACAAGATCATTGCCGGCTGCGCGTTGGACGTTTATGAAGTCGAACCGCCGCTGGCCAACGATCCGCTGTTTCGACTGCCCAATGTACTGGTCACGCCGCATACGGCCGCCTGGACGCGCGCCGGGCTGGAAAACCTGGGCTGGCACGCGGCGCGCAACCTCTGGGCCATGATGTCCGGCGAGGGCGACGCCGACCTGGTCAATCCCGCGGCCACGACCAACGGCCCGACAGCGCGCGCGATGGGGTCGGTGCTGCGATGAATGCCGCGGCCGCGAGCGCGCGCAACATCCGCTACCTCGGTTATTCGGATCAGGGCGGCCGGCCGGATGGCGTGCAGGTCATGGTGAACAAGGGACACGCGTTCGTCTCGCACCCCTTCAGTACCGGGGCAACCGTGATCGACGTGCGCGATCCGCGCGCGCCCAGGCCAGTGTCATTCCTGCCGGTACATCCACGCTCCTGGTCGCTGCACCTGCAAGCCTTCGACGACCTGCTGCTGGTGGTAGAGGAGTTCAACTTCTACAGCGTCTATTTTCGCGAGAGCGAGTACTACGGTAAATCGATCGATAAGGTCGAAAGTGCAATGTTCGGCCAGCGCGGCACGGACTATTCAGCCGGCCTGCGCATCTATGACATCTCCGATCCCGCACGGCCACGCCCCATCGGGTTCCTCGAGGTGGAAGGACTGGGATTGCACCGGGTTTGGTGGATCGGTGGCCGCTATGCCTACGCCTCGGCCTTCCTCGACGGCTTCACCGATCATGTGCTGATAGCGATCGATCTGGCCGATCCGACCCGGCCGCGACAGGTCGGCTGCTGGTGGCTGCCGGGAATGTGGAAGGCAGGCGGCGAGCTAGCCGATTTCAAAGGACGCGTGGCGCTCCATCACGCGGTCGTATTCGATGATGTGGCCTACGGCTGCTGGCGCGACGGTGGCCTGACGCTGCTGGACGTACACGATCCGAGCGCGATGAGACTCATCGCCCACCGCAACTGGTGTCCGCCCTTCGGCGGCGGCACCCACAGTGCTCTGCCACTGCATGACCGACAACTGCTGGTAGTGGCCGATGAGGCGGTTGCCGACATTTCGGTCGAGCAGATGAAACACACGTGGATCTTCGACATCCGCGAGCCGAGCAATCCCGTGAGCATCGCGACCATGCCGGTTCCGGGCGAGCGGGATTTCACCCAGGTCGGCGGCCATTTCGGTCCCCACAATCTCTGGGAGAATCGACCGGACGCCTATGTGAGCTCGCGATTTATCTTCGCCACCTACCAGAATGCGGGGTTGCGCATCTTTGATCTGGCCAATCCCTTCCGGCCCGAGGAAGTCGCCTATTTCGTCCCGCCGCCGCCCGCGCGGATGATCGATCCACGGCCGGACATGAAGACGGTGCTGCACTCCGCCGATGTCTATGTGCAGCCGGATGGCCGGCTGTACCTGACAGACTTCAACGCCGGGCTCTACATCCTGGAGTGGAACGACTGATGCGCTGCGTCCTGCCGGTCGAGCCGTCGAACTATCCCAAAGGCTGGCATAGCGAGGTGCTGGCAGGGCCGCAGACGGGCTTCGATGCCTGCTACGTGGTGTGCTCGCGGCTCGAGCCGGGCGCCGCCGGTCCGGCGCTGCATCAGCACGCGGCCGATCAGCTCTACTTTGTTCTGGCCGGCGAGATGACGCTGCAGCTGGGCGATTACGTGACCAGTGCGGCACCGGGAACGCTGGTGCGAATTCCGGAAGGGACCCCGCATTGCAACTGGAATGCCGGTGCCGCCGATGAGCTGCACCTGGAGCTGATCGCACCGGCACCTGAGTGGTCGAAGGTGCTGCTGCCGGCGATGGCCCGGCACATTCCTGATCCGGAATCTCTAATCAAGCGTCCAACCGGCTGCGAGAGCTGGCAATCCTCGGCTCACTTCCAGTATCGCTTTCTCGCCGATCGCTCCACCGGCTCAGCGCACATCGCCGTGAATCTGGCGCGCCTGCAACCTGGGGGCCGAGGGCCGGATTTTCACATCCACACCTTCGATCAGTTCTACTTCGTGCTGCGAGGCACGCTGACCATCGATGTGGGCCTCGCTACGATGAAGGCGCCAGCAATGTCGCTGGTGGCACTGCCGGCCGGCATTGTGCACCGTCAGCGCAACGACGGCGCTGAGGCCGAAGAACATCTCGCGATATTGATTCCCGCGCCGGCCGCAGGCGAGCGGCTCGACCATCCGGTGTCGATTTAACTGGAGCGGGAAACGAGGCTCGAACTCGCGACCTCAACCTTGGCAAGGTTGCGCTCTACCAACTGAGCTATTCCCGCACCGGGGCAAGACTGGAATCTTAAGTCCGCCGACCGCCATGTCAAGAAAACTGGCCTGTTAGCCGTCAGCCAGGTCGACGGGCTTGCCGGTGCGCGCCGATTCATAGATGGCCGACATGATGCGCACGTCGCGCATCCCGTCCTCACCGGACACGATACTCGGCCTGTTCTGCCAGATGCACTGCGCAAAATCGTCCATCTCGGCGGCGAACAGATCGATCGACGGCAACTCGATCGGCTTGCCGTCGCTGCGCATACCGTGATTGCCGCTGTAGTTGAAGGCCGGCTCGAGCTCGAACCAGCCACGCTCGGCGATGCCGCGGAAATACCCGGTCGGCGCCGAGTTATAGCTCGCGCCGCATTGGGTCATCACGCCGCTCGGGAATTTGCTCTGCCATACCACCGACTCTTCCACCTCGGAGAAGCGGGCCGGATCGCCCTGCATGGTCTGTCCCGAGACCCAGATCGGCTCTTCACCGGTCAGGTAGCGGGTCGCCTGCACGCAGTAGACGCCTACGTCGAGCAGCGGACCGCCGCCGGCGAGCGCGCGTTTCAAGCGCCACACCGAAGGCTCGATGTGAAATCCAAAGAAGGCATCGATGATCTTGAGCGGACCGAATTCCTTGTCCCGGACGATGCGGATGCACTCCAGGTGACTGGGCTCATACCGGCAACGATAGGCGACCCCGAGCCGGCGATTGGCGGTCTTCAAAGCGTCGATCATCTGCTGGCAGCGCTCGACCGAGATCTCCAGCGGTTTTTCGCAAAACACGTGCTTGCCGGCTTTGGCCGCCGCCAGGGCATGCTCCAGGTGCAGCGCATTGGGTGTCACGACGTACACCACGTCGATGTCGTGATTGTCCGCCATGCGCGCCATGGTGTCGTAGCTGTAGACGTTTTTATCGGGAATGTGGTAGCGGGTCTTCCAGTCGCCGACCTTGTCCGGCGAGCCGGTGATCAGCCCGCTGAGGCGGCAATAGTCGGTCTTCTGCAGCGCCGGCGCGATCTGCTGCTCGCTGAGCTCGCCCAAGCCGCACAGTGCAAATCCAAGCTTTTTGCGAGAGGCGGCCGCCAGCGCGCGGGTCACCGAGGTGCTGATGAACGGAGCGGCGGCCACGGCGGCAGCCTGGGCCAGAAACCTGCGGCGTGGGACCATTCTCGAGCGCTCCCGGTGGAATCCGCCGAAAGTGTGCTGGGGCCGGGCGCGAACTTCAAGCAAGGCGAGCCGGCGCGATCAGTGGCATGATAAATCCCATGAGTACGCCCGCCCGATCAACACTGCACGCACTGGTTCTGGCGGCCGGGGAGTCCCGCCGCTTCGGATCGCCCAAGCAGCTGGTGCGCTTCGAGCGCCAACCGCTGGTCCAGCGCGTGATCGCCGGGGCCACCGAGCTGGCCGGCAGTGCGGTCAGCGTGGTGCTGGGCGCCTTTGCGGCCGAGATCGCCGCGACCCTACCGCCGGGAACCGCCGGCGTGATTGTCAATCGCGACTGGCAGGAAGGCATCGCCAGCTCGATCCGGGCGGGCGTGGCGCGCTTGCCGGGTGCCTGCGCCGGCGTGTTGCTGCTGCTGGCCGATCAGCCGCTGGTCGGAAGCCTGTCGTTGAGCCGGCTGGCCACCGCCTGGCGGCGCCAACCGCGCTGTATCGTCGCCTCACGCTACGGCCTGGTCACGGGTCTCCCCGCAATCTTTCCACGCTGGTGCTTTAGCGACCTGCTGGCCCTGCGCGGCGATCAGGACGCGCGCATGCTGCTGCGTCGCTACGCCGATCACGTCGTGCGGCTGGCCAATCCGGAGGCCGAGGTCGACATCGACTATCCGGAAGATCTACTGGAGCTGCGCAGCGAGATCGCTCCCATCGTCAGCGTCGAGCGCTGAAAGAGGCCCAGGCTTTTAGGCTACTGCTGCAGCACCCCGTCGATGACCTTGGGCGCGGCGGTGACCGTGGGCTTCGTTCCCAAGTACTCGCTGTCCGCGCTACTGCTCGGATCATGCGTCCCGCCGGCGGGCGGCGTCACCGGCGTCAGCGTCATTGATGCGCAGGGCGAGGAACCGCTTGGCCCCAGGTTTTTCAGGCGTATTTCGGCATTGAGGGCCTTGACCAGCAGCGGGGTCGACGGATTGGGCAGCGTCAGCATGGTGCCATCGGCGATCGAGAACATCGGCACGTAGCGCGAGTTCGGTGTGTTGCAGTCGACCGTTGCGTTGTCGACCGGATCGACGCAGTAGCCGGGAATCCCGTTCAAATTGCCGAAACCGTCGAACTGCAGCAGGATCGGTAGCCCGGCGTAGCTGCCATACGTGGCGCCGGTGGGCACCGTGTAAGGAATGTTCTGCGGAGCATCAAATGGCACCACGTGGCCGCCCGCAATCAGCCATAACGACTGGGTCCACTGCTGCGAGCCGGTTTGCCAGGTGTAGTAGGCCCTCGGGTTGGCCGGCTCGCATACGGTGCCGGCGGCGGTGCCACCGGGGCAGTCGGCGATCGTCAGCGCGGTGTCGAACAGGCGGCCGGAGTTGATACCGTTCTGTGCGTACATCGAGCCAGATGGGAACTGCGAACTTTGTTCCACCACCATCGCCACCGGCGAGCTGCCGCTGACATCTTCGAGCCCACCGGCATCAAACTGGTAGGTCACCGTGTTGGCGCTCTGGGCGCTGAACCACTGCTGATCGGTGTTGTTGCCGAACGGCGTGCTCTGATTGGTGCCGGTTACGAAAGCGGCGAGCGCTGCCGCGGTCGGACACTGGCTCAGGCAGTACAGCATCAGACCCGCAGAACCGGGAATCACGGTCGACTGCAGGAAGTAGTTGACGGCATCACCGGCCTGGTGCGGGGCGCCGGTCTGCGGAATGTTGATGCTGCCGCCGTAGGAATTGGCCCAGCCCGAAAGTGGCAGGCTGTCGAACGCATGGCCATCGACCGTTGCGACCGGAGTGATGGTATTCACGACGCAACCGTTGCTGTCGCACTGCTGCGTTCCGGTGACGGTAAAGCTTTGATCGGCACTGCTCCACTGCAGCTGCCAGTTCTGAAAACCGGTGACGGCGGCATTGCCGCTGGTCAACCCCGTCAGGTCGATGCCAGCGGTAACGGGAATGCCGTTGAGCGCATCGAGCGTGGTGGACTGCTGTGTCCACTTGGTCAGCTTACCGCCGACCTTGGCGAGCGTGTAGCTGGTGGTGTTGTCGGGTCGCTGATCGACGATCGATAGTCCGGAAATCGGCTGCGCGTCGGCGATGCTGTTGAGATCCAGTCCCTGAAAATTGATGCCCCAATAGTTGGCAAAACCGTAGTAGGCGGTGCCGGCGTACGTCGCCAGTATCGGAAAGCCTGGATGTGCCAGATCGACGCGTGAGCCGTCGTTAGCGTTGTAGGTGCCGTACTGCCATACCGACACCTGCGCGTTGGCGCGCGAGCGGTCGAAGCACAGATCGTTGGTGCCGTCGCTGCGCCGAAAGTAGCCCGAGTTGTAAGCAAAATTGAATGAACTGCCGCCGAGGGTCGCAATGGTTCCGGAACCGGCGGCAGTCGAGCTGGCGTTGAGCGTCATCGCACTATTGCTCGAGTCGCTGCCGGTCTCGTATTGGCTGATCGAGGTCGGCTGCGCGTCTATGAAACCATTGAAGCCGATTTGGCCGTTCTTCTGGCCGACGTAATCAAGCCGGAACACCCCGTACGGGCTGCTCGAGGAAGGCGACTGGGTGGCGCTGAGGTAGGCGTAGACATTGGTGCTGCCGCCATCCTCGGTCAGCGACAGCCAGACTTTGCCGATCATCGGCTCGGTGTTGCTGGCACGGGTGACGATGACTACCCCCGTGGCATAGTCGGTGGCACCGGCGGCATTGTTATTGCTGCCCCCGCCCTTGTCGCTGTTGCACTTAGTCATATCCACGAGTGCGACGTAGGGTCCGGCATTGACCATATCGCCGGGATCCAGACCGGCCACCACACACAGCACCATGTTGAGATTACCGATGCCTTGCGAGGTGTCGTCCTGGACGTAGAAGTTCTGCGGGTCAGTGTTATAGGGAGAAGTAGCCGGTGTTTGCGCCTGCGCGCTCAGGCCGAAAATAAGCAGGGCAGCCGCCAGGGCCGATCCCGAGGTGCGACGGATCATGGCAGCTCCTTTAATTTGCGGTCACGACCGAGACGGACCGCGGTGTACTCAAGCCCTGAACGGTGGTGGTTCCTGGGCTTGCGGCCGCTGGGGCCGAGTTGCTGCTGCCGCAGGCGCTCAGTGCACCCGCGGCTGCGATCGCCAGTACGAGCAAGGTAACGATCTTCATGTTCGCTCCCCGATGACTCCGACTGCGACGAACACAGTCGGTGTGAGACCGGGCGCGGACACTAAGGCTCGTGCTATCGCCGGGGGAAGTTCAGGCGGCGAATTGTGTGAAAGCGCTTCACGCGCATCGCCGTATCTGTGACGTGCGCATCATCGGCAGCCGGCGTGCGCAAGCCAGCCGCCGATCGGTGCGGAGATTATTCTCGGCGCACTAGCGGTGCGGACCGCTCTCTTGGGCCACCAGCCACTTGACCAATTCGATGGTCTGCTCGTAGCCGCCGGCAGAGATCGGATTGAGCCGGTATTTGCCGTTCACCACGATGCTCGGCGTTTCGCTGACGCCGTCATTGCGGATCAGCTCATCGGCCTGGCGCATCTTCACATCGACCGCGAATGAGGTGGCGGTCGCCACAAAAGCTTCAGCCTTCACCCCGGCGCTGTGTTCATAGAAGCGCGCGACATCGTTGATCGTGGGTGCCGGTCGCCTTGCGCGCTGCGTCTGCGGGTCGAACACCGCCAGCTCGCCGGTTTTCCATACCGCATCGAACATCGCACCGTGCGTGCGCTTGTCGATGCCGAGCTCCCTGGCCGCGAGGTAGGCGCGCTGGAACAGCGGCCAGTCCTCATCCGGCCGGAACGATGCCGGCAGAAAATCCACCACCGCGTTGGCGGGCAGGCTGGCCTGCAGACGATCCGCCACGGGATAAAAGCGGTTGCAGCCCGGGCAGGCATACGAGAACACCTCGGTGACCTCGATCTTGCCGGGTGGCACTTCGGTGGGCTGCGCCGGCGTGATGACGAAATAGTTTTTGCCGGCGACCCACTGCGAGTCGGCGTGGGCCAGCGCGCAGGCGCCGAGCGAGCACAACAGGACCGCCGCCCAGGGCGTCGCGCGGCGACGTGTCCGGGCGGCCCAGCCGGCCGCGGCCGCCAGCAACAGCAGCGTCTGCCACTGCACGGCGCCGCCGCCTCCACCACCGCCGCCTGCGCCGGCCGCGGCGGTGCAAGCGGCCGTACTGGTCCCTGCCGTCACGGTGACGTGCGCGCTCCCCGAACGCGTGCTGTCCGCCGCTGACACCGCGCTGATCGTCACGGTTGCAGGACTCGGTACGCTGCAGGGCGCCGAGTAAAGCCCAGTGCTGGAAATCGTGCCTGCAATCGCATTGCCACCGGTCACCCCGTTGACCTGCCAGCTGACCTGGGTATTGCTGGAATTGGTCACCGTGGCGCTGAACTGCCGTACGCCCGCGCCGGCAGCGACGCTGGTGGTAGCCGGTTGCACCGATACGGCCACCGGCGGTGTCAGCACCACGCCGGCAAACCCCGAGGCCGCCGGGCTCGCTACCGCAACCGCAATCACCGAAACATTGGCCGGGGCCGGAAGAGTGGCGGGGGCCGTGTACACCCCCGCGTTGCTGACGTGCCCGACGCTGGCATTGCCGCCCGCAATGCCGTTGACAAGCCAGGTGACATTACTGTTCGACGTACTGCGGACCGAGGCGGTGAACGCCTGGGTGCCCAGCCCCGCCTGGAGCGTGGCACCCGCCGGCGCCACGCTGACCGTGATCGGCACAGCCGGTGTGATCGGCGTCAGGCATGCATTGCTGCCGGCGCTGGTGGGCGCGGTGCTCAGGGCCTTGATGCTCGTCAACGTGGCCTGCGCGGTATCGCTGCTGCCGACGCTGTCGGTCACGACGACCTGGATGACGGAAGTCCCGGAGGTCGGCGCCCTGACCGTCGCACTGCTGTTGCTGCTTGATCCGACGATGACGCTGCTGCCGCTGATCACCGACCATTGATAGGCAGCGATGCTGCGCAGGCAGGCCGCGCCGCTGCCGCCGGCGTCGAACGTGACATTGCTTCCACCACTGACGCCGGTGGGCAGCACCAACGCTGCAATCGGCCGCAGCGCCGCGGTCACCGCACCGTTGGCGTTGGCCATGCCGACACCGCAGGTCTGCGTGGTGCAGTTGCACTCCGCAGTCTGCAGATCACTGGCATCGGCTGGCACGTGACAGGTGGTGGCGCTGGGCGTCGGGAATGGCGAGGTCGCGCCCTCTTTCAATCGCGCCAGGATCTGCGCCGGCGTGAGGTTGCCGTTCACCGACAGCATCAGGCCGGCAATTCCCGATACCTGCGGGGTGGCAAAGCTGGTGCCGACGTTGGGGTTGGACTGATTGGTGTAGGTGTTGAGCGCCGGGGCCATCGTCCCGCTGTTGGTCGTGGTATCAAGTGAGAACAGGCACGGGCCGGGTATGGTGACGCAATTGCCGCCCGGCGCGCTCAGCGCAATCTGCGGCCCCAGGCTGCTGAATCCCACCTTGGTGCCGTCCTCGCGCAAGCCGGCGACAGCAATGACATTGGCGCAGTTGGCCGGCGCATCCACCGGACCGCCCTCATTGCCCGCGGCCGCGATCACCGTTACGCCCATGCTGACAAGCTGGTTGATCACGGTGGCGTAGCTCATCGGGCAGGCGCCGGTGGCGGCCAGACTCAGATTGATGATCTTGGCGGGATAGGGATTTAGGGGCACGGGCTGGTTGAAGTTGTCGGTGACCTGCAGTCCGGCGGCCCACAGCATCGCGGTCTCGATGTCCGAGTCAGCGCCGCCGCACTTGCCCAGCGCGCGCGCCGGCAGGATCCAACCGCTCCAGGTCAGCCCGGCGACGCCGACACTATTGTTGGTGATGGCACCCAGGATGCCGGCCACGCGCGTGCCATGCCAGGTGCTGCTGACCGGCGGACAGCCGTTGAAATCGACAAACTGCGTGACCTCGCCACTGGTCACCCAGTCCCCCGGGTCGGACGCATCGGCGTCGAAGTGCGCGCCGCCCTGAGGATCGCCGGTGGTGCCATCATTGGCGACCAGCACATCGCTGATGAACGTATAGCCTGGCAGCAGCCGGCCACCGGCCCCGGCGCGCAGCAGATCCGGATGATCGAAGCGCACCCCGGTGTCGATGTCGGCAATCACCAGCCCGGCACTGCCGGTGGTGAGGTTGACCCAGGCATCCTGCGCATCGATGGCGCTGGCACCAGAACCTGGTTCCGGCCCCGGCGCCATGAGATACCACTGCCCAGTGGCGCCCGGCGTGGGCAGGAAGAAGGGATCATTCGGCGCGCTGGTCGCGTAGCGGCGCTGCTCGGCCTCCGCGTATTCCACATCCGGATCGGCGCGCAGGCGAGCCAGCGTGGCTTCCAACGAATCGCCCGCACGCTGCGGCACCACCTGCAGAGCATGGAGTCCGGGCAGAATACGGCGGTTGCCGGCGAGGCCCAGGCCGTGGCGCTCGGCCAACGCAGCGAACATCTGCGGCGTTGCGGCGCGGCGCGCTGACGATGCCCCGCCTGGGGCCGTGGCGCCGGCGCTGTCCTTCATCTTGACAATCACGCGATGGACGAACGGCGCGGCGGCCGGGCTTGAAGTGGCGGCTGCGTCGGCCGGCGCGGTGGATTTTGCGATCAGCAGGCAGATCGCCGCCGATAACCACCACGCCCTGGCCGCTGTGCGCATCCCCCTCCCCCTGGCTCAACCGCAATCTTACGGGTTCAGGCGGCTTCGTGCTTGCGGCGCTTGTCGAGCTCGACTGCGTGCACGCGCGGATCGCGGCGCAACCGTGCGAGCGCTTGTTCGCAGTTGCTACCATCCCGATCATCGCGCAGCCGCAAAATGTACCAGTGTCGCGTCAATGGCCGCAGATACCGCAACCGTACCCCGGCGGCGGCGGCAAGATCTTCCACCCAGGCCTTATCCGGAGCGGCGCGCAAGCCGTGGTCCAGCTCGATCAGGATGCGCGCGTCACAGCTGCCCGGCATGGCATTGGGCGCCGGGGCGTCATCGGCGCGCACTCCGGGAGCGCTGCTCAGCAGGCCGAGCAGCAGCAACAGAGCACGGCGGCTAGCGCGCCGGCCCACCACAGTCGTCACCGCACGGCTGGCTCTCGATCTGCACCGTGGCGTGTACCACGTTCAGCTGCGTGCGCAGCGTGTTGTGGACGCTGGCCAGGCACAGCATCGGGTCGGCGCCCTCGCTCACCACCACGTGCAGTGTCATCATCGGCCGCTCGTCGGTCAGTGACCAGGCGTGCACGTGATGCACGGCCCTCACCGTAGGCACGGCGGCCTTGATCGTTTGTTCGACCGCGGCCACGTCCAGCTCGGCCGGCGTGCCCTCGAGCAGGATGTGCGCCGATTCGCGTGTGATCCGGTAACCGCCGCGCACGATCAGCGTCGCGGTGATCACCGACAGCAGCGGGTCGACTGGCATCCACCCGGACAGGTAGATCGCCACGCCCGCCAGCAGCGCGCCGACGTTGCCCAGGATATCCGCCGCCACGTGCATCAGCGCGCTGCGCACGTTGAGGGTGCGCTCACCGCGTGCCAGCACCAGGTAACTGGCGAGGTTGGCAACGATGCCCAGCCCGGCGACCGCCATCATGGCCGGTGAGCGCACCACGACGGGGGCAATCAGTCGACCGACGGCCTCGAACACGATCCAGGCGGACAGCAGCAGCAATGCCAGCCCGTTGACGAAAGCCGCGAGCACTTGCCAGCGGTGGTGGCCATAGCTCATCACGTGGGTTGCCGGCCGGCTCGCGGCCCGCACGGCGCTGTAGCTCATCGCCAGCGCCCCGACATCGGCCAGCATGTGCACGGCATCAGCGAGCAGCGCGAGCGAGCCTGCGATCCAGCCCCCAATCGCCTCGACCAGCATGAACGCCAGCGTGATCCACAGCGCCAGCAGCAGCGCGCTCTCGCCGGCGCCATGGCCATGCGCATGATCGTGCCCGCACTGCCGGGCGTGGTCGTGGTGTGCGTGCG
Source organism: Steroidobacteraceae bacterium (assembly GCA_036502265.1). Lineage (GTDB taxonomy): Bacteria > Pseudomonadota > Gammaproteobacteria > Steroidobacterales > Steroidobacteraceae > FEN-1191. The sequence goes on along the minus strand of DASXYW010000024.1, from coordinate 5,642 downwards.
AATCGGAACGTGTGTGACTGACTACCATGGCAGCGCGGAATAGGCTGGGGGTGTGACGTTGTCGATTTAGAACCCTATAGCTACTATAGAGTCAAGTTTCCAAGCCGCGGATGTGCCTCATGTCACGCAGTTTGTCGATCGGCGAGCTGGCCAGCCGCACGCAATGCCAGAGCGAGACCATCCGCTACTACGAGCGCGAGGGACTGCTGCCCTCGCCGGCACGCTCGGCTGGCAATTACCGCCAGTACGACAGCGCGCAGGTGGAGCGGCTGTCATTCATTCGGCATTGCCGATCGCTCGATATGACGCTCGACGAGATCCGAGCACTGCTGAAGTTTCGCGATGCGCCGTCGCGCAACTGCGCCGAAGTCAGCGCGCTGCTCGATGAGCACGTGCGCCACGTGGCCGACCGCATCACGCAGTTGCGAGGATTGCAGCGACAGCTGCGGCAGCTGCGCGGGCTGTGTGCCAACCCCGGCAATACCGATCGCTGCGGCATCCTCAAGGAGATGACCCGCGCGGCGCGCCGCGAAGGCCACGCGCCACCGGCCGTCGGCCATGTGCACGGTCCACACCGGCGCGCGCGGTGAATGCCAGCGGCAGTCCTGCGCTCGATTAATATGTACTATAAAACAATCACTTCTAAATTATTTGGAGAATCCACTTAACGTTACATCTAAGCGAGCGTGCACTCCCACAGCACACCTGCGCTCGGCGGCAGCCTAGCCCGTGAACCCGGTCGCATACAGCAGCGCGCTTTCCGCCGCACTATTTGAGTGTCAGGAGCCCTGCCCGGAGCGGCTGGAGCAATGATCAAGACCTATAGTTTGTATGAGGCAGCGAGCGGCCTTTTCACCGGTAAGCGCCTGCACTGCGACGACGAGGGGCTGCTCGCGGTGCGACTGCCGGCCGGCACCTTGGCGCTCGAGGGCAGCTACGATCACCGCACGCAGCGCATGGATCTGACCACCGGTGCGGTGATTGCCTATCGTCCGCCCGCTCCGTCGCCTGAGCATGAATGGGATCCTGCCGGCAAGCGCTGGCAGGTCCGGGCCGCCCCGGGCACGGACGGCCGCACCGGCGTCATCTACGCCCGCATCCAGGCGCTCGAAGCCAGCCAGGGACGCGCGGTGCGCGAAGCCACCTTGGGCGATGAGCAGGCCATGAAGCGGCTGAAGGAAATCGACGCCGAGATCCACAAGCTGCGCGAGGAACTGGCCCGCGCGTAATGTTCCTCGCGAGCCATTGCGACGCAGCAGCGGGGTACGCCTCGGGCGCAATGTGCGCCCTTTGCCATGCACCAACTCGCGTGCACAATGACCTTTGAGTAATCCTCCGTAAGCTAAGGCCGATTGGGCCGAGGAGCATTGTGTCGCGGGTGAGGATTCGATCGACGCGATCGCCGCTGGCCGCCCTCTCACGCCGCCATTTCCTGGGCGCGAGCGCATCGTCGTTGCTGCTGACCTCGATGCTGACGAAGGCGCAGACGCCGGCCTTGCCGGTCAGTGCGGATTCCGCGGACCCATCGGCCTCGCAGCCTCCCGATCGCATCAACGCCGCCAGCGATGCGGCCCAGCGTCTGACGGTGAACGTCCGGCTCAATGGCACCGGGCCGTATCGATTCGTTGTCGACACCGGCGCCGATCGCAGCGTCGTGGCCGACGACGTCGCGGCCAATTTGGGCCCGCTGCGCGGAAGGCAGGTGGTACTGCGCGGGATCGTGCGCACCATGGCCACCGAGACCGTGCACGTGCGCGAACTGGCCGTCGGATCCGCGCGCCACCAGCGCATTGAAATGCCGGTCGTGCCGCGCTCGATGCTCGAGGCGGACGGCTATCTGGGGCTGGATACGATCGACGGTTATCGCGTCACGTTTGATTTCAAGCAGCATGCGCTCGAAATCGACGCCTCACACTCGAGCGGAATGTGGTACCTGGCACGGCCTGACCAGGCACGCGTGCGTACTGTTGGAAGCGCCGGACGTCTGCGCTCACTCGACTGCAAGGTCGCTGGAGTCTCGACCACGGCCTTCATTGATTCGGGCGCCGAGGTCTCGGTCGGCAACCCGCCGCTGCTGAATGCTCTGGGACGCCACCACCCGCTGCGTGTCGAGCTCGGCACCCTGCCCCTGACCGGAGTGACCGGCGGGCAGGTCATCGGACAGCTGACGGTCATCGACCGAATCAGTCTGCAGGACCTGGAATTCACCGATTGCACGCTGGTCATCGCCGATCTGCCGATCTTCGATATCTGGGGCTTGACGCAGCAGCCGGCGCTGCTGATCGGAATGAACTACCTGCGGCAGTTCGCGCGCGTATCGATCGATTATCGCACCAAGGAAATCCGTTTCGACCTGGCCAGCCTGCTGGCGGCACAACCCGCCTAAGGCCCGCTAGCGCGGACGATGCGGCGGGAAGGAATGCAGTGAAGCGGGCCGCTGCATGCCGGCGGCTTCGTGCAGCATGGCGAAGAAATCCAGCAGTAGCTTGTCGATCGCGTTGTCGTCCATGTTCTTGAGCGTGCGCCGCACGATCACCTCGTTGTGCCTCACCGGTCCACGAATATCCTCCGGCGCAACGCCGATGTGCAGGCCTTGGATGCCGACCAACCCGCACTCGGCCAGCCACGGCGGGCTCAGCGATAGCGACTTCTGTGCGAAGCGCAACAGCGCTCGCAGGGTGTCGTAGTACACGCGCTCGAACACCGCCGAGGCCAGGAATGGCAATTTGATCCAGGCCGGGCGATCGCCACGTTCGTGCGCCACCATGGCCGCATTGAGGCTCCAAAGCTCACCGTTCTTGAACAGCTGGGTCGACGCCGCGAGCTTGCCGCGCCCGCGTCCGGGCTGGGAGCCGACCTCGAAGGCGATGGCGCCAAATTGATTGGCGCTACTGAACGCTCCGCCCGGCTGGCGGCTCAAGATCGGCGCCTCTGAGGCCGCCTTGGTCAGCGAGGCGATTGCCAGCGCTCGCTCGAGACTTGGAACCGGAATCAGGCGCAGGTAGCAGAAAGTATCGGTGGAATAGGAATAGAAGCTGCCCGATCCGGCCTCGCCGACTTGAGCCAGAACTTCCCCGGCCGGAAAATACACGGCCTTGTTGTAGGTCGACGGCGTGGCCGGCGATTTTTCCGCCGCCGGATCCGGAGCTTGCAGACAGCGGTCGATGGCGGCAGCGAGGCGCGAGCTGAGCCGTTTACGCTCGGCCTCGATCTCCGGACGCCCGGCATTCGGCGCCAACGTATAGGCAATGGCATCGGCGCGATTTCGCACGTCAAACGGCAGCTCATCCTGCCAACCGTAATGTGCATTGAACACCATCACGATCTTCGAGTCGGTCAGCGCGCGCGCTGCGTACCCCAACTCGAGAGCCACATTCGAGTTGATAACCTTGGTGCCGGCGCTCTCCGGCTGGATATCGGCCCCATTGCCGATGCGGCCGACAGCGGTGACGTCGGCCACGAATACCCCTGCTTCGTCGATGTGCTTGAGGATGTCCTGCACGGCCGAGCTAGGCAGGCGCCGCGCATCGTGGTCGATTCGCGCGACGTCACGTTCCGGCTCTTCGATGGTGACAGCCAGCTTGAGTTGTTCCATCGCCTCGCGCAGAGCATCCCGCACAAAGACCCGGCCCACCCGCGCTGGCGAATCGAACTGCCATGATAGGAAGAGCTTCTTGTTCACACGGGAGTCTCGAGACGTAAACCGAGGCTAATCATCGTTGATTGTATGTGCCAGTCCACCGCGGTCTCCCACCGCTGGCCGGCCTGCACAATCAGAACGCCGCCATTCTACGACGAAGGAAATACCACTTCGTATGAGGTAGCCTTTAGACTCGGCCCGCCAAGTGGTCGACGTCGGATGCTCGGTGCCGCCGTTCGACGTCGCGGCGTAAGCACGATCGATGCGTAAGCAACAGAAAGGGCCGAGTACGGCCCTTTAATTATCGCTCCCGCAATTTGCTTTCTTATTTAGAAATTGGCTCTGCGGTGAGGAATGGTCGGCGCGAATTCGCTCTACGCAGCGCGCACCGGGCACCGCATTTAGCGCGTAGCGCGATTACTTCCGGTAATCCCCGCGGTCGTGGAGTTGCTGCCCGTGATCCCCGCGGTCACGGAGTTACTGCCAGTGATTCCCGCGGTCGCAGAGTTGCTGCCGGTGATTCCCGCCGTTGCCGAATTACTGCCAGTAATCCCGGCGGTCGCAGAGTTGCTGCCAGTGATCCCCGCCGTTGCTGAATTGCTGCCAGTGATCCCGCGGGTTGAACGGTTGCTACCAGTGATCCCAGCGGTTACTGAATTACTGCCAGTGATTCCGCGTGTTGAACGGTTGCTACCAGTGATTCCGGCCCTTGCCGAATTGCTGCCGGTGATGCCCGCAAGATGGACCATTCCGTTAGTCGCGATCGTTACTGCGTCAGAAGTAGCACGCGTAGTGGACCCTAGCACCACACCGCCAATTTCCGGCTGAGTGCCCACCACCGCAACTACATCGCCCTTGCTCGGGGTGGCAGCGCCCGGCTCGGCGAGTGCTGCTGTGTAGTCGACTTCACTTTCACCGATGGATAGGCGGCCAAATGTCTGATTGACGCTTGTGACGACGCCGGTCTCGTACACGCTATCCGAACCTGCAACATACGAGCCGAGAGACTGCGCCCACGCACCTTTAACGGATCCGTCAGGCTGCAATTCACCGTGCACGGCGATTTTGTCGCCGGTCTGTAGCGCTGACGCATCATCCAGGCGGTATACGCGTCCCAGAACGGTGACATTCGCGTTCTCCACTAACTCCACGGGTCCGACAGCGACCACGTCGCTTCCGTCAGATTCCGCACTTGCAGCGGAAGCGACCCCAAATATCAACAGCGAGGAAATACCAAATGCAAATGCCCGTGTAGTGCTACACATACCGATCCCCTTACTAATTCGCTGCCAGCTTGGCCACTGTGTTTGAAGAAGGTTCCGATGCCACGTCGTACATAAAGATGTCGACGCCCACGCGCTGGCCAGTGGACGTTTCCAAATCGCCTCTACTCGCCGTCATCCAGGCGTCCAGCGTCTCAAGAAATCTGGTTCCATCGACGGCGAGCCATTCTCTAATTGCACGTCTGCCATCTTGAGAGACTGGAAAGTCTGTTTGGACAGCGCGTTCGAGATAACCCGCGGAGGAATCCTCAAGTAAGTTGTGGGCAAGCGTTGCAGCGAGAGCACCAAGGACCGTTCCCATCCTGGAGATTCTTTCAACGCTTACGCCCGCAGGAATGTATGCACGATTTGTGCACCTGACGAACTCTTGCTCGTGGACCTCAATGCATCCGGCTGCGAGCAGTTGGTCGAGAACGGCATCTGGATCCGCGTCTGGCGCAGTTGCCGTTACAAGCTCCCCAAATGTTCGATGCCGCCCCGTGGGGCTTAGGGATAGGTCGAGAGCAACGCCGTAGGGCGTCGAAAATCTGGTATCCGTATTCCATGCGGTAAGCACTGCGGCCGGCGTCATGAGCGCAGTCGCCTTCTGCGAGCGACGCTTTGTCGCGGCATTGCGCTCGTTCAGATGCTTCTCAACTTCGCCCCGCGTTAGGCCAGTCATGAGAGCCAATCGGGCTGCGGTAGTTGAGCGCCGCTCATCCGATAGGATTTCGGCCGTG